>NZ_JBWKDT010000083.1:0-11107 GCF_056435785.1 Streptomyces sp. NPDC043870
GCCGCGCGGTGGAGCGCACCGAGGAAGCCGTCACCGGCTGGGTGAAGGAGACCTGGCCCCAGGTGGAAACACCGTGGCGGCGCTCGGGGCCTGGCGCTTCGAAGACGAAGCAGGCTTCTCGATGACGCCGCCCACCACCCGCACCTGGGCCCGGCGCGGACACACACCCGTCATCCGGGTGCGGGGCCGCTCCCAGCGCCGCTTCTCCATCGCCGCCCTGGCCTGCTTCAAGCAGGGCGAACGCTCACGCCTGATCTACCGACCCAAGCTGCACGTCGACCACAAGCGGGGCGGCAGACGCAGTTTCACCTGGACCGACTACCGCGACCTGCTGACCGCTGCTCATCAACAGCTCCGCGCGCCGATTGTGCTCGTATGGGACAACCTGAACGTCCACAAAGACGCCCGGCTGCAGGCTTTCATCGACAGCCAGGAGTGGATCACCTGCTACTTCCTGCCGGCCTATGCACCGGACTTCAACCCCGTCGAGGGCATCTGGTCACTGCTGCGACGCAGCAGCCAGGCCAACACCGCCTTCACCGACCCCGACCACCTGATGCGCACCCTTCGGCACGGCCTCCGACGGATCCAATACCGCAGCAACCTCGTCGATGGATGCCTCGCTGAAACCGGCCTCACCTTGACGACATCACGAGAACAAAGTCAGTAGAAGCCGGTGATCCAGGTGGCGATCTTGATGCGGGCCTCGGTGCGGGCGCGGAAGATGTGCCGGTGCATGAGTGAGGGCACCACCAGCTCGGCGTCGTGCCGAGCGCCCATCGCGTAGCCGAGCAGCCGACGGGAGAACGGATCGATCACCGTTGCCAGGTAGAGCTTGCCCTCGCCGGTGTCGATCTCGGTCATGTCGCCCGCCCAGACGAGGTCCGGTTCCTCGGCGGTGAAGTCCCGGCGGACGAAGTGCGGGGCGCCCGGCCGCCTGCCCGGCGTCGTCAGCGACCAGCGGCGCGTGATCTTCCGGCTGGCCAGCCCGAGCTCGGCCATCAGTTACCACGGTGTTCACCGACACCCGCCAGCCCCTGCGACCAGCTCGATGAAACACCTTCGGCGAGCCGTAGGTGCCCCCGGAGCCACGGAAATCTCCTCGATCTTTTCCGCCAGGTACTGGTGGCGCATCTCCCGCGCGGTGGGCGGGCCGAGCGGTCGTGCCACTTGTAGTACCACCACTGCGACACCCTCAGAGCCCGGCAGGCGAGCGCCATGCGGTATGCCCTCCTCGGCTTGCAGCGGCTGATCACCCCGACCGCCACGGCCGGGTCCGCCTCAGCTACTTCACCCACAAGGCCACGAATCGCTTGCACACTCGCGGATGCGCTTGTCCTTCTCCCTGGCCTCGGCCCGCAGCCGCTCCAGCTCAGCGCGCTCAATCTCCCGCAGCCGACCGCCGGGCGATGGCTCGGCCACCGGCCGGTCCGACGAAAGCGACCTGTTGCGCCGCGAGACCCAGCTGCGCAGCGTCCCGGGATGGATGCCCAGATCCTCGGCCACCTCCGGAATCGGCTTCCCGGTCTCCGTCACGATCCGTGCCGCCCCCTCACGGGACTCAGCGTCGTAAATGCGCTTCCTCGATGCCATGACCTCCAGAGCATCCTTTCGGACATCACGTGACTACGCCGAACCTCTCATTCCCGCCGGTCACCGGCCGGGGACCGGCTGAACGATGGGATTGCCATCCTCCTGCCCCCTCCACCGTGAGGTGGAGGGTGACGGCACGCTTGCCCTTATGAGTACCGGCAAAAGCCGGCCGGAAAATCTTCCGGCCCGGCTTACTACGTTCGTTGGCCGAAGAGCCGCCTGGCGCTGCGTGCGGCTGAGGAAACTTCTCGCGCTTTCCCGGACGGCACATGGTGGGGTCGGACTCGCCGGATCCTGGCCACAGTCCTCTGCCACGGCAAGATCGGCACCCACGGTCTGCTCGCCCGGCTTTTGGTGTCACCGGCAGCACGCTTACCCGGGCCGTCCGCGACGTGTGGCCCTTCCTGACTGACCACCGATCCCGCCCTCGACCGCCAGATTCCGCACCCCGGCGGACGTGGCCGCGCACCTCGACACACACGGTCCGCAGCCCGGGCTCGCTGGTGAGCAGCTTCCGGCGGGGAAAGGGGGTCTCAGGTGGGCGGCCGAGGCGGGATCCCGCTGCTGGCTGGGTCTTCCGGGGTGTCCGGCGCTGGTGGCTCTGTGGCGGCGTCAGTCACCCGGGTCCCCGGGTGGAGTTGCGCGCACAGCCAGGCGAGGCCGAGGGCGATAGCCATGCCGTAGAACACCCACTGGTTGGCCTCGGCGAAGTCCATCCGGATCGCGTCCATCGCGTTGCGCATGAGGTGGGCGACCGGGCCGTCCCCGGTGGGTGCCTTGTCGTCCGGATGGCCCGATACCTCCTCCGCAATCGCCCGGCTCGCCTCCCGGGCCGCGTCTTCTGGCACGCCACGGGACTGCAGGGTTTGGATGACGCGGTCGGTGGTGACGTGCGTCAGGATGGTGCTGAAGAGAGCCAGGCCAACTGCAGCTGCAAAGTTCCGCACGGTCTGTGTGATGCCGGTGACCTCGCCGTATGAGGCGTTGATCGCGCGGTTGGCCGCGTCCGTCGACGCCGGGCCGAGCAGGAAGCCGATGCCGGCGCCGGCAAGGGCCGCGTACGGCCACTGGTCGTGCATCGACAGGTCCGTCAACTTGCTGGCCCACAGGGCAAAACCGATGGCGCCAAGCGCCGTGCCCAGCTTGATGGCCGGGCGTGCACCCCTTTTGTCGAGGATGCGGCCGCCCCACTGTGAGGCGATGCCGAAGCCGATGAAGAAGTACAGCATGAACAGTGCGGCCTGGTCCGCGGAAGCGCTCAGCGACACCTGCGCGTACACCGACACGAAGAAGAACAGCGGGACGAAAGCCAGCATCGAGAAGAACAACACCAGGTTGTCGACGGCGAACGCCTTGTCCTTGAACACCCGGAGCTTGATGAGCGGTTCGTTCTGCGTCAGCTCATAGCGGCAGAACACCGCCAGCACCACCAGCCCGCCGATGATGCAGCCCCAGGTCGCCACGCTGCTCCAGCCCCAGCTGCCGGCCTGCTGTACGCCCAGGACGCACAGCCCCATCCCGATCGCCACCAGCACAGCGCCCGGGATGTCGAGCCTTTCGGGGCGGCGGGTGTTGGGGATGCGAGCCACGACGGTCAGAATCAGGGCGATGACGGCGACGGGGACGTTCACCCAGAAGATCGCCCGCCAGGTCCAGGACGTCAGCCAGCCGCCGAGCAGCGGTCCGAGGGCAGTCAGCGCGCCGGAGATACCGAAGAACAGCGCCAGTGCCCTGCCGCGCTTTTCGAGAGGGAAGACGACGATAACGATGGCCAGCGCGGCTGGGAACATGAGCGCCGCGCCGACACCCTGTGTAGCACGGAAGGCGGTCAACCAGGTCTGGGCGATGTCACCTGTGGGCACGGCTCCGCACAGCACGGACGAGATGACGAAGACTAGCGTGCCGATGACCATGACACGGCGGTGCCCCACGATGTCGGACAGCCGCCCGCCCAAGGCGAAGAACGCGGCAAGCGTCAACAGGTAGGAGTTGACCACCCACTGCATCCCAGATGCGGACAGGTCGAGTTCGTCGGTGATGCTGGGTGCCGCGATGGCGACGATCGTCTGGTCGATGAAGGTCATGGAGACCGCGAAGAGCATCGCGATCAGAGCAACCGTCTCGTTCGGCGCCCCCCGGTCTGCGGTTGGCGACCTTGCGGCTGGCCCGGAGCCCGACGAGGACCTGTCACTACCCATAATCCGAGTGTGAACCTGCGGGGTGAGGATCGCACATCAAATCGCACCCATAGCGACCCATGCCCGGACCGATGCTGCGGCCACGTGCTGGGCACCCGGGCATTTTCCACCACCCTTCCCAGCCGCGCCGAGCAGGCCAACGCCGGCCCGGTGGCTCACGGCCGGTACCGGGGACCCCTTCACCGTCCGGCTGGATCCGGCTCATCCCTGGCGCCGGCTCCTCCTCGTGCTGGGGACCGTCCACCACCGGCGCGCCATCGAGAGTGGCGTCGGCGACGAACGGTGTCACGACGGCTGGGTTCATGCTGCTGTACAGAGCTGCTCAAGTTGTAAAGCCATCGTGGCCCTGCCTTGGTAGAGGTCAGGGCCACGAGTGTGGATGGTATGCGGGTGATTCAGTTGTACACCTACGGGAGCCCCAGGGCCCCCGGGCGGGTTCAGTCGCTTGTCATGGTCGGCATGAGGGCGGCGGGGATGCTGAAGCCCTGTGGCTGAGCTGTGCCGGCCAGGGCCGCGGCTGGGGCTTGCCGTGGTGGTCGCCGCTCGTGCAGAGGGTGGCGGTGGAGGGCTCGTAGGTGGCGTCACCGGCGTAGGTGGCGGTGTAGCAGGTGTCCCTGTGCTGCTTGCCGGGGACGTTGCAGGTGGCCTTGCCGCGGCTGTCGGTGATGTCGGTGCACAGGGCGGTGGAGTCGGTGGTGAAGGTGATCTCCTTGCCTTCCAGGGGCGCACCCTCGGCGGTCAGCGTGGCAGTCAGCGTCAGACCGCGACCGCCCAGGTCACCCGGCTTCCCACGCCCCTTCCCCTTCTTCGCCGTCAACGTCAGGCTGGTCGGAATCCGCTCCCCGATGGTCCCGATGGCCACCCCGTGAGGGCCGGTGCCGACGCCGACGGTGGTAGTGACGGTGTTGGTGGCCGTGTCGATCACCGACACCGTGTTGCTGCTGAGGTTGGCGACGTAGACGCGGGAGCCGTCCGGGGTGACCGCCACGCCGAGGGGATTGTCGCCGACGGGGATGGTGGCGGTGACGGTGTTGGTCGCGGTGTCGATCAACGACACGTTGTCCGAGTTGCCGTTGGTGACGTAGACGCGGGAGCCGTCGGGGGTGACCGCCACACCGAAGGGGGTGATGCCGACGGGGATGGTGGCGATGACCGTGTTGTCAGAAGTCCTGATCACCGACACGGTGTTGTCGAACGCCCCGGCGTTGGTGACGTAGACGCGGGAGCTGTCGGGGGTGACCGCCACGCCGATGGGGTTGTCGCCGACGGGGATGGTGGCGATGACCGTGTTGTCGGAAGTCCTGATCACCGACACGTTGTCCGAGTTGAGGTTGGTGACGTAGACGCGGGAGCCGTCGGGGGTGACCGCTACAGCTTCGGGGAAGTCGCCGACGGGGATGGTGGCGATGACCGTGTTGTCGGAAGTCCTGATCACCGACACGTTGTCCGAGCCGGCGTTGGCGACGTAGACGCGGGAGCCGTCGGGGGTGACCGCCACACCTTCGGGGCGGATGCCGACGGCAACGGTGGCAGTGACGGCGTTGGTGGCCGTGTCGATCACCGACACAGTGTTCGAGGTGCGGTTGGTGACGTAGGCGAAGGATCCGGTCTGTGCGTCGGCAGGCGTGGCCATGGCGACCGGGCCGGCGACCGACACCTTGTCGCAAACGCCCACGATCACCGCGGCGGCTGACGACCGCCGGTGTGAAGCTAAACCCCCAAGCACCCCTCCCCCCCAAAGAACCCCCGAATAGCATACGGACGACTCCAATCCCCTACCTGGAAGACCTCAATACAGCGAACGCCCTGGTGCGCATCCGATAGCCGGCTGTGCCGCCTGCGGAAGCAAACGGTGTTTCTGGGGTTGTTGAGGGCAGAGGCGGGCGGCGGAGACCCGGCGTCGAAGGCGATCTCGAAGGCGTTCAGGGCGGCCTTCCAGCGCTGTGACCAGCGTTTGCGCCCCTGGCCGGTAGGGTCAAGGCTCGTGATGGCGATATAGACGCACTTGAGAGCGGCCTGCTCGTTCGGAAAGTGTCCGCGAGTCAGACGGCCTTGCGGATGCGGGCGTTCACGCTCTCAATGGCGTTCGTGGTGCAAACTACTCGCCTTATCTCGGTGTCGAACTGCAGGAAGGGCGCGAACTCGGCCCAGGCGTTCTCCCGCAGCTTCACGATCGCCGGATACTTGCTGCCCCAGGCGTCGCAGAACTCGGAACTGAGGCTGATCCTTTGGAGTGGACACCCTGACAATGGATCTTGATGGTCCAGGGAGGGATGTCCAGGTGGGACGCAAGTCTCCGTATCCGGAGGAGTTCAGGAAGATGCTGTCGCGCTCTATCGTGCCGCGGGCGGCAAGCGGCGTATGCGGCGGTGGCGGCGGACCTCGGTATCACCGCCGAGTCGCTGCGGACGTGGGTTTGCAAGGACGAGACTCAGGCGGCGCCTGAACACCGCGACGCTGGCAGGAGTGCGGCCGAGGAACTGGCCCGGCTGCGGGCCGAGAACGCCCGGCTGCGACATGCGGAGAGGGAGTGGCAGTTGGAGCGCGAGATTCTGCGTCGGGCAGCCGCCTATTTCGCTCGGGAGGTGAAGTGAGCCCCCGCCGCTGGGACTTCATCGCCGAGAACCGCGCCGACTTCGGCGTCAAGCGGGTCTGCCGGGTCCTGGGCGTCTCCCGTTCCGGCTACTACCGGCACCTGGCCACTGCCCAGGCCCGTGCCGAACACCAGGCCGACGAGAAGCGCACGACGGCTGAGACCGCGAGATTCACGCCGAGCACCGTGGCACCTATGGGGTCGGCGTGTCCATGCCGAGATGCGGGCGCGGGGATGGAAGATCAACCGCAAGCGGGTGACGCGTCTGATGCGGGTCAATCACATCGTCGGCCGGCACCTGCGGCGCAAGAAGCGCACGACCATCGCCGACAAAGCAGCTCCGCTTGCACCGGACCTGGTGATGCGGGACTTCACCGCGGAGACCCTGAACGTCAGATGGTGCGGTGACATCACTTACATAGTCGTCGGAGCCTCGTGGCTCTATCTCGCCACGGTGATCGACATCTGCTCGAGGCGGGTGGTGGGCTGGTCGATCGCCGACCATATGCGCACCCAGCTCGTCGTCACCGACGCGATCGAGATCCCGCGGCAGCCAGGTTCACGGGGTCGTTTTCTATACGGACAGGGGCGGGCAATTTGCCTCGGCCGCCTTTGCCGAGGTCTGCCGCCGGCACGGTATCCGCCGCAGCATGGGCCGCGTCGGCTCAAGCTACGACAATGCCCTCGCCGAGTCGTTCTTCCAGGGCCTCAAACGCGAGTTGCTCCACGGATGCCGCTGGACCTCGAAGGCGCAGACGCGGCTGGAGCTGTTCCGCTGGCTATCGTACTACAACCGGCGCCGCCGCCACTCCGCGCTCGGCTACCTCACACCAGCCGAGTTCGAACAACAACTGATCACGTCACATACGCTGTCACTCGTCGCATGAAACCCGGTGTCCACTCCCGGGGATCACAGTCCGCTACCTGGTCGCGGGCGGTATCACCTGGCGGGCAATGCCCGCGGACTTCCCTGCCTGGGACCGCGTCTACGCCTTCTCGCGCCGGTGGCGGCTCAAGGGCCTGCTCGCCGAACTGCATGACCGGCTGCGCGGGCAGGTCCGCGAGGAGGGTCGTGATCCGGAGCCGACCGCCGCGGTCGTGGACGCACAGTCACTGCGGGCGGCGGCCACGGTGCCGGCGTCCTCGCGCGGGTACGACGCCGGGAAGAAGGTCTCGGGGCGCAAGCGGCACATCGTGGTGGACTGCCTGGGCCTGCTGCTGGCCGTGATGGGCACCGCCGCGAACGTCCCCGACCGGGATGCCGCCGGGCCGCTGCTGGAGCGGCTGCGAACCCGGTTCCGGAAGATCGCGCTGGTGTGGGCCGACGGCGCCTACGCGGGCCGCCTGGTCTCCTGGGCGAAGGAGAAACTGCACCTGACCATCCAGGTCGTCAAACGCAGTGACGACGCCACCGGGTTCGTGGTGCTGCCCAGGCGGTGGTGCGTGGAGCGGACCTTCGCCTGGCTGATGCGCTCACGCCGGCTGGTGCGCGACTACGAGACGCTGCCGCAGGTCCACGAGGCGATGGTGCTCTGGTCGATGACGATGCTCATGAACCGGCGCCTGGCCCGCCGGCGAGCGTGAACCTGCCCGGGACGGGCTCGGCCAGCCACCCGCGGGCGGTCAGGCGCTGGGCCCGCGACCGCACCGCCCCCCTCGATCACCGAAGGGGTCGGCTCCAGCCCGAGAGCATCTGCCATCTGCTGACAGGTCATCGACCCGTCCGCGCTCCCGCGCCGGCCGGCGAGCACGGTGATGATGCGCTGGTACTCCACCGCCAGCACCCCCGCTTCCAGCCCGGGCTGCCAGACAGGCACCACAGAACCGGCACGAGCCGCCCCCTGCGGGGCCGGCTCAGCTGCGGACAACGATGAGGTCGCGACATCTGCGAACTGCTGAGTGCTCTTCTGGGTCTCGCTCGCAGACAGCACCTGGCCGACCCACTGCCGGGCGATCACCCAGCCCTCCCAGTCGGTCTCCGCCTCCGCCAGCTCGGCCAGGATCCGGTCCGCCTCCTCACGGAGGAACTCAACGCGCTCCCGCGCGGCCAGTTCCCGCTCCTCCAGCAACCCCACCACCGATGCCACCCGGCATCTCCACCAACGAGCTAACCCGATGGCCGAAGACTCCCTCAGCGAAGTGGATGTCACACCTGACCTGCGAAAACCCGTCGATCAAGTTTGGTAGAGCAACGCGTTCTTAAAGGCTGCGATGCGACGGTCGCAGTCGCGCATGGCTCGTCGGTATCGAGCGCTGGGTCGGATGAACATCACTCACCGCCCTGCGGGTAGCCAGGGGCGAGGCGGGCGCACGCGTCGTCGACGACGTCCAGGGCGTGGCGGTCCAAAGAGTCCAGCGGCAGGTGCTTGCGGAGGTGCTCGGATCGCTTCCGCTCGATCCGCTCATCTCGGTCCTGCCGTCGCTGCCAAGCGACGAGTGCGGTCACCTGTGTCTGCCCGTTGGTGGTGTTTGGGGTCGGTGTGGTGTCGGTCATGTCGACCTCCGTATGTGCGGAAGAGAAACAGGGAGAGCATGCGTCGCTGCCGAGCAGGGTCCTGCGACGCGAGGAACGCGGCTGCGAAGACGCCGAGGAGGGAGCAGCCAATCGAGGGCGAGCACTGGTCAGCTCTTTCGCGGCGTTCATCGCCGTCGACGGGCTCGTCCTCGCTGGGGGCCCCGCGCGAAGTTCGCCGCGGCTGTGTGTCACCGTCTTCGTGATTGTCCAGCCGCCGCGGACAGTGGTCGCGGGTACCGTCCGGCCTGGTACGGCACGCCAACGTGTGTCGGCATCATGAGCATCATGAGACGGCAGGTCAACACCGTTCCGGAATTCACATCACTGCCGCGTTACTGACTTCGGCTCGTTAGGGTGATCTTTCTCGAAGTCCCTGATCGACTCGGAGTGTTACCTGTATCCCGTGGTGTATGAGATATGGCGATGGGGGCGGGTTGACCGCTGCGGGGCGTCGGCGCCGGGAGTCAGTCCGGATACGGGCGGCCGAGTTGTTCGAGCAGGAGATCAAGCCGGCGGAGGTCGCACGGCGTCTACGAGTGAGCCCGAAGTCGGCCTACCACTGGCACCAACTGGGGCGGATGGTGGCGTGCAGGCGCTGGCTTCCCGTGGCCCGAGCGGATCCCGTTGCCGACTGTCCCCGCGCTGTCTGGAGAAACTGGCCGGGTATCTCGAGCAGGGTCCGGCCGTGCATGGCTGGGTGGAGGACCAGGTGTGGACCGCGACGAGGGTGGCCACGCTGATCGGCAGGAAGTTCCACGTCTCCTATAGCGTCTCGGGGGCGACGAGGCTGATGCACCGGCTCGGTTTCAGTCCGCAGGTCCCGGCACGGCGGGTCGCCGAGCGCGACGAGCAGGCCGTGACCGCATGGAAGGAGGCGACCTGGGCCGAGGTAAAAGAGCCCGGGCGGCCTGCGGGGGCTACATCTGCTTCGAAGACGAAGCAGGGTTCACCCGAAAGCCGCCCCGAGGACGAACCTGGGGCCGGCGCGGGCACACCCCGGTCGTGACCGTCAGCGGGCGCCGCTCGGGGCGCCTGTCGGTGGCCGGACTGATCGCGATGCGGCCCGGCTCGCGGACCCGACTGTGCCACCGACTGCGCAGCCACCGAGCGGGCAAAGGCGCGCGCCGCAGCATGGGCGAGCGGGACTTCATCGCACTCGTCGACGGCGTCCACCAGCTCGTCAAGGCCCCGATCGTGCTGGTCTGGGACCGTTTGAACACCCACGTCTCCCACGCCATGCGCGAGCTGATCGCCGAACGGGAATGGCTGACGGTGTTCCTGCTACCCGCCTACTCACCCGACCTCAACCCCGTCGAGGGGGTATGGGCACACGTCAAGCGCAGCCTGGCCAACCTCGCCGTCGTCGCTCTCGACCGGCTCGAAACCCTCGTCCGCAACCGGCTCAAACGCCTCCAGTACCGGCCCGACACCCTCGACGGCTTCATAGCCGGCACCGGCCTGACCCTCGACAACCCAACGTCACCCTGACAAGCCGAAGTCGGTAACGGTGGTTTGTTGACGTGGGAGATGGCCGGCAGTAGTACGGGGAGGGGGTGGGTGTGATGACTGCTCGTCATCCGTGTCCGCCGGCGCCGGGTCCGTTGGAGGACTACGCCGCCAGCTTCGATGATCTGTTCGTGTCGCTGGCCCAACGACGTGGGTTCCGCGAGTACCTGACCGGTCTCCTGGCGCCGCGGGAGCGGAACTAGACGCTGACCTGCCTGGCCGGGGCCGAGCCGGTCGCTGGGGCCCAGCATCCGGCGGTGCAGCGGCTGCAGTTCTTGCTGTCCGAGTCCCGCTGGGACCACGAGAAGATCAACGCCCGACGGCTGGAACGGCTGCTGGCCGATGAGCGGACCACGCCGAATGCCAACGGAGTGCTGGTCATCGACGACTCCGGAGACCGCAAGGATGGGACGGCGACTGCGCATGTGGGGCGGCAGTGGGTGGGCCGGTACGGCAAGACCGACAACGCCGTGGTCAACGTCACCACCCTGTGGGTGGACGAGCAGGTGTACTTCCCGCTGCATGCGGTGCCCTATACCCCAGCCCGGCACTTCGCCAAGGGCAGGGCGACCCGGCCTTTCGCACGAAGTGGCGGATCGCCACCGAACTAGTACTCCAGCCGGACTTCTGTATTTCTGCTGGTCAACGGCCTGGCGGTGGGGAGTGTAGCGGGGGTTTTGCATGGGTGGGACGGTCTTGGGC
>NZ_JBWKDT010000084.1:0-11081 GCF_056435785.1 Streptomyces sp. NPDC043870
CTCCACTGCCAGACTGGCTTGAGAAACTCACGACCTCGCGCCTCCCTGCCCTGGCCAGCCTGACCAAGGCCATCCGCGAGGACCAGCCCGCGGTGGTCCAGGGCATCACTACCCCGTTCAACTCCGGCGTCAACGAAGGCCGCATCACCGACCTGAAGCTCCAGAAGCGGCTCATGGCCGGCCGCGCCAGCGTCCCCCTCCTTCGCCAACGCGTGATCCTCATGGCTCATCTCCGACGCCGCCACCTGTGACGGAGCGGCACCGGCGCACGGTGGCACACCCCGACGTCACGGAAATCTTGCCAGGGCCGTGAACGTGCACCACCACGTACGGATGAGAATGCACCGTTGTTGATGCGCTGAGAGGCCGTCGCCTGGAGCCTGCTGTCGTCTGTTCGGGATCGGCGGAGGGCGGCTGACGGTGGTGCTGGACCCGCATCGGTGGCTGGAGCTGAGGCGGTTTCGCGGTCTGTATGAGTCCGGTGCGATGAGCCTGCGGGAGATCGCGAAGGAGACCGGTCTGAATCGGCGCACGGTCACCAAGTACCTCTCGGGCGAGGTTCCGGTTGCACCGCCGAAGAGGGCTGCGAACGGCCAGCCACGGCGACGGGTGGTGGACGAGATCGCACCGCTGATCGACGCGATGCTGAGGGCCGAGATCCTGCTCAAAGGGGCCGTAATTCACGAACGCCTGGTGGCCGAGTACGGATTCACCGGCAACTACCAGCGCGTGAAGATGTACTTGCAGGAGGCCCGGCCCAGAATCGCGGAGGAACTGGGCATCAGCCCGAGTGAGCTCGCCGGGCTTCACCGCCGGTTCGAGGTGGTGCCCGGAGCTCAAGCCCAGGTGGACTGGGGCGACGAAGGCAAGATCCTCGCCCATGTCGGGATCCCGAAGGTCTACTCGTTCCACATGACTTTGTCCTACTCGCGGGACCCGTTCTGCTGCTTCACCACAAGCCAGGACCTGGCCACGTTCTTCGACTGCCACCGAACTGCGTTTGCCCACTTCGGCGGTTATGTGGGTGACAACTCTTCCGCGATCCCACGTTCCCGGTCAGGATGGTCGCTCCCGTCGAGGAGCCCGGATGGCCTGGCAGCCGCAGCTGATACGACGCGTCGATGCCGCGGGCAACCCCGCCGCATCGCTGGGCCACGCCCTGGCCGACGACTACCTGGAGTTCGTGGCGGCACGTTGCCGGCCGAACACCCTGCTGGCCACCGCCTACGACCTGAAGGTCTTCTTCTCGGTGGTGCCCAAGGAGCCAACCGACGTCGTCACCGCGGACATCTTCGCGTTCATCACCGCGCAGAAGAAGCCGCGACGGGGGCCGAGGGTCGTCCGGCTCGAGGATGGTGAGGCGGGGCTCTCGGCTCGGACGATCAAGCGTCGGCTCGCCAGCATCTCGGGGCTGTTCGGCTACCTGATGACCCGCGATGACCTCGCTATCGTTCGCAATCCGGTGTCGGCGGGGCTGGCCAACCGTCGTCGCAGTGGCAACCGCGGGGCACCGCTGTTGCGCACGCCACGCACCCTTCCGCGTGTCCTCGGGCCGGGTGAGGTCGAGGCGGTGCTCGGTGCGGTGAACACCGCGCGGGACCGGGCCATGATTCTCGCGATGCTGCTGGGCGGACTGCGCCGCTGCGAAGTCCTCGGCCTGAAGCTGGGTGACCTGTCACCGGGCGAGCGTCGGGTCTTCATCAGCGAGGGCAAGGGCGGGCACCAGCGTCTGATACCTGTCTCCGCGCAGTTCTTCACCGCTGTCGGCGACTACCTGGACCGTGAGCGTCCACCGGTCGACCACGACCAGCTGTTCGTCGTCCTGCGCGGACCGACCCGCGGACGACCATTGTCCGCTCACGGCCTGGACGAGATCCTCGACGGCGTCCGGAAACGGACCGGACTGCCGAAGTTGACCTGCCACCAGCTCCGCCACACCTGCCTGACCCGGCTACGCGAAGCGGGCATGGCCCTGGAAGCGGTACAGGCCCAGGCCGGACACCGCTCCATCGAATCAACCCGCATATACATCCACTTGGCGAACAGCTGGCTCGTCGAGCAGTACCTGCAGGCGAGTGCCGCCATTGACGCCGACCAGGCGAACAGCTGATGCGCCGGGCCCGCGCCGCGGCGCTACCGATCGTGCGCCCGGACCTCGTCGAGTCCTACCTCGCCCACCGGGCCGCGCAGGGCATGAACACCGACCACAAGGTCCGCTGGGGAGCGCGGGCTCTCCTTGCCGCCGTTCCCGACCTGGCCGACTTCTGCCGCCTGCCGCTGGACCGGCAGCTCGCCTTCAACCACGAGACGCACCGGTTCATCAGCTGGCTCTCGGTGACCAGGCGGATGCAGCCGGGCGCGGACTACCTGGTGGCCCGCCGTCCGCGGCTGGGCATCGTGCTCGCGCGAACAGAGCCGGAACTGCACCTGCGGTTCATGGAGACCGCCCGCACGCTCGGCTTTCGCGACGCACTGGCGATGACCCAGTTCAACCTGCTGGGCCACTTCGTCGCGCTGGTCGGCAAACGTCCGGACCAGCTGCAGCAGAATGACTGGGACGAGGGACGCCGTCTGCTGCTGGAGGCGGCTCGCCGCATCCCCCCAACCGCGGAGTGAAGGCCCTGTCCACCGCCCTGTTCAACCTCGAGGCGACGCTATTCCACTGCGAGCTGACGGACCAGCTTCCCCGCCGCCGTTCCCCGGACCGGGCCGACATCCGGGCCCGGGAGTGGTCCCAGGTCCCGGCCGGGATGGTGGACACCATGCAGCACTACCTGCGGCAGATCGCCGGCACCATGCGGCCGGGCACGGTGAAGAATGCCGAGCTGACGCTGCGGGAGTTCGCTCTGCTGGTGGCCGCCGAGGACGCGGCCGTGACCTGCGTCGCGGAGCTCAGGCGTCGGCACGTCGAACGCTATCGGCAGTGGCTGCTGGAGCGGCCGGCCGCCCGCGGCGGCCCGCTGCACCGGCACACCGTCCGCGACCGGCTGAGCAAACTCCGCGGGTTCTTCCGCCGCCTGGACGAGTGGGACGCCGCCGACCGGCCGCCCCGCCAGCTGGTGTTCGACAGCGACTTGCCGATCGCGGACGAGCCGCTGCCCCGCTTCCTCGACGATGCCGCGGCGGCCAAGCTGCTGGCCGCCTCCCGCCAGGACCCGGATCCGTTCGCCCGGCTGGCCATCGAGATCCTGGCCCGCACCGGGATGCGCCGCAGCGAGATGCTCGGCCTCACCATCGACGCGGTGGTCCAGATCGGCTCCGCCTACTGGCTGCGTGTTCCGGTCGGCAAAATGCACACCGACCGCTACGTTCCCCTGCACCCGCAGCTCAAGACGCTGCTGGACGACTGGCTGCTGCACCGCCCGGAGGGCCTGCGTTCGAACCTGCTGTTCACCGACCACGGACGCCCGGTCAATGCCTCCCGCATCGAGGCCGCGGTCCGCAAGGCCGCCGAACGGGCCAGCCTCGGCCGGGTCACCCCGCACCAGCTCCGGCACACTCTGGCCACCCAGGCGATCAACCGCGGCATGTCGCTGGAGGCCATCGCCGCCCTGCTCGGTCATCGTTCGTTGTCCATGACCCGTGTTTACGCGCGCATTGCCGATCGGACCGTCGCAGACGAGTACTTCGCCGTCTCAGAGAAGGTGGAGGCGCTTTACGACTCCCCTCGCCACCTGCCGGCCGATGCCGAGGGCTCCGAGATGGCCAAGCTCCGCCGGGAGATGCACCGCCGGATGCTCGGCAACGGCTACTGCGCTCGCCCCGTCGAGATGGACTGCCACTTCGAGTCGATCTGCGAGTCCTGCACCTTCTTCGTCACGACGATCGAGTTCCGGCCTACCCTCGAACGCCAGCGGGACGACGCCGCGGCCAAGGGACAGGTCACTCGTGAGCAGATCTTCGACGGCTTGCTGACCCGCCTCGACGAGCAGGCTGGCTGACTCTCCTTACCTGGCGGGGGCCGGGGCGCCACCCCGCCGTCCACTGGACAGGTCGATCCCGTTAGGTTTGCCCCGTTCAATCACGGCGATCGAGCAGGTGAGGCGCATGGCAGGACTCGAAGCGTTGAAGCAGCTGCTCGGCATGCCGTCGCCACGGCGGTGGTCACCCGACGATTGGACCGAGGTCGAGAATCATGTGGGCTCGCGCTTGCCCAGCGACTTCAAGGCATTCCTGGACACCTACGGCACCGGCGTGATTGCCGAAGAGCTTGTGGTCTTCCACCCCCACGGCTCCAGCCCGCTGCTGGAGCGCATGCGCCGCATCCACGAGAGCTTCGCCAACTCGCGCGAACGCCGCCCAGACGACTTCCCGCACCCGTTCCACCCCGAGCCGGGCGGCCTGATCTCCTGGGGCTACGACTATGGCGGCGACGAGCATTTCTTCCTGCCCTGCAACCCGGATCCGGACCGCTGGAAGATCGTCACCATGGCCCACGAAGAGGGATGCGAAACCTTCGACGGCTCGTTCACCGAGTTCATCGTGGCGTTCATGGAACGGCTCGAGTTCATGGACGAAGACGGCAACATCGGTCCGGCTGTCCCCAGCTTCGAATCCTGCTGACGGATCGCACCTCATTACTGCGGGATCGTCGTATTGGCGTTGACAACGAGACCCGCATATCAGAGGTGTCCCGATGTCGATCGTCTACGACCGGACCAAGACCGTCGTCCGACGGCACGTCGCACCGGGTGAGGCCGTCCCGCTGCATCCAGAGGCGGTCGCGTTCGCCGGCCACTACGACTTCGACCCCGACGTGCTGGCTGCCTACCGGCCCCAGGGCAAGGGGCGCGTCGAGCGGCAGGTCGGCATCGTCCGGGACCACGTCCTGGCTGGCCGGGCCTTCTCCTCGATCGAGGAGATGAACGCCGCCTTCACAGCCTGGGTTCCCCTGCGGCGGGCGAAGGTCCACGGCACCCACGGCGAGGTCATCGGCCTGCGGGCGGTCCGTGACCACATGGCCCTCCGTCCGCTGCCGGCCACCCCCTATGTCGTTGCCCAGCGGCACCTTCGCTACGTTGGCAAGGACTGCCTGGTCGCGTTCGAGGCGAACCTCTACTCGGTGCCGGCCCAGCGGGTCCGCCCGCGTCAGCTGGTCGAGATCAGGGCCACGAAATCCCAGGTCACGCTGCATGCCACCACACCCGACCACAGGGGAGAAACGCTGCTGGCCGCCCACCCGCGGGCAGTTGGCCGCGGTGTCCGGATCGTGGGCGAAAAGCACTGGGACGGCCTGCCCACCGGAGCTGGCCGCCGGGTCACAGCGGGCGGCGACCTGCCCGCACCTCGTCGGCCTGACAGCTCCGGCCCGGAGGCGGGATCGCTGCTGGCCTTGCTGAACCGGGCCGCGGCCACTCAGGTCGAGGTCGGCCGCCGGCCTCTGTCGGTCTATGACGAGCTGACCGGCACCCGCCCCTTCACCACCCACCCAACGCCGAAGGAATCCTCTTGAGCGAGCTGGTCTCCACCCGCATTCGCAGCACGGCCGCCAAGCTGGGCCTGCCCCACCTGGCCGAGGCCCTGACCCAGTACGCACAGCGGGCTGACGAGGCCAAGATGGGCTACCTCGACTTCATCGACCTGGTCCTGTCCGAGGAACTCGCCGTCCGTGATGACCGCCGCTTCCGCCAGGGCCTGCGGCTGTCGAAACTGCCACACCACAAGACGCTGGAGGACTACGACTTCTCCTTCCAGCCCGAACTCGACCCCCGCAAGGTCAAAGACCTCGCAACCCTCTCCTTCGTCGAGGCCAAGGCCAACGCGGCTCTGCTCGGGCCGCCCGGGGTGGGCAAGACACACATCGCCGTCGCCCTCGCGGTCGCCGCCTGCCGGGCCGGCTACTCGATCTACTTCACCAGCCTCGACGACATGGTCCGCAACCTCACCGCCGCTGAAACTGCAGGGCGGCTGACCAGCAAACTCGGCAGCTACCTGCGGCCCGCCGTTCTCGTCCTGGACGAAGTCGGCTGTGCGCCACGAGGCGCTGATGGATCTCGCGGGATGAGAGGCCCGCCGCCGGTCCTCGCAGGGACTGGTTGAAGCTGGAGGCAGGCTGAGCCCCGGGTTGGGGGTGAGGCCGGAAGCAGCCTCGACAACGTAGGGGCGGACCGACACCACCAGACGGTTCGTGCCCGCAAGCGAAGACGGAATGGGTGCAAGGAAACTGAACCAGTGGTTGACGTCCCGTGAGTCGTCAGCGGCCTGCCGAACCTGGTGGATGGGCCGCTTTGCAGTGCTGGAGATCGCCGTAGCCGATGGCTTCTCCTCTCCCGCCGCCTTTATCCCATGGGTTTCGGGAGGCCCGGACCAAGACTGCGATGTGCGGTCCGTGGCGATGCTGCCGGGGTATAGCTGGGCACCGAAGCCGTCACAGAGATCCTCAGTGAACGTGGGAAGCGATCTGGCATCGCCCTTCCCGTCCGGCAGCCGGCCGGGCGGCGGGCAGGCGCAATGCCCGCTGATGAAGCCAGATCGTGGCGGAGTCGCCGTAGTACTCGGAGGCCGGGAAAGCCGGTCACATGGGGAAGGGCGACAGCGTGATGGCAGCAGGACTGCTGTCGGGGAGGAACGTTGTTGAATAACGACGCGTCGCCGACTACTTGGCCGGGCAGCATGACGGCTCAGCGGCGGGTACTCGATCATCAGATCAAGCTGCACCGATGGGCAAGGAACGAACCGGACCGCCGGTTCGATGATGTATTCAACTTGATCTGCGACCGGGCCACTTTGGTGGTGGCCTGGGAGCGGGTGTCTGGCAACCGGGGTGCCAGGACAGCGGGCGTGGATGCGGTCACCCGCTACCACGTCGAGGAACGCCAGGGAGTGATTCCGTTCCTGGAGGAGCTTCGCTCCTCCCTCAAGGACGGGTCCTTCACCGCGTTGCCGGTCAAGCAGGCGGTGATTCCCAAGAAGAACGGCAAGGTCCGTTACCTGGGCATCCCCACCTTGCGCGATCGAGTTGCGCAGATGGCACTCAAGCTGCTTCTGGAGCCGATCTTCGAGGTCGATTTCTATCCGTCCAGTTACGGGTATCGACCTGGTCGTCGGGCTCAGGATGCCATCGCCGAGATCCACCACTTCACCTGCAAGCCGTCGACCTACGAATGGGTCATCGAAGGTGACATCAAGGCTTGCTTCGACAACGTCGACCATCACGTCCTGATGGACTTGGTGGCCGAACGCGTCAAGGACCGCAAGGTCCTGCGGCTGGTCAGCGCGTTTCTGCGGGCCGGGGTTGTCGAGACGCATGGTGGATTCGCGGAGACCCTCACGGGTACTCCGCAAGGAGGAGTTGCCTCTCCTCTGTTGGCCAACATCTATCTCTCGGTTCTGGACCGGCATTTCTCGCGGATCTGGGACACGGAGATGACTCCCGGATGGCGCAAGCAGCAACGGCGCCGACGGGGACTGCCGAACTTCCGCATGGTGCGTTATGCGGACGACTTCGTCGTGCTGGTGCACGGAACGAGGTCTGAAGCAGAAACCATCAAGGCAGAGATTGGCAGTCTGCTGACCAGCAGACTGAGGATGACCCTCTCGGATGAGAAGACCCATATCACCCACATCGATGACGGTTTCGTCTTTCTCGGCTTCCACATCCAGCGGAGGTCCTGGGGCGGCGGCCGTCGTGTCGTGCTCACCATCCCGTCCAAGCAGGCCTTGGCGTCGGTGATGCACAAGATCAAGAAACTGACGGGGCGGAGTACGACATCGCTCTCGTTGGAGGAGGTGCTGCGGACGGTCAACCCGGTCCTTCGGGGCTGGGCCGCGTATTTCCGATACGGCGTATCCAAGAAGACGTTCTCCTACCTCGGCTGGTATGCGTGGTGGAGGCTGATTCACTGGATTCGCTACAAGCATCCTCATATGACCTGGAAACAGTTGCGCCGCCGCTACTACGGGGCGGACCGCATCACGGAGGGCGGGCTCGTCCTCTACAACCCGGCGAAGATGCGGGTCGAGCGTTACCGCTTCCGCGGAGCGAAGATCAGCACGCCCTACAACATCGATGAGGTGAATCCGGACGGAGCACGCTTTCGCCGGACCAGCCACGATGATGTGGCCTTCGTCGGCCAGGTCAGCGAATATCTCGCCTGATTCATCGGATCACGTGGAGAGCCGGATGCTCGGCCAACGGGCACGTCCGGTTCGGCGGGCGGGGATGGGAAGACCGACACCGGAAACGGTGCACGGCGTCCCGTCCCCGACCCAACACCAGCCCCTCGCACGAGCCGAGGCCAACCTGGTCTTCCAGGTGATCTCAAAGCGCTACGAAAAGGGCTCGATCATCCTAATACTCCAGCCGGACTTCTGTATTTCTGCTGGTCAACGGCCTGGCGGTGGGGAGTGTAGCGGGGGTTTTGCATGGGTGGGACGGTCTTGGGCCGTCCGTCCCACCAACGTGTGCCCGCGCCGCATGTAATGGCAGCGTCGGGCACGTGCTTGGTGGCGACGCCGCCATCGAGACCAGTTCACCGCGTGGTCGCGGCGTCCAGGTCTCTTCAACCGAATGATCGGCCAGCTCTACCACTGCCTCCAGCACCGCAAGCTGTTCGACGAAAACACCGCGTTCCCGATCGCTATCACCGCCGCAGCTTGACGCGTTGGCATCGTGAGGTGTCTGACCTCGAACAAGACCTTCAGCGAATGGGGACAGGTATTCGGCGACGAAGTCCTCGCCACCGCCATCCTCGACTGCCTTCTCCACCACTGCGGCGTCATCTCCATCAACGGCCCAAGCTACCGCCTCAAGAACCGACTCGCCGCCATCGAACGAGACCGGCACGACGCAGCCTGACCGCTTGCCGCCGGCACGGGCCGCCACGGCGCCCGCACCTACCTGGGCGGAAGCCGTCTACGGGCGGCAGCCCAGCGGGCATCGCGAACCGCCGACGTGCCTCTGAGAGCCGCGAACTCGCTCGGCGCCTGCACGAGTCGGCATGCGCCGGTGTCCTGATCGACGAGGATCGGCCAGTTTCCACCAACTCGGAACGGACGCCCTTCCTCGTCCCTCGCGGTGGGGTGCCAAGTGAAGCCGAACATGCCCGTCACGGCGGGAGTCGCCCACAGGCCGAGCTCAAAAGCCCATTCATCCCACCGCTCGGTCAAACCGCGACCAAACTCCTCCGCGAGCCGCCTTGCCTCGCTCTCCTCCAAAGAACGCTCCTACAGCGTTCAAAACCACAGGCAGACCCTACGAGAGCAGGGTCCGACCTGGTGCACGTATCTCCGTACTTGGCGGAGCACTCAGAGGAGTACGCCGACAACGGTTGGCCTTATGTCATCCGGTTGATGGCCCGGCTGGCGGAAGGCCCGCGGCCGCGGTGTGAGCAACTGTGGTGGTGGGCGGGTGCCAGGATTTGCAGACCCGAGCGGAACTGTCACCCGGCCCGGGGGCCGCGGGACTCGGACTTCGCGGCAGGCCGGCCTTCCGACCCCTTCGCGCCAGGGGCCGGGCAGGCCGGCCAACCCCGACGGTCCGTCTTCCTCGACCTTTAGGTCGGCTAGAGCACGGCCGGGCTGACTGGGGCCGGAAGAGCCCAACAGCGAGCCGAAACTGCGCGCCGTCTTCGCTAAGCTCCGCGACAAGTTGGCACTGTCCTGGTGGTCATGGGCCAGCCTGCCTCGATCGGTGCCTCCCGCTCGCCGGGGCCAGCGGGGCGCCGCCCAGGCGCTCAGCCTCCGAGATGGCGATCTTCACGGCCTCGACGGCGTCTGCGCCGGTGCACGACGGTGCGATGTGCCAGCCGTGCCCGTCAGCCGCCAGATCCCGCCGCCGGTCGTCTCGTACTCGAAGAGACCAGCTGCCACACCCCGTTGGGCGAGGACGGCGGGTCGGCGACGGCGGCCTTGCCAGCCTCGGTATGCTCCCGGCGTTCACCCTGGTAGTCCACGGGCTGGAGCAGGTCCCGCCTACGCAGGGCCCGTTCAACCGCCGAGACGGAGACGTCATGGCCGTTGGTCCGCATCATTCAGTGGATCTTGCGATGACCCCAGGCCGACCAGTCCGCCGCGCACTTCGCGGCGAGGGACGCCAGCGCGTCGACCACCGGGGCCGGCCACGGCCCCTTCACCGGCCCTTCGCCGCGGCGGGCGCGAGCCTGACAGAGGGTGCAGATACGGCGCGGGATGCCGGTCAGCTCGCAGAACATCGAAATCGGAATCGCCGCTTCGGTGCAGATCACTCCATTGGTTCCGTATCCTTCCATGCTCGACGTCCCACACGAGCTCGTTGAGCACGTTGCGTGGCTCATCTACGCCCGAAGGCGTGAACTGAGCTCGCCGTAGAGACGGCTCGGTTGCTTCAAGCAGGCTCTGCTGGTGCTTGCGCACATCCGGAAGAACGAGACATTCGCCCAGGTGGGAGCCGGGTTCGGTGTCTCGGAGGCGACGGCCTGGCGCTAGGTGGACGAGACCTTGGAGATTCTCGCCGCGTGGGCGCCGGGTCTGCACGAGGCCCTCGTCGGACTGAGTGAGGGCGACTTCGTGATCGTCGACGGCACCCTGATCCCCACAGACCGCGTTGCCGCGGACGAGCCGTACTACTCGCAAAAGCACCGCAAGCACAGGATGAACGTGCAGGTCATCGCCACACCGGACGGCACGCCGCTGCGGTTCTCCCGCGCGGCACCGGGACGGCCCCACGACCTCACCGCGGCCCGCGCCCACGGCATCGTCCGGGCCTGACCCGGCAGATCATCGTTCTGGCCGACCGTGCCTACCAAGACGCCGGCGCCACCGTCCGCACCCCTTACTACAGCCACCACGAACAGCCCGCCCACTACCAGCAGTACAACCAGGACCACGCCCGGCTGAGGGCACCGGGCGAACGCGCCAAGTCCTGGCGCATCCTCCGCAAAGTCAGATGCTCCACCCGCCGCATCTCCTGACCTGCGACTATTCAGGATGAAAGGGGCTCACTGAGCCCCGCAAATCCGTTTCACACTCAACCCAGGCAAAGCCGCCCTCGTGATCTTACCTACTTAGCCTCGCGCTTTCACGAAGCAGGCTGTCCAAGAGCTGATCAGAAACGCGGAAAGTGCCCTTGACCTGCAACGATGGGACTTGCTGAGGGTCCTGTT
>NZ_JBWKDT010000085.1:0-11051 GCF_056435785.1 Streptomyces sp. NPDC043870
CCACCAGTTCAAACGCCTCCGGATCCGCTACGAGATACGCGCCGACCTCCACCTCGGCCTACTCCAACTCGCCTGCAGCATCATCTGCTTGAGACAACTCCGAACCTCATTCTGAAATGATCAGTTAGGTGCGCCCTACGCACCCGACCTCAACCCCGCCGAAGGGATCTGGTCACTGCTGCGGCGGGTCTGGCTCTCCAACGTCGCCTTCAGCACCCCCGAACACCTCGTCCAGCGCATCCGACGCGGCATACGGCACATCCAGTACCGCAGCGACCTTCTAGACGATCGCCTCGCCGAGACCGGCCTGACCATCAGATACCTGAGCAACCCAGCGACATCACAAGTTCAACCTCAGGTAGCCGTTGGCTTCCTCCCCCTGTTCCTCCTGTCAGAGGATCCATACTCCTAAAGCCGAGACCGACGATGGCAAATGCGCGGCATCCGCAGCCCCACTTGTCCGCGACAGCACGAAGTCCTGCGGGAACGCCGCTTGTCCCGAGGATTCAGAACCCGACGAGCTCGAGAGTGAGCAGTATGAACCCGCAAGTTTTCACCGCATCGGACGGCTCGGAGCACGCCACGCGCGGAGGAACCAGCCTCACCGCTCTCCTCCCTGCCGTCGAGCGTCTTGCAGCGCGCGACGTCGCAGCCGCTGCGCTCCGTACCGTGCATGAGACAACAGTGCAGGTAGTCTCCTGCCACGGCAGCGAGGAGTTCTGCAACCAATTCCTGGGTGACATGCGCAGCGGAAGTATCGCTGGGGCTCTGGCTATCACTGAGCATTCGAGCGGATCGAACCCACGGGATATTTCCAGTTCTGCCGAGAACGATGGTGACGCATGGCGCATGAGCGGTCACAAGGTGTGCGTTTCCGGAGCCGAGCAAGCAGGTCTGTTCATTGTTCTGGCTCGCTTCACAGTTGATGGGCATCATGCGCCTACAGTCGTGGCAGTCCCGGCTGACGCGGACGGCGTCCAGGTGGCGCCAGCGCGCCCCATGTTCGGATTGAAATCTGCCCCGATATCCGACGTGAGCTTCACCGACGTCAAGGTCGAGCCGTGGCAGGTTCTGGGAACGATAGGCGATGGGTTCGACGTCATTGGTGACGCGCTGGGTCTGGGACGGACTTGTGCTGCGGCGATCGCCCTCGCGGTGATGAAGCGATCCGCCCAGCTCATGTTCCGATACGCATCTAACCGTACGGTTGCTACCGGGCGGCTCTTCGATAACCCCCAGGTTCACCGTCGGATTAGTCGGATTGCCTCCGATATTGGCATCATTGAGAGTCTGCTCCAGAAGGTTTGCATAACCGGATACTCGACTCCTGAAGAGATCACTATGATTCTCAAGTCGGTGTCATCGGAGTGGTCGTTTACTGCCAGCGACGATGCCCTGCAGACTCTTGGCTGGCGTGGCTACGCTGAAGTGAGCGGTGTCCCCGCCCTCATGCGCGACTCGCGATTCCTGCGGATCGGAGAAGGGCCGACCGAGGCACTGATCACCGAAGTCGGCGCTCGTCTGGCGGCTGGGTCTGAGGTCATCTATGAGTGGCTCAATACCCAGGGCGCTGTTGCTGTCGCTACAGAGCTAAGTGGGCTTGTGGAACAGTTCACACACACCGGTGACTTCTACGAATTGGGTCGTCTCGGCTGCGCGGCAGTACTTGAAGCAGCGATATCTCACGAGGACGCCAAGAAAGCACCGTCCATCTCCAGACTTCGAGACGACGCGGTGGCCTCCCTGAGTAGCCCTCCGGAGGGGAGAAGCATCCACGAGGAGTTGCCGACTTATGCGGAGGGAGTAGGCACTCTCGATGACTTCCTCGCAGCGCGTCGCTGTATTGAAGATGGGTTCCTCTCTCCTCGTTACGGACACAGGGAGAAGGTACATCCCCTAGTCGGTACGAGGCGTACTGGCTGGCACCGAACGGTGCATGGCATGGTGCAGGAGCAGATAGATAGGTCTCCTGAGTCCATTGCTGTGGTCAGCCGAGATCACGCATTTACCTATGCCGAACTTGACGAGCATGCCTCTCACATGGCTAGCCGCCTTGTCGAAGCTGGTGTAAAGCCAGGCGACGTCGTTGGGATTCTGCTGCGGAAGCAGAGTGTAAACCTCCCCATCTCGAGTCTTGCGGCACTTCGGGCAGGTGCAGTACTGCTTGTGCTTAATCCTTCCCACCCTGCCAGTCGCATAACTGAGGCAGCACAGGACGCTCGAGTTTCCTGCATCGTTTTCGCCGCGGACACTAGCGACGTTCTGCCGTCGGACGTGCCGTCGGTGGATGTTGGAAGCAGTGTTCCCTCTACGACTCCTCTGCCTGCTGTGAACACGAGTGGCGATGCTGCTGCCTACCTGAATTTCACCTCGGGATCCACGGGCCGTCCCAAAGCAGTGGCTGTCTCGCATGCCTCATTTGTAAATCAACTTCTGTGGCGTCGCGATGAGTTCGGGATCGGTTCGGACGACGCTGTACTCCTGTCAGCGGCGCCAGGTTTTGATATCTTCATGTGGGAGGTCTTTGGGCCTCTCATGGCCGGCGCGCGAATTGTCCTGTGTGATCCAGAGATGGAGGAGTGGGATCCTCGGGGCATTGCTGACAGCATGGCGAGGGACGGTGTCACAGCAATCCAGATTGTCCCCTCGCAGCTTGAAGTGCTGATGGAAATTCCGGAGCTGGCGTCGTGCATAAAACTGAGGCACGTGTTCTGTGGGGGCGAGCCGCTCTCGATGTCCCTGGCGCGCAGTTTCCATGAGATTTGCCCGAATGCGCGCATTTCTAATCTTTACGGCCCGACTGAGGCAGCAATCGACGCCACCTTCTGGCGCTTCGATGCTACCGAACAGTCGAATTGGGCTCCGATTGGACGTCCGGTAGATAACACGCGTCACTACGTGGTCGACGAGGAAGGCGCTTTGGTTCCGGACGGTCACGAAGGAGAGCTGTGGATTGGCGGTGCCGGCGTGGCGATCGGGTACGTAACTGACGGTGGCCTCACTGATAGGCGTTTCCGCCGCGACTGGCGTGTACCGGACCCGGCGGCCCGGGTCTATCGTACGGGGGACCGGGTAAGGCGGCGGAGTGACGGTAGCCTCGAGTTCTTGGGGCGCTTCTGTCGGCAGTTGAAGATTCGTGGCATGCGAATCGAACCTGCGGAGATCGAGCGGATCCTCTGCAGTCACCCCGGCGTACTCCAGGCGGTAGTGAACGCGCAGGAGCGACGTCCAGGCGAGAAGTGCCTGGTGGCTTACGTCGCCGTTGGTTCGTCTCACGAGCATCCCGCCGCCGAGGATGTTCTTGCGACGGCTCGTGAGCACCTGCCCGCCGGTATGGTGCCGAACGTCGTCATCATCATGGATTCCTTCCCCCTGTCGGCGAATGGAAAGGTGGATGTAGAGAGGCTCCCGCCTGCCACGTTCAGCAGCGACCGGCTTGCGTCTGGGGAGAGTGAGTGGGACCACTGCGTTTCCGATCTCGCGTCTATCTGGGAGGAGGTGCTGGGCCACCCCGTTCCGGGTCCGAGCGCTGAATTCTTCGAAATCGGAGGACACTCGCTGGCAGCGCTTCGCGTCTCTCTTCGCGTTCAGGAATCGAGGGGCGTCAGGCTGGAGATGCGGGACTTCATGCAGAACTCGACGCTGTCTTCCCTCGCGGATCTGATTCGTCGCAGGAAGCAGTCCATACATGCAAGTGAGGAAGTTTCCGCTCCGACTCTGGCCCTGGCCGATCGTCAGGGCCCCGTCCCGCTGGCACCGGCGCAGGCGGCCCTGTGGTACCACCAGGAGGCGGTGCCCCAGTCAGCCGCCTACAACGTCACTGACGCAGTGCGCATATGCGGTTCTCTCGATAGTG
The DNA here is from genome assembly GCF_056435785.1 of Streptomyces sp. NPDC043870. Classification (NCBI taxonomy): domain Bacteria; kingdom Bacillati; phylum Actinomycetota; class Actinomycetes; order Kitasatosporales; family Streptomycetaceae; genus Streptomyces; species Streptomyces sp. NPDC043870. The sequence continues at coordinate 3,857 of NZ_JBWKDT010000085.1, forward strand.
AGCTGCTCAGGGCCGCGTTCGACCAGGTGGCCGGGCGGCACGAGGCGCTGCGTACTGTGTTTCCTGCCGAGTCTGGGAAGCCCAGCCAGGTTGTGATGCCCGCCGGGTTGGTGTCCTTCGAGGAGTCCGACCTGAGTCATGTCGATTCGGCGACTCGGGAGGACACGGCACGGGAGTACATCCGGAACTTCGCCGCACGGCCGTTCGCGCTGAAGAGCGAGACGCCTCTACGGGTGTGCCTCGTGACGGTGGGTGCCGACGAAGCCTTCTTGGCGTGGACGGTGCACCATATAGCGGCCGATGGCTGGTCCATGGCCAAGATCATGCCGGAAGAATTGTCCGCGGCGTACCGGGCTGTCGGCAAGGCGGAGGACCGTCCTGGCCTCGAGATCCAGCCAGCCGACTACAGCGGCTGGACGGCTTCACGACTGACCGAGGAACGGCGTGCCGAATGCGCTGCCTATTGGAGTGAGAACCTTCAGGGTGCACCAGCCGAGGTAGCTCTCCCCCGCGACTTCCCACGCCCTGAGCGCCCCCGTTTCACGGGTGCACGGGTGCCAATAACGGTACCTGCGGAGACTCGGAAGCTGGTGCAGTCGTTTGCCCGAAGGTGTAAGGCAAGCCCGTATCACGTGCTGCTTGCTGTCTTCGCCACCAGCCTCGCAGCCAGCGGCGGTGATCGCGATGTCGTGGTCGGCGGAGTGACTGCCGGGCGAGACCACGCCAGCGTGGAAAAGGTAATTGGAAACTTTGCTGCCATGCTGCCGTTCCGTTGCGACTTGCGGAATAATCCAACCTGCCACGACGCCGTGGTCAACGTTCGCGATACGGTCAAGTCCGCACTTCGTCATAGCGATGTTCCGTTTACAGACATCGTGAATACGATCATCCCTCCGCGGCAAAGCAATCGAAATCCATTGTTCCAGGCAGCACTTGCGCTCTACGATGGCGAGTTCAACGAGCTGTCGTTGCCGAATGTGACGATCGAAACTGTTGAAATCGATCCTGGTACTGCACGCTTCGATCTCCTCGCCTCTCTCAAAGACGACGGACGCAAGTTGAATGGATTTCTTGAGTACGACACTCAAATCTTCTCCCATACAACGGCAGCCGATATGGTACGGCAGTTCGAATGGCTGTTGGATCGATTTGTCGAGAACGAAGAGTGTCGACTGGAAACTCTGGTCAGAATGCAGGCGCAGAGCCAAGGTGACCCGACGGAAGTAGGGTCTCCGACGGTTGCACAGCACCGCATCTGGATGATCGGCAAACTGGATCCTGAGAACGCAGACGCACTAAGCTCCCAGCGTTATTACGAGCTTAGCGGTGATATCGATGCCGAACTCCTGGAACAGGCTCTACAGCGACTCATGCGACGTCACATCGCATTGCGTAGCCAATATGACGACGACGGTCGCGGGCACATCGCACGCGTCGTTTCCGAGCCCCGGAAGATCCGGATGCATGATCTGCGCTCCTGCCCGGAGGCCAGCAAGGAAGAACTCGCTCGTCAACTCCTGGCCAAGGATTCTCGGGAACCATTTGACGTCTCTTCACAGGCCCCCTTCCGCCCTATGGTCATCAGGCTCGAGGATGACCGGCTCATACTCGGAATGAACTGTCACCACATCGCATCGGATTGGTGGAGCGACGCCGCGGTGAACTGCGATCTGGCAGGCATTTACCAAACCCTAAGCAAGCATAAGGAAATGTCGAAATGAACACTCAGGAACTCCTGGACGTCACCCCAAGCCGCCGGTCGGACGAAGCCAGCTTCCATTACTGGAAGCAAGTGCTCACCAATGTGTCTGGGCACCTACAGCTGCCGTATGACGCTTCCAAGGCGGTCGGCACGACTATCCGCGGGGCCCGAGTCGAGGTGAATCTGCCGGACCCCGTACACAGCAGTCTTACTAGCGTAGCCGCGGAGATTGGCGTGGATCCTTCGACGGTCGTGCTCGCCGTCTGGCAGTACCTGCTGCACCGCTACTCCACCGAGGAAACGATCTTGGTGGGCGTTCCTGCTCGTCCGAACACGGTCGCGGCGGACGCCGTTGGCTACTTTTCCAACGTCCTGCCGATCCGCTCAGACCTCGCTTCTAAGGCGACACTGCGCATGCTGGTTGAGCATGCCGCCGCACAGGTTGCCGAAGCCCGCGAGCATGCCCATGTTGACTTCGCGGAGATCGTCAAGTGTTCGTCCCGCGGCACGGCTGCAACTGATCTCGTTGAGGTCTCCTTTGTGCCCCACATTGCTGGCGCGGAAACCTTTAACCTGCCGGGCGTACAGACGTCCCTTGTGCCACACGATCCCCGACGAGCCCTGTTCAAACTCGGGTTGGCTGTCACTGAGTACTCTCACCGCCAAGCCCGCATGGCGCTGGATTACCGAACCGACCTCTGGGAGGGTTCGACTATCCAGAGGATGGCCGGCCACCTTGTCACGCTGTTGTCTACGGCGGCGCTCCAACCAGATAGTCCACTGGACGGTTTCTGCATGCTCACTGAGGAGGAGGCACACGAGCTCATGGATCTGGACCAGCGCCGGGTCATACCACCGGCCCAGCCGACGTTGCATCAGGCCATCCGTAGACAAGCCCAAGCCGCGCCGCATGCACGGGCAATGGAGTGCGAGGGACGTCACCTGACGTACGAGCAGATGTACTCCTGGGCTGGCGAGATCACAGGAGCTTTGCAGGCAAGCGGTGTTCGCCGGGGAGACAGGGTCGCGGTCCTTCTCGAGCGCACCGAGCGCTTTCCTGTGGCTGCGCTAGCCGTCGTCCAGGCGGGTGCATCCTACGTACCCATCGATCCGCGATGGCCCTCCCACCGGATCAACCTTGTTCTCGAAGACTCCAACTGCGCTGCTGTCGTTACCGAGTCCGGACTCCGCGGATCCCTGCCCCCGTACGAGGGCGAGGTGATCGAAGTCAGTGCCGAGCCAGGCAGTGCACAGACGCCCTCTTTCGCAGAGGTCACCGTCGATCCCGACGACCCCGCTTACGTGATCTACACCTCGGGCTCCACCGGCCGGCCCAATGGCGTTGAGGTGACGCACCACAACCTGATGCGCCTATTCGGTACCACTGACAGCTTGTTTGAATTCACCTCTTCGGACCGGTGGACCATGTTCCACTCCGTCGCCTTTGACTTCTCTGTTTGGGAGATGTGGGGAGCTCTGACGCACGGAGGGTGCCTGGTCGTGGTCCCCTATCTGATCACCCGTAACCCTGACGCTTTCCGAGAACTCCTGGCAACGGAGGGAATCACCGTCCTCAACCAGACCCCATCCGCTTTTGCGATGCTCTGTGACGCAGACGCACGCACTAATCTCCCTCAAACCCTAAGGTATGTCATTTTCGGCGGCGAAGTGCTCCGGTTCGCCGATCTCTCGCAATGGGCCCAGCGTCATGGCGACAGCCAGCCGCAGTTGATCAATATGTACGGAATTACGGAGACCACCGTGCATGTCTCCTTCCGTCGGGTCTTCATGGAGGATATTCGGCACGAGAACCGTTCACTTGTCGGGAATCCTCTCCCTGACCTGGAGTGCCTGGTTACGGATCGGGAAGGCAATCTCGTCCCCTACGGCGTGCCGGGAGAGATACTTGTCGCCGGTCCTGGACTTGCGAAGGGCTACATCGGGAACCCGGAACTGACTTCTCGGCGATACATACCGCATCCCTTTCGTGAGGGAGAGCGCGCATACCGCTCAGGAGACGGAGCTAAACGGATGGCAAACGGCGAGATCGAATACCTCGGACGATTGGATAACCAGGTTCAGCTCCGTGGGGTGCGAATTGAACTCGGTGAAATTGAATCGATCATGACTCGAGTCCTCTCGGTTTCATCGTGCCATGTGGCAGTGCGCGAAGTCGGCGGCGAGCCCCGCATCGTGGCCTATGTCATCTCTCCGGACAAGATGGCTGATTCCTCGCTTCCGGGCGTACGTCGCACTCTGGCGCCGCACCTTCCTGAGTACATGCTTCCGTCCGCTGTGGTTACCCTGGATGGCTTCCCGCTCACCGCGAATGGAAAAATCGACCGCACTGCGCTCCCGCTGCCGGCGCCTGCCGGGGAATCGCAGTCTGTCGCCCCGATCGTCGCTGAAAGCGACGACAAGATGGCGCGCTCGCGTACTGCTGAGAGGACGCATGAGGTATCTCCTCAGCTGGAACTCGAGAAGATCCAGGGCTACTTCGCTGAAACCTGCGGACTCAGCCGCGTTGATCCCACTGCCAACTTCTTCGAAGTAGGCGGCGACTCGATGCGCGCCGTACAACTCTCCGCCCTCGCCCAGTCTGCAGGACTCGACATAACCATCCAGGAAATCTTCGTCCACCAAACCCCCGAAAAACTGGCCGCCAGCGTCAGTGCGAAAGGGATAGATCGCAGCCTTGCGGAGAACAAGGTCATGGAGGAGATCATCCCAGAGGATGAGATTTCCCCAAACATCGAAGATGTATATCCCCTGTCCGGACTTCAAGCTGGCATGCTTTTGCACAGTCTCCGCGACGGCGCGGGAATTTACCACGACGTATTTAACTATACGGTGCAGGCTCGTTGGAACGAGAAAAGCTTTAGGAAGGCTCTCGATGGGGTCACTGAAAAGTACCCCACCCTGCGCACTACTTTCGATCTGACCGCCAGCCCGGAACCCCTGCAGTTCGTTCACAAATCAGCGACCGTTCCACTGACTGTGGTGGATCTCAGGGCGGCATCAGAGGACGACCAGCAGGAAGCAGTCTCCGTCTGGATGACGACAGAGGCAGCCAGTCAGATTGACTGGACGGTACGCCCGCCCATTCACCTGGTGGTACACCTACTCGACGACAGTCGCTTTGAGTTGGGCTTCAGTTTTCACCACGCTCTGATGGACGGTAAGAGCCTGGTAGCCCTGCGCACGGAGTTGCTCAGTTCATACAATCTGCTCCTGGAGGGTAGGAACCTGCCGGCCGAGGCATCACCCGGAAATGGCGTTCGGGAATTCATCGTCCTCGAGCAGGCGGCGCAGAAGGAAAGTGATTCCAGAAACTTCTGGAAGGAGCACCTGCAGGAGTTTGAGCCTCGACTGTTTATCAAGAGGAAGGAACATTCTGGGCAGGTGCACACAGTGCGGCACCAACTCTCGAGCGAAATCCTCTCAACCCTTCAGCAGGTCGCTGCCAAGCGTAGGGTCCCGCTCAAGAGCGTTCTTCTCGCTGCTCATTTGGTTGTGAACGGACGATTGGCTGGACATGGCGATGTGGCCACCGGTCTGGTCTGCAACGGTCGGCCCGAGACAAAAGCGGGCCACGAGGCGATCGGCATGTTCCTCAACACTGTTCCCCTGCGCGTCACTATGCCGGAAGATCACGGGGCAGTCATCGAGCAATCGTTCGCGGCTGAGATAGCGCTGATGCCGCACCGCCGCGTGACACTCCGAACGATTCATCGTGATCTTGGGGTGGAACGTCTCTTCGACACGGCATTCAACTTCGTCGATCTCGACTCGATAACTCCCGACTCTAAAACGAAGACTCAGATCCTTCGGCACAAGCTCATAGAACGGACGAACATTCCCCTCGTGACCGTTTTTGCCAAGGAGAACGAGACGCTCACCATGGGTATCGAGTTCGCCCCTGAGTGTGTTTCTTGGTCGCAAATTGAAGGCATCCTTCGCGCCTACGAGGAGGCTATAGACGGTATTTGCAACGGAGGCATCGCTAATCTGCCAGACTTCGACACGGAATCGGAACTAAACATGCTGGAAACCGCACCGGAAGACCTTGGCGAACTGCTGCGACAAATCTGGGAGGATGTGCTGCAGCATCCGGTAGTCGCTACCGACAATATGCAGTCCCTTGCGGGAGACTCCATTCATACTCTCGTCCTCAGCGAGCGAATTGCCCAGACATTCGGCTGCGAGCCACCACTTCAGGATCTGCTCAGCGGAGCAACGCTGGCCGATATGGAAAACGTACTCGCTTCGCTTACGTCCCCAGGACGAAGCTAGGTATCAGACATGAGCCACATCAAACAACTTCTCTGCTTCCCTCACGCAGGCGGCAATGCATCCATGTACGAAGCATGGAAGGTCCTACTGCCCGTTGAGGTGGTACCCATCGAGTATCCAGGGCACGGGCAGCGAATCTGTGAATCGCTAGCTCATGACCTGAACAAACTAGCCTATCAACTGGCTTCGGAAATCAAGCAGAAGACATCTGGTCCGTATGCCTTCTTCGGACACAGCATGGGCGCTCTGGTTGCGTTCGAAGTAACGCGGACACTTCAGCGGGAGAATCACTCGGGCCCGGAAAAGCTCTACGTTTCAGCTAGCCCCGCCCCCGTGCCAGTGGACTCTGACCCAACTTTTGTTCCGCTGGACAACGACGTTCACGAAGAAGCGCAGGACGTTATGAGAAATCTAGGAGGCACACCTCCAGAGGTTCTCTCCTGCGAAAAGCTCAGGAAAATCTTCCTGCCCGTACTGGAGGCTGACTTGACTGCACTGCACTCTTACAGGTGCCCGCCAAATGAGCAATTCCGCATTCCTATTGCAGCATTCGGTGGAGAGGGTGATGACACTGTCGATCGAACCTCCCTGTCAAGGTGGAGGCAGTTGACAAGTAGCGACTTTAGAGAGGTGCTATTTCCTGGGGACCACTTTTTCTTGAAGACTCATCTGCGTGAACTTGTGGACGTACTGACTGGCGACCTCGATAACGGTTCACAAGTGGGACGTGCCATTAGGCGCCCTTACAGGGCAAGAGTATGAACCGAGTTATCCTTCATGGTCTGGCAGGGTGGTAGCCGGTTCCCTCCAAGGATGCGGCTACCACCTGCTGATGGCCGACTCGAGCCGGCCCAGCAGGCCGGGAATGAGGTGCTGTTCGTGGACTGACAAGGATTACTGACCTCTTCGGATTGTTGTCGGCTGGTGGGTGAGTGTGAATCCGGTGCCTGCAAGGCAGCCGTCGATCAGGTCAGGGCGGAGTTGGATGTGGCGCAGGCCCCGGCGGAGGGTGCGTTCGAGGTGTTCGTCGTCGGTGAAGGCGGTATTGGCCAGCGGCCCACGCCGTAACAGCGACCAGGCGCCTTCGACCGGGTTCAGGTCTGGCGCGTAGGCGCAATGCTGCTGACTTTATGCCTGTGTGCTCGTTGAGTTGGTGTGGCTGTGTGCGGGCAGGTGGGGATGGCCGGGTTGTGGACCGGA
>NZ_JBWKDT010000086.1:0-9662 GCF_056435785.1 Streptomyces sp. NPDC043870
TCGTCTGCGACAACTACTCCCCGCACCTGACGACGAAGCGGTGCCAGCGGGTTGCGACGTGGGCGGCGGCAAACAATGTGGAGATCGCCTATACCGGGGGGTCGGAGGAGATACGCGCGAAACGGGCCACTTGAACACATCGGGTGATGACTGGCTACGTTGTGTGTCTTCCGCTTGATGGCGGTCTGTGATGATCGCCAGTACGGGGTCCACAGGTATTGTGGCTGCCGATCATGTGATTGGCGGTGTTTGTGGCTTCGGTGGAGCGGACGGCGTATCCGCGGTTCAAGCGGGTTATCTCCGACCGTGAACTGGCGCAGTTCTTCGTCCCGGATGAGGCTGAGGTCGGGTGGGCGGCGAAGCGGACGCATGGCCGCCCGGAGTCGCTTCTCGCGCTGCTGGTGTTGCTGAAGTCCTGTGGAAGGCTCGGGTACTTCCCGGTGTTGGACGAGGTTCCGGAGCTGGTTGTTGCCGGTGTGCGTGCGGCGGCCGGCTTGCCCGAGGGGGTCGTGCCGGTGGCTGAGGAGCGGACGGCGAAGCGCTACCGTTCCTGGATCCGGGAGTACCTGGGCCTGGGGTATGACCCGGCACTGGCGCGGAAGATCGCTGCTGCCGCGATGGAGGAGGCGGCCCTGGTGCGGGCCTCTGGGGTGGACCTGGTCAACGTCGCGCTGGAGGAGATCGTGCGGGCGGGCCTGGAGCTCCCGGGGTTTTCGACGCTGGACCGGATGGCGGCCTCGGTCAGGACGCGGGTGGAGGGTGAGATATTTGCCCGGATTGCCGAGCGAGTGGCTGCGGCCGGGCCTCGTCTGGCGGGGTTGTTGGTGGTGCCGGATGGTGAGCGGCGCAGCCCCTTTGATGTGATCAAGGAGCCGGGGCGGCGGGCGACGTGGTCCAGGTTCCGGCAGCATGGCGAGCGCGTCGATCTCGTTGATGCTTTCGGTGATGCGGCCAGCTGGGTGGAGGGGGTCGCTGCTGCCAAGGTCAGCGCGTTCGCGGAGCAGGCCCGGGTGCTGTCGGTCGGCGAGATGCTGGACATCAGCGAGCCGCGCAGGACCGCTCTGCTCGCGTGCGTGGTGGCGAAGGCCAGGGCTCGGGTGCGCGATGAGTTCGTGGTGATGCTGTCCAAGCGGATGGCACGGCATGCCAAGCGGGCTCAGGAGGAGCTGGCAGACCTGGAACAGCGTCACAAAGCGTCCACCGAGCAGCTGCTGGTCTCCTACAGGAACGTGCTGACGGTGCTGAAGGAGCACAGTCCCGACGAGCGTCCTGGTCTGAGCGGGCAGGGGAGCCTGGACGAGGCGTTGGCGGTGAAGCGTGTCCGCGAGGTGGTGGAGGGCAGTGGTGGCTTCGATGCCCAGCTGGCGGAGATAGAAGCCCTGTCCGCGTACCGGGGCGGGAACTGGACGCCGCTGGTCGAGCGCTTCTTCCGTCCCGACCGGCCGACGATGTTCAAACTCGCCCAGATCCTGACCTTCGTGCCCACCTCGCGGGACCGCAGCGTGCTGGACGCCCTGGAGCACGCCGTTGCCAACCGGCACCTGACCCGTGAGCTCATTCCTGACACGGCCCTGGCCCCCGCGGCAGCGACCGACGACGGGAATTCCGTACCGCCCCAGGTTCTGGACTTGTCGTTCGCCTCGCAGCAGTGGCGCACGACGGTGTATGCGAAGGACCAGCCGGGAATGCTGGTGCGCCGGCATTTCGAGGCGATGGTCTTCACCTACCTCGTCGAAGAGCTGCGCTGCGGGGACATAGCCGTAGCCGGGGCCGAGGACTTCGGCGACTGGACCACAATGCTGCTGCCCTGGGACCAGGTGAAGTCCCAGGTGACGGAGTTCTGCGAGCAGGCAGGCATCCCCGGTACCGCCGACGCCTTCGTGGACAACCTGAAGAAGCAGCTCACGCAGGTCGCCGAGGAAGTGGATGCCGGCTATCCGGACAACGCGGACCTGACGATCGACCCCATCACGGGTGTGCCCTCGCTCAAGCAGCGCACCGGTCGCGAGCGCACCGACTCCGCGGCCGCGCTGGAGGCCGAGCTGGACCAGCGGCTGCCGGTACGCGGCATCCTCGAGCATCTGGCCCGGGCGGCGCACTGGACCGGCTGGTGGCACCGCCTCGGCCCTCTCTCCGGGTCGGACCCCAAGCTGAAGGAACCGCTGGCCCGGTACGTGGTCACCGCGTTCACCTATGGCTCCGGCCTCGGCGCCACCCAGGCTGCCCGGCACATGAGCACGGTCTCGGCACACGAGCTGGCCGCGGTCGCCAAACGCCACTGCACGCCCAAGAATCTGAGCCGGGCGGGCGCCGACATCGTCGACGCGCACCTCGACCTGGACCTGGTGCGGTCCTGGGGCGACGGTTCGGTGGCAGCGGTGGACGGCACGATGATGGATTCCGCCGTCGACAACCTCCTCGCCGAGACCTCGATCCGCTACGGCGGCTACGGAGGGATCGCCCATCATCTGGTCGCCGACACCTACGTCGCGCTCTTCTCCAGGTTCGTTCCCTGTGGAGTCTGGGAGGCCGTCTACCTCATAGACTCCCTCCTGCAGAACCAGTCGCAGGCGCGGCCGGAGCAGGTCCACGCCGATACGCAAGGCCAGTCTTTCCCTGTCTTCGGACTCGCGCACCTGCTGGGGATCGACCTGCTGCCGAGAATCCGCAACTTCCAGGACCTCACCTTCCACCGCCCCAACGCCAAGACTCGCTACCGCCACATCGACCAGCTGTTCTCCAGCGACCCCCGAACCGCCATCGACTGGGACCTCGTACACCGCCACTGGCCCGACCTCATGCAGGTCGCCCTCTCGGTCAAGCAGGGCACCGTCTCCTCGGTGACCCTGCTACGCCGCCTGAACAACCGGTCGAGGAAGAACCAGATCTACCAGGCGTTCCGCGAGGTCGGCCGCGCCGTACGCACGATGGTGCTGCTGCGCTACCTGTCCGACCCGGCACTGCGGGAGCAGATCCAGAAGGCGACGAACAAGGCCGAGGCCTACAACGGATTCACCAAATGGCTCCACTTCGGCAACGCCGGCTGGCTGACCAGCCGTGACCCGGAACTGCAGGACAAGGCGGTCAAGTTCCTCGACCTCCTCACCGCGAGTGTCGTCTTCTCCACCAGCATCGACATGACCTGGGCCCTGCGGCAGATGGCCCACGAGGGCTGGACGCTGAATGCGAGCGATCTGGCAGTACTCAGCCCCTACCGGCGCGAGAACGTACTCCGCTTCGGTGACTACACAACCGACCAGCTCCACATCCCTCCCCCCTCATACGACCCCGTACTCCACTCAGGGGCTGCCGAAGAGACGAGCGCTGGAACAGCGCCTCGATGATCGTCAACCCCGCCGGGCCTGTCTTCGGGCCGGCACGCGGGCCCCTGTAACCGGGCGCCCGTCTGATCAGGCAAACACTCTCTGCCTTGCACCCGACCCGAAGGACTCACCAGCATGATCACTGATCCGACCGCCACCAGAGAAACCCCGCTGGAGCGGCATGCCAGCTGGCTGGAGCTCTTCTTTGACCTGCTCTTCGTCGCGATCGTCTCACAGTTGGCACATAGCCTGGTCGGGCATGTCACCGCGGGGCAAGCGCTCGCGGTGGTCGGCCTGTTCTGCCCGCTCTGGTGGCTCTGGGTGTCGTTCAGCTACTTCTCGGACACCGAGGAACGCGACACGCCGGGGCACCGGATCGGCGTACTGGTCATCATGGCTTGCCTGGTGGTCACCGGTGGCGGGATCGCGGGTGCCCTGCACGGCGACCCCGCGCTGTTCGCACTTGGCATCGGACTGGCCCGGCTGACCTCCACCGTGCTGTGGGCACTGACCGTTTCGCGGCGGTTCGGGCGGCGCACCACGACCCGCACCACCGCGCCATACCTCGTCGCGGCCGCAGCCTGGCTGTTCTCCGCTGCGCTTCCTGCCCCGGCCTGCTACCCAGTCTGGGCGGCCGCACTGCTGCTGGAGGCCGTCCCCGCGCTGCGTGCCCCAAGCGGGGCCACGGCCACGGTGCGTGCCGCGATCGACGGGCCGCACCTGGTCGAACGGTTCGGCCTATTCGTGATCATCGTGCTGGGCGAGGGCATCGTCCAGATCATCGCGGCCCTCGGTAGCACCGGCCATGCCAGCGCGCCTACCGTACTCACCGGACTAGCCGCCTTCGTGCTGCTGGCCGCCGTTTGGTGGCTCTACTTCGACTTCGGCAGCGAGGCATCGCTCGCGCTGCTCAAGGCCCGCCCCAGCGACGTCTGGTCGCTGCTGCGGGACGGCTTTGCCTTCGGCCACCTCCTGCTGGTCGGCGGGATCGTTGCCCTCTCCGCTGGCCTGGGCGCCGCGGTCACGGCCGCCAAGACCGGCGGCGTGAACCCGGAGACGGTCCGCATAGTCTGCGCCGCCTTGCTGGCCTACCTGCTGAACAACGCGGTCGTCGGCGTCACCCTCGGCATGAGCTCCGTCCGCAGGACCGCCGCCTGGCTGCTCCCCGACGCGGCTGCAGTGGGCGCGGTCTGGGCCGCCGCCACCCGCCTCGCCCCCGGCTGGGCCTTCCTCCTGCTGGCCGCGGCCCTCCTGCTGACCTCCCTCCCCAGCATCCTCCGCCGCTGGCGCACCCCCGAAGGTTCCGATCGCTCGGCCACCGTGCCCGGGTGAACCCGCACTGGCTCGCGGACACCTGCCCGTCCAACGACAGCCACAAGTCCGCTCACCCGTGCAGCCGAGATACCCACTCCCCTCCGGCATTACTAAACGTAGCTACTGGCTAGGAAGACGGCCGCACAAACCCGTACCGGGTCTTGCGAGGAGATACGCGCGGTAGCGCCGGGGCATGCCCCGGCGCTACCGCGCGTATCTCCTCGCAAGACCCGGTACGGGTTTGTGCGGCCGTCTTCCTAGCCAGTAGCTACGTTTAGTAATGCCGGAGGGGAGTGGGTATCTCGGCTGCACGGGTGAGCGGACTTGTGGCTGTCGTTGGACGGGCAGGTGTCCGCGAGCCAGTGCGGGTTCACCCGGGCACGGTGGCCGAGCGATCGGAACCTTCGGGGGTGCGCCAGCGGCGGAGGATGCTGGGGAGGGAGGTCAGCAGGAGGGCCGCGGCCAGCAGGAGGAAGGCCCAGCCGGGGGCGAGGCGGGTGGCGGCGGCCCAGACCGCGCCCACTGCAGCCGCGTCGGGGAGCAGCCAGGCGGCGGTCCTGCGGACGGAGCTCATGCCGAGGGTGACGCCGACGACCGCGTTGTTCAGCAGGTAGGCCAGCAAGGCGGCGCAGACTATGCGGACCGTCTCCGGGTTCACGCCGCCGGTCTTGGCGGCCGTGACCGCGGCGCCCAGGCCAGCGGAGAGGGCAACGATCCCGCCGACCAGCAGGAGGTGGCCGAAGGCAAAGCCGTCCCGCAGCAGCGACCAGACGTCGCTGGGGCGGGCCTTGAGCAGCGCGAGCGATGCCTCGCTGCCGAAGTCGAAGTAGAGCCACCAAACGGCGGCCAGCAGCACGAAGGCGGCTAGTCCGGTGAGTACGGTAGGCGCGCTGGCATGGCCGGTGCTACCGAGGGCCGCGATGATCTGGACGATGCCCTCGCCCAGCACGATGATCACGAATAGGCCGAACCGTTCGACCAGGTGCGGCCCGTCGATCGCGGCACGCACCGTGGCCGTGGCCCCGCTTGGGGCACGCAGCGCGGGGACGGCCTCCAGCAGCAGTGCGGCCGCCCAGACTGGGTAGCAGGCCGGGGCAGGAAGCGCAGCGGAGAACAGCCAGGCTGCGGCCGCGACGAGGTATGGCGCGGTGGTGCGGGTCGTGGTGCGCCGCCCGAACCGCCGCGAAACGGTCAGTGCCCACAGCACGGTGGAGGTCAGCCGGGCCAGTCCGATGCCAAGTGCGAACAGCGCGGGGTCGCCGTGCAGGGCACCCGCGATCCCGCCACCGGTGACCACCAGGCAAGCCATGATGACCAGTACGCCGATCCGGTGCCCCGGCGTGTCGCGTTCCTCGGTGTCCGAGAAGTAGCTGAACGACACCCAGAGCCACCAGAGCGGGCAGAACAGGCCGACCACCGCGAGCGCTTGCCCCGCGGTGACATGCCCGACCAGGCTATGTGCCAACTGTGAGACGATCGCGACGAAGAGCAGGTCAAAGAAGAGCTCCAGCCAGCTGGCATGCCGCTCCAGCGGGGTTTCTCTGGTGGCGGTCGGATCAGTGATCATGCTGGTGAGTCCTTCGGGTCGGGTGCAAGGCAGAGAGTGTTTGCCTGATCAGACGGGCGCCCGGTTACAGGGGCCCGCGTGCCGGCCCGAAGACAGGCCCGGCGGGGTTGACGATCATCGAGGCGCTGTTCCAGCGCTCGTCTCTTCGGCAGCCCCTGAGTGGAGTACGGGGTCGTATGAGGGGGGAGGGATGTGGAGCTGGTCGGTTGTGTAGTCACCGAAGCGGAGTACGTTCTCGCGCCGGTAGGGGCTGAGTACTGCCAGATCGCTCGCATTCAGCGTCCAGCCCTCGTGGGCCATCTGCCGCAGGGCCCAGGTCATGTCGATGCTGGTGGAGAAGACGACACTCGCGGTGAGGAGGTCGAGGAACTTGACCGCCTTGTCCTGCAGTTCCGGGTCACGGCTGGTCAGCCAGCCGGCGTTGCCGAAGTGGAGCCATTTGGTGAATCCGTTGTAGGCCTCGGCCTTGTTCGTCGCCTTCTGGATCTGCTCCCGCAGTGCCGGGTCGGACAGGTAGCGCAGCAGCACCATCGTGCGTACGGCGCGGCCGACCTCGCGGAACGCCTGGTAGATCTGGTTCTTCCTCGACCGGTTGTTCAGGCGGCGTAGCAGGGTCACCGAGGAGACGGTGCCCTGCTTGACCGAGAGGGCGACCTGCATGAGGTCGGGCCAGTGGCGGTGTACGAGGTCCCAGTCGATGGCGGTTCGGGGGTCGCTGGAGAACAGCTGGTCGATGTGGCGGTAGCGAGTCTTGGCGTTGGGGCGGTGGAAGGTGAGGTCCTGGAAGTTGCGGATTCTCGGCAGCAGGTCGATCCCCAGCAGGTGCGCGAGTCCGAAGACAGGGAAAGACTGGCCTTGCGTATCGGCGTGGACCTGCTCCGGCCGCGCCTGCGACTGGTTCTGCAGGAGGGAGTCTATGAGGTAGACGGCCTCCCAGACTCCACAGGGAACGAACCTGGAGAAGAGCGCGACGTAGGTGTCGGCGACCAGATGATGGGCGATCCCTCCGTAGCCGCCGTAGCGGATCGAGGTCTCGGCGAGGAGGTTGTCGACGGCGGAATCCATCATCGTGCCGTCCACCGCTGCCACCGAACCGTCGCCCCAGGACCGCACCAGGTCCAGGTCGAGGTGCGCGTCGACGATGTCGGCGCCCGCCCGGCTCAGATTCTTGGGCGTGCAGTGGCGTTTGGCGACCGCGGCCAGCTCGTGTGCCGAGACCGTGCTCATGTGCCGGGCAGCCTGGGTGGCGCCGAGGCCGGAGCCATAGGTGAACGCGGTGACCACGTACCGGGCCAGCGGTTCCTTCAGCTTGGGGTCCGACCCGGAGAGAGGGCCGAGGCGGTGCCACCAGCCGGTCCAGTGCGCCGCCCGGGCCAGATGCTCGAGGATGCCGCGTACCGGCAGCCGCTGGTCCAGCTCGGCCTCCAGCGCGGCCGCGGAGTCGGTGCGCTCGCGACCGGTGCGCTGCTTGAGCGAGGGCACACCCGTGATGGGGTCGATCGTCAGGTCCGCGTTGTCCGGATAGCCGGCATCCACTTCCTCGGCGACCTGCGTGAGCTGCTTCTTCAGGTTGTCCACGAAGGCGTCGGCGGTACCGGGGATGCCTGCCTGCTCGCAGAACTCCGTCACCTGGGACTTCACCTGGTCCCAGGGCAGCAGCATTGTGGTCCAGTCGCCGAAGTCCTCGGCCCCGGCTACGGCTATGTCCCCGCAGCGCAGCTCTTCGACGAGGTAGGTGAAGACCATCGCCTCGAAATGCCGGCGCACCAGCATTCCCGGCTGGTCCTTCGCATACACCGTCGTGCGCCACTGCTGCGAGGCGAACGACAAGTCCAGAACCTGGGGCGGTACGGAATTCCCGTCGTCGGTCGCTGCCGCGGGGGCCAGGGCCGTGTCAGGAATGAGCTCACGGGTCAGGTGCCGGTTGGCAACGGCGTGCTCCAGGGCGTCCAGCACGCTGCGGTCCCGCGAGGTGGGCACGAAGGTCAGGATCTGGGCGAGTTTGAACATCGTCGGCCGGTCGGGACGGAAGAAGCGCTCGACCAGCGGCGTCCAGTTCCCGCCCCGGTACGCGGACAGGGCTTCTATCTCCGCCAGCTGGGCATCGAAGCCACCACTGCCCTCCACCACCTCGCGGACACGCTTCACCGCCAACGCCTCGTCCAGGCTCCCCTGCCCGCTCAGACCAGGACGCTCGTCGGGACTGTGCTCCTTCAGCACCGTCAGCACGTTCCTGTAGGAGACCAGCAGCTGCTCGGTGGACGCTTTGTGACGCTGTTCCAGGTCTGCCAGCTCCTCCTGAGCCCGCTTGGCATGCCGTGCCATCCGCTTGGACAGCATCACCACGAACTCATCGCGCACCCGAGCCCTGGCCTTCGCCACCACGCACGCGAGCAGAGCGGTCCTGCGCGGCTCGCTGATGTCCAGCATCTCGCCGACCGACAGCACCCGGGCCTGCTCCGCGAACGCGCTGACCTTGGCAGCAGCGACCCCCTCCACCCAGCTGGCCGCATCACCGAAAGCATCAACGAGATCGACGCGCTCGCCATGCTGCCGGAACCTGGACCACGTCGCCCGCCGCCCCGGCTCCTTGATCACATCAAAGGGGCTGCGCCGCTCACCATCCGGCACCACCAACAACCCCGCCAGACGAGGCCCGGCCGCAGCCACTCGCTCGGCAATCCGGGCAAATATCTCACCCTCCACCCGCGTCCTGACCGAGGCCGCCATCCGGTCCAGCGTCGAAAACCCCGGGAGCTCCAGGCCCGCCCGCACGATCTCCTCCAGCGCGACGTTGACCAGGTCCACCCCAGAGGCCCGCACCAGGGCCGCCTCCTCCATCGCGGCAGCAGCGATCTTCCGCGCCAGTGCCGGGTCATACCCCAGGCCCAGGTACTCCCGGATCCAGGAACGGTAGCGCTTCGCCGTCCGCTCCTCAGCCACCGGCACGACCCCCTCGGGCAAGCCGGCCGCCGCACGCACACCGGCAACAACCAGCTCCGGAACCTCGTCCAACACCGGGAAGTACCCGAGCCTTCCACAGGACTTCAGCAACACCAGCAGCGCGAGAAGCGACTCCGGGCGGCCATGCGTCCGCTTCGCCGCCCACCCGACCTCAGCCTCATCCGGGACGAAGAACTGCGCCAGTTCACGGTCGGAGATAACCCGCTTGAACCGCGGATACGCCGTCCGCTCCACCGAAGCCACAAACACCGCCAATCACATGATCGGCAGCCACAATACCTGTGGACCCCGTACTGGCGATCATCACAGACCGCCATCAAGCGGAAGACACACAACGTAGCCAGTCATCACCCGATGTGTTCAAGTGGCCCGTTTCGCGCGTATCTCCTCCGACCCCCCGGTATAGGCGATCTCCACATTGTTTGCCGCCGCCCACGTCGCAACCCGCTGGCACCGCTTCGTCGTCAGGTGCGGGGAGTAGTTGTCGCAGACGA
>NZ_JBWKDT010000087.1:0-9597 GCF_056435785.1 Streptomyces sp. NPDC043870
CTCCACGAACAAATCAGCCAACGACACCGACGGCACCACATGCCCCGTCGCATTCCACTCCACCACCACCCGCCGCCACTCCTCACCCGACAGCAGATCGACGGCTGCCACCGGCTGCGCGGGGTCGTGCACGACCGCGTCGAGCACCCGCGCGAGCCTGTCGAGTACGGCTTCGGCGGCGGCGCGGTCGAAGGCGTCGGAGCGGTAGTCGAGACGGAAGCCGAGCCGGTCCCCGGGTGCGGTGATCAGCGCCAGCGGGTAGTGGGTGGCGTCCCGGCTCTGCACCCCGGTCACCTGCAGGGAGCCGGTGCCCGCGCGGCGGGCGGCTCCGCTGGAGGGGTAGTTCTGGAAGACGCACAGCGTGTCGAAGAGTTCACCGGCGCCGGCCTGCCGCTGGATCTCGGACAGTCCGAGGTGCTGGTGCGCGAGGAGCAGGGTCTGCTCGTCCTGGAGCCGTCGCAGCATCGCCGTGAGGGACTCGTCGTGGCGGATGCGGTGCCGCAGGGGCACGGTGTTGATGAACAGGCCGACCATCGACTCGACGCCCGCGACCTCGGGCGGCCGCCCGTTGACGGTAACGCCGGTGACGACGTCGTCCCGTCCGGTCATGGCGCCCAGGACCAGGGCCCAGGCGCCCTGTACGACGGTGCTCAGGGTGAGTCCGTTCTCCCGTGCCCAGCGCAACAGGCCGGCGGTGTCCGCCTCGGACAGTTCCAGACGTACCTCTTCGGGCACGACGGGCTCACGGTCGGCGCCGGGCGCGACGAGGGTGGCGTCGCCGATGCCGTCGAGCGCCTCGGTCCAGGCGCGGACGGCCTCATCGCGGTCCTGCCGGGCGAGCCAGGTCAGGTAGTCGCGGTAGGGGCGTACGGGGGGCAGCTCGTCCGTGGCGCCGCGGCTCTCGTACAGGGCGAACAGCTCGCGGGCCAGGAGGGGCTGCGACCAGCCGTCGTAGAGGAGGTGGTGGCTGGTCAGCAGGAAGCGGTAGACGCCGCCGCCGAGCCGGAGCAGGGTGCAGCGCATCAGCGGGGGCTTGGCGAGGTCGAAGCGGCGTATCCGGTCTTCGACGACGATGCGGTCCGCCTCGGCCGTACGCTCGGCCTCGGGCAGGCCGCTCAGGTCGATCTCCTGCCACACGGGGTCGACGTCGCGCAGCACCAACTGCGCCCACTCGCCGGACTTGCGTTCGCGGAAGCAGGCGCGCAGGGCGGCGTGCCGGCGGAGCAGGCCCTTCACAGCGGCCCGCAGGGCACCGGTGTCCAGCGGCTCCGTCAGCTCGAACACCGACTGCGCGGTGTAGACGTCGTTGCCCGAACGGTCGTAGACGCTGTGGAAGAGGAGCCCCTCCTGCAACGGCGAGAGCGGCAGAATGTCCTCGATGGCCCGCGGCTGTCGGCTCATGTGTGCGTCTCCCACTCCTGCGTCAACTCTTCTTCGAACTCGTCGATCTCGCGCTGGTCGATCGTCGACAGCGCCACGTCGGACGGGGTGAGCCCACCGGCGTCGGGTCGTTCCGCGTGCGTGGCCAGGGACTGAAGGGCCCGGAACCACAGTCGGGCCAGTTCATCGACCCGGTCCTCGGTGAGCAGGTCCGCCGCCCAGGTCCACACCGCCGCCAGTTCGGGCCCGCGGGGGGTGTCCCGGGTCGCGGCGTTCAGTTCGAGCACATGCGGCAGCGGCATGCGCGGATCGTGGTCGGGTCCGGTGTCGGCACCCGCTTCGATGGTCCAGTCGGCGGGGTCCTGGTCCGTGCCCACGGCGTAGCGCCCCAGGTAGTTGAAGCCGATCCGGGGCTGTGGGCGGGCGGCGAGCAGGCCCGCCGTCCGCGGGTTGAGGTAGCGCGCCAGCCCGTAGCCCATGCCGCGGTCGGGGATGCCGCGCAGCTGTTCCTTGACCCGCTTGACGAGGTCGCCGGCGGCCGGGCCCGCGGCCCACGCGTCGGCCAGGTCCAAGGGCCCGGTACTCAGGCGTACGGGGTGGATGCTGGTGAACCAGCCGACGGTCCGTGACAGGTCGGCGCCGCCTGCGAACTCCTCCTCGCGGCCATGTCCTTCGAGGTCCAGCAGCACCTCGGTGGCGGCCCGCGTCGGCCGGTCCTCCTGCCGCCACTCGGCCATGGCGAGGGTGAACGCGGCGAGGAGCACCTCGTCGGCGCCCGCGCGGAAGGCGGCCGGCACCACGCCCAGTACGGCTTCGGTGACGTCCGGGGGCAGGGTCACCGAGAGGTGCCGGGCGGTTGCGTAGGTGTCCCGCGCCGGATCGAGGTGTCGCCCGCCGAGCAGCGGGTCGGGCTGGTTCAGTACGCCGTCCCACAGGGCGAGTTCGGTGTCGTCCGGGCGGTCGGCGGCGAGCTCGGTCAGTCGGCGCGCCCAGCCGCGCAGCGAGGTGCCCACGGGCTGGAGGCGCGGGGTGCCTCCGGAGACGCACTCGCGCCAGGCCTCGGCGAGGTCCGGCAGGAGGATGCGCCAGGACACGCCGTCGACGGCGAGGTGGTGCACCACCAGCAGAAGCCTGCCCTGCCGGTGCGGTCCGGCATCGAACCACACCGCCTGGACCATGACGCCGTCCCGGGGTGCGAGCCGGGCGCGTGCCGCGGCTCCCTCCCGGAGGAGCAGGGTGCGCAGCCCGTCCTCGTCCACGGCGGAAACGTCGACCCGGTGCAGCACATCGTCCACGCGCGGGCCGGGACCGTCGGGAATCTCCAGCCGCCAGCCGGCGGCACCACCGCCGGCACGGCCGCCGTCGCCGGTGACGTGGAGCGTCATGCGCAGGGTGTCGTGGTGGTCCAGGACCGCCTGGAGCGCCCGCGTCAGCTGCCCCGGGTCGGCCCCGGCCGGTACCCGGATCAGCTGCGACTGGCTGAAGTGGTCGGTGGGCCCGCCGAGTTCGGCGAACCAGTGGGTGATGGGCATGAGTGGTACGGGGCCGGGGCCCGCCGCGTTCTCCCCGGCGGTCACCGCAGCGCCGTCGGCGTCGCGTACGGCATGAGCCAGAGCCGCGACCGTCTGGTGCTCGAAGACCTCGCGCACGGAGAGCTCCAGCCCGGCGCGGCGGGCCCGGCTGACGAGCTGGATGACCATGATGCTGTCGCCGCCGAGAGCGAAGAACCCTTCGTCGACGCCGACTTCGGCCTGCCCGAGTACCTCGGCGAACAGGGCGCACAGTGTTTTCTCGCGCGGGGTGCGCGGGGAGAGGCGCCGGGTCTCGTCGCCGTACGCGGGGCGCGGCAGGGCCCGCTGGTCGGTCTTCCCGTTGGGAGTGAGCGGCAGGGCGTCCAGCGGCACGATCGCCGTCGGCACCATGTAGTCGGGCAGCTCCCGGGCGAGGTGTTCCCTCAGACCGGCCGGATCCGGGCCGGTTGCGGCATCGGCCGCGGGCACGGTGTATGCGACGAGTCGCTTGTCGCCGGGGCGGTCCTCGCGCACCACGACGGTGCACTGGCCGACCTCCGGATGACGGGCCAAGGACGCCTCGATCTCGCCGAGTTCGATACGGAAACCGCGGATCTTGACCTGGTGGTCGGCACGACCCAGGTACTCAAGACCACCATCACGGTGACGACGCGCCAGATCACCCGTGCGATACATCCGCGAACCATCGGCCGCAAACGGATCGGCGACGAACCGTTCGGACGTCAGACCAGGGCGGTGCAGATAACCATCCGCCGGAGCACGCCCACCGACATAGAGCTCCCCCGCCACACCGAAGGGAACCGGCCGCAACCACTCATCCAGCACATGCACACGCAGATCCGGGATGCCATCCCCGATGAGACTGCGCGACGAACCGGCAGCCAACGACGCATCCATCGCCAGATACGTGACATGGACCGTGGTCTCGGTGATCCCATACATGTTCACCAGCACCGGAGCCCGGTCCGAATGCCGGCCGAACCAGTCCCTCAACCGCGTCGGCTCCAGCGCCTCCCCACCGAACACCACATACCGCAAGGCAAGATCACGACCCACCTCCGGACGCTCCGCATCCGCCTGGCTCAGCTGATGAAACGCCGACGGCGTCTGATTGAGAACAGTCACCCGCTCCCGCACCAGCAGCTCAAGGAAGTCACCAGGCGACCGGCTCACCTCATGCGAGACCACCACCAACCGCCCGCCATGCAGCAGCGCACCCCACAACTCCCACACCGAGAAGTCAAAAGCGAACGAGTGGAACAGACTCCACACATCATCAGGCCCGAAACCGAACCAATGGTCCGTCGCCGTGAACAGCCGCACCACATTCTGGTGCGCCACCACCACACCCTTGGGCCGCCCCGTCGAACCAGACGTATAGATGACATACGCCGGATGCCCGGGCAACAGACACCCACGCCGCCGCGCGACACCCGCCCCAGGCAGACCCGCCAGCACCCCGGCCGTCACCGGATCATCCAGCACCAACCGCGCCGCACCGACATCGTCCGGCAACCCGGCAACAACGCCCGCGGTAGTCACCACCAACACGGCCCGGCAATCCCGCAAGGTGTGCCCGATCCGATCGGCCGGATACGCCGGATCAACCGGAACATACGCCGCACCCGCCTTGAGCACACCCAGAACCGCCACCACCAACTCCACCGAACGAGGCAACGCCAACGCCACGAACTGCCCCGGCCGCACACCCCGATCGATCAGATGATGCGCCAACCTCTCCGCACGAACATCAAGCTCCCCGTACGACAGACGCACACCCTCAAACACCACCGCCAAACGATCCGGCGCACGGGCAGCCTGCTCCTCGAAAAGCTCAGGCAAAGTCGAACGCACCCCCACCGACGGCAACTCCCCACCCCCCGCACCGAACCGACCACGCTCCTCGTCATCAAGCACATCAACCAGACCGATGCGCTGGGAGGGCTGTTCGGCGGCTGCCGTCAGGATGCGGACGAGCCGCTCGGCGACCGACCGGGCGGTGCGCAGGCCGAAGAGGTCCGTGCGGTACTCCAGGCCGCCGCGCAGACCGGCGGGGCCGCCGTCGGCGCCGTGCCGCTCCTCGAGGGTGAAGGAGAGGTCGAACTTCGCCGCACGGGTGCTCACGGGGTGCCGGGTGACGACGAGGCCGGGCAGTCGGCCGATAGTGTCCAGCGCGGACTGCCGGTCGGAGGCGTCGACCCGCAGCGACACCTGGAACAGCGGGTGGCGGCCCAACGACCGTTCCGGGCTGAGCGCGTCGACCAGCCTTTCGAAGGGGACGTCCTGGTGGTCGTAGGCCGCGAGGTCGGTGTCGCGGACCCGGTCCAGCAGCTCCGCGAACGTCGGATCGCCGGAGGTGTCGGTGCGCAGCACCAGCGTGTTCACGAAGAAGCCGATCAGGTCCTCGACGGTCTCGTCGTCGCGCCCGGCCACCGGCGTACCGATCGGCACATCGGTCCCCGCACCAAGCCTCGACAACAGCGCAGCCAGCGCGGCCTGCACCACCATGAACAGGCTGGCTCCGCTGCCCCGGGCGAGGCGCAGCAGGCCCTCGTGCACGTGCGCGGGCACCTCGAAGTCAATCTCGTCGCCGTCCTCGGAGGCGACGAGGGGGCGAGGGTGGTCGGTGGGCAGGGGCAGTTCGGCCGGCAGGTCCGCGAGCGCGGCGGTCCAGTGGGCCAGCTGGCGGGAGATCGGGGAGTCCGCGTCGTCCTCGGAGCCGAGGCGCGCGCGCTGCCACAGGCTGTAGTCGGCGTACTGGACGGGCAGCGGTGCCCAGTCGGGAGCCCTGCCCTCGGTCCGTGCCGCGTAGGCGGTGACGATGTCGCGGGCCAGCGGCAGCAGCGACCAGCCGTCCGCGGCGGCGTGGTGGACCACCAGGAGCAGCACGTGCTCCTGGTGGGCGAGGGCGAACAGCCGGGCCCGCAGCGGTGCGTCAGCGGTCAGGTCGAGGCCGGTGCGGGCGGCCTCGGCAAGCCGTTCGTCCAGCCGTTCCTCGGTGGTGTCCTCGACCGGCAGGCCGGGCAGGGCCTCGGCCGATGACAGCACCTTCTGGTACGGACCGTCGGCGTCCTCGGCGAAGACGGTGCGCAGCGACTCGTGGCGTTCGACGAGGTCGAGCAGCGCGGCACGCAGGGCGTCGCGGTCCAAGCCGCCGGACAGCCGCAGCGCCGCCGGGATGTTGTAGGCGGGGCTGGGGCCCTGCAGGTGCTGGAGGAACCAGAGCCGCTGCTGCGCGTACGAGAGGAGTACGCGATCGGGCCGGGGCTCGGCGCGGGTCAGGGCGGTGCGTGCGTCGTCTGCGGACTTGAGCCGCCGGGCCAGATCGGCGACGGTGGGCGACTCGAAGAGGGTGCGTACCGACAGTTCGGCGCTCAGGGCGCCACGGACGCGCCCGATCAGGCGGGTGGCAAGGAGGGAGTGGCCGCCGAGGGCGAAGAAGTCGTCGTCGATGGAGACCTCGGGCACGCCCAGCACGTCGGCGAACAGCGTGCACAGGATCTCCTCGCGCGGGGTGCGCGGGGCCCGGCCCTCGGGGGAGGCCCCCAGGTCCGGGGCGGGCAACGCCTTGCTGTCGAGCTTGCCGTTCGCGGTGAGCGGCAGGGTCGGCAGCGTGACGAACGCCGAGGGGACCATGTAGTCGGGCAGTGAACCCGCCACGTACTCGCGGAGGGTGGCGTGGTCCACCGGTCCGGCCGCGGGCACGGTGTATGCGACGAGTCGCTTGTCGCCGGGGCGGTCCTCGCGCACCACGACGGTGCACTGGCCGACCTCCGGATGACGGGCCAAGGACGCCTCGATCTCGCCGAGTTCGATACGGAAACCGCGGATCTTGACCTGGTGGTCGGCACGACCCAGGTACTCAAGACCACCATCACGGTGACGACGCGCCAGATCACCCGTGCGATACATCCGCGAACCATCGGCCGCAAACGGATCGGCGACGAACCGTTCGGACGTCAGACCAGGGCGGTGCAGATAACCATCCGCCGGAGCACGCCCACCGACATAGAGCTCCCCCGCCACACCGAAGGGAACCGGCCGCAACCACTCATCCAGCACATGCACACGCAGATCCGGGATGCCATCCCCGATGAGACTGCGCGACGAACCGGCAGCCAACGACGCATCCATCGCCAGATACGTGACATGGACCGTGGTCTCGGTGATCCCATACATGTTCACCAGCACCGGAGCCCGGTCCGAATGCCGGCCGAACCAGTCCCTCAACCGCGTCGGCTCCAGCGCCTCCCCACCGAACACCACATACCGCAAGGCAAGATCACGACCCACCTCCGGACGCTCCGCATCCGCCTGGCTCAGCTGATGAAACGCCGACGGCGTCTGATTGAGAACAGTCACCCGCTCCCGCACCAGCAGCTCAAGGAAGTCACCAGGCGACCGGCTCACCTCATGCGAGACCACCACCAACCGCCCGCCATGCAGCAGCGCACCCCACAACTCCCACACCGAGAAGTCAAAAGCGAACGAGTGGAACAGACTCCACACATCATCAGGCCCGAAACCGAACCAATGGTCCGTCGCCGTGAACAGCCGCACCACATTCTGGTGCGCCACCACCACACCCTTGGGCCGCCCCGTCGAACCAGACGTATAGATGACATACGCCGGATGCCCGGGCAACAGACACCCACGCCGCCGCGCGACACCCGCCCCAGGCAGACCCGCCAGCACCCCGGCCGTCACCGGATCATCCAGCACCAACCGCGCCGCACCGACATCGTCCGGCAACCCGGCAACAACGCCCGCGGTAGTCACCACCAACACGGCCCGGCAATCCCGCAAGGTGTGCCCGATCCGATCGGCCGGATACGCCGGATCAACCGGAACATACGCCGCACCCGCCTTGAGCACACCCAGAACCGCCACCACCAACTCCACCGAACGAGGCAACGCCAACGCCACGAACTGCCCCGGCCGCACACCCCGATCGATCAGATGATGCGCCAACCTCTCCGCACGAACATCAAGCTCCCCGTACGACAGACGCACACCCTCAAACACCACCGCCAAACGATCCGGCGCACGGGCAGCCTGCTCCTCGAAAAGCTCAGGCAAAGTCGAACGCACCCCCACCGACGGCAACTCCCCACCCCCCGCACCGAACCGACCACGCTCCTCGTCATCAAGCACATCAACCAGACCGATGCGCTGGGCCGGTTGGGCCGTAACGGTGTCGAGGAACCGCACCAGGCGGTCGGTCAGGCTGCGCGCGGTGCCGCGGTCGTACAGATCGGTGCTGAAGACCAGCGCGGCGCGCATCCCGTCGGGGTCGCCGTCCGCGGTGCGACGCTCGGCGAAACCGAAGACCAGGTCGAACTTGGCCGAGCCGGTCCAGGCGGTCCGTTCGGTGACGGCCAGACCCGGCATGGCCTGGCCGATCCGCTCGTGGACGGGTCCTTCGGTGTCGAAGGTGAGCATGATCTGGAAGAGGGGGTGCCGGGCGAGGGAGCGTTCGGGGTTGAGTTCCTCGACCAGCCGCTCGAAGGGGACGTCCTGGTGGTCGTAGGCCGCGAGGTCGGTGTCGCGGACCCGGTCCAGCAGCTCCGCGAACGTCGGATCGCCCGACACGTCGGTCCGCAGCACCAGCGTGTTCACGAAGCAGCCCACCAGCCGCTCCACCGCATCGTCCGTACGCCCGGCCACCGGCGTACCGATCGGCACATCGGTCCCCGCACCAAGCCTCGACAACAGCGCAGCCAGCGCGGCCTGCACCACCATGAACACACTCACCCGGTGCTGCCGCGCCACCTCCGCCACCCGCGCGTGCAGCCCGGCCGGCACCTCGAACTCCAGCCGTTCACCCCGGTACGACGCCACCGCCGGACGCGGCCGGTCCACCGGCAGCGCCAACTCCTCCGGCAGCCCCGCCAAAGCCTCCCGCCAGTACGCCAGCCGGCCACCGAGCAGCGAGTCCGGATCGTCCCCCGACCCCAGCACCTCCCGCTGCCACAACGCATAATCGGCGTACTGCACGGTGAGCGGCGACCAGGCCGGTGCCGCTCCGTCCAGCCGGGCCGTGTAGGCGGCCGCGAGGTCCTCGGCAAGTACGGGCAGGGTCCAGCCGTCACCGGCGATGTGGTGCAGCAGGAGCAGCAGGACGTGTTCGTCCTCAGCCGTCTCGAAGAGGGTGACGCGCAACGGCGGTTCGGCGGCGAGGTCGAATCCGGTGCGTGTGGCCGTGTCGAGCCGGTGGCGCACCTCGGTCTCGTCCGCGCCGGTGAGGCGGACGACGGTCAGTTCGGGATGGGTGTCGTCGAGCAGTCGCTGGTACGGACCCTCGGCGTCCTCGGCGAAGACGGTGCGCAGCGGCTCGTGGCGTTCGAGGACGTCCGCAAGGGCGGCGCGCAGCGCCTCCCGGTCGAGCCGGCCGGAGAGCTGGAGGACCAGCGGAAGGTTGTAGGTGGCTGCCGGTCCCTCGAAGCGGTGCAGGAACCAGAGGCGTTCCTGGGCGTACGAGAGGGGTAACCGGTCCGGGCGCGGCCCGGCGGTCATGGGGGTGCGCGCGGCGTCCGCGGTCCTGAGCACCTCGGCGAGCCCGGCCACGGTCGGCGTGCGGAAGACCCGCTGGATGGGGAGTTCGGCGCCGAGGACGGTACGGATCCGGCTGACCAGCCGCGTCACCAGCAGGGAATGCCCACCCAGGTCGAAGAACGAATCATCC
>NZ_JBWKDT010000088.1:0-8511 GCF_056435785.1 Streptomyces sp. NPDC043870
CGCGCGCTTGCGCAGCTCAAGGCGGTAAGGGGAAGGGCGTGCCATGACTCGATCCTCTCAAATGATCGAGTCCCTACCGAACCCGGAACGGTTCACAGTGTGAGCAGGCCGAAGACGATGTCACTGTACGAGGAGGTGTCGGTGACGATCATCTCCGGGCGCTTGCCGCCGTAGCCCAGTCAATAACCCTCACGCATCCAAGGCTCAGAAATGTAATAGCTCAAGCGGGAGTCAGTCTCCGCGCTCTATCCAAAACGCCAGCAGTGCCGCCCCCGCCGCGAGCATCACTATGCCTGCACCGATAATTAGATTTACTAGCATGACGCAGCCTACTCCAATTTGTTAATGAGCGTTCACTTAATGTTTCTCGTAGTGCAACATTGACAATCTGATGTCGGAAAACGTCGAGTAGGGTGCAATTACGGGAGTTGCTACAGGCCGGCTCCGGTCACCCTCGGGGACCGGAGCCAGCGATCTGGGTCTCCCCAGTCCCTACGGTAGGGATGGAGGCCACCCGTAAACCTCCGCTGTTCAGTCGCCCTCCCGGGGGAGGCCGGCGTCGACCGACGGGGTGCATGTGCATCCTGCTGCGCGTCCGGGTACCGGCGGCGCACAGCCCGCGCCGGTGCCTGCCGCGCCGAGACGACGGACGCCGCTGGGAAGCCGTCCGCCATATCACGGCCCGCCCCGAGCTGCTGTGGATCCTCGCCCTCGTCGCACTGATGGGCATGCTCGGCTCGAACTTCGCCGTACTGCTGCCCACGTACACTGCCCTGGGCTGGGGAGCGGGCGCGCCGTCCTTCGGTCTGCTCAGCACCGTACTGGCCGCCGGATCCCTCGGCGGCGCGCTGTGCGCCGGACGGCTGTGCGGTGGCCGCCTCCCGGTCCTGGCCGCATCCGCCGGCGCCCTCGGCGTCCTCGAAATGGCCGCGGCCGTTTGCCCGAGCGTGTGGGCCTTCGCCTTTCTGCTCGTCCCGATCGGCGTGTGCGCGCTGGTCTTCAGCACGACGGCCAACGCGGCCGTGCAACTCGCAGCGGACGCCCCCATGCAGAGCAGGATCGGGTGTCTACGTCGTCGCCCTGCTCGGCGGCGCGGCCGTCGGCGGCCCCGTCACCGGTGCCCTCGTGCACACCGTCGGCCCCCGCGAGGCCTTCGCCGTTGCCGGCCTCTCCTGCATCGCCCTCGCCGCCCTGGCCGTCGTGCTGGCTTCCCGCTTCCGCCACCGCAGAGCCCTCGCGTCTCCACGTGGCTTGGTGCCGGGTCCTTCGCACGTTCCCTACGGGCCTGCTGCCAGTGTCGGGAGCGATCGCTGGAGTTCACCGGCAGTCTCGAAGCCGTCAGCGACGAAGTTCCAAGGCCCCGCGTCGGTGAGGTGCTGACATCGCAGTTGGGAGGCCGTCTGGCGGGCTTCGTAGGTGCGTCCGGCATCCCACAGGGGCTGATCCGGTATGCCTCGATCAGGCGTGGTTTCTCGCACCCGGTATCCAGCAGCTGCTGGTAGAGCGCGCAGTCGTACTTCTCCGCGTCGTTCCAGTCGCCCGAACAGAAGCTGAGCCTGCCGACAGAGGGCCTGCACGTCTGTCGAGGCCGAGAAAGCAGTAGCAGGCTGGCTCGTTGAAGGTCAGCCGGTCGACGACGCGCCCGCCCGGCCGCCCAGGGCGAGGGCTATGGCTCCCGCACCCTGCGCAACAGGAGGGTGAGGCGGCCGTGGTGGAAGGTCAGCCTTCTGTCTGCTCGGCGAGACCTTTGCTCTCTGCGCAGGCACGAGCATGAGGTCAACGGTGTAATCGACGAAAGTCGCGCATCTCCAGCTGGGCGAACAGATCAGTTGCCCACCGGGGTCAACCTGCGCACAGAGGCCGAACAACCGCGGGGCGCCCGACAGTGAACGCACCAGGTGCGTGATCTTCGACGGTTTCTCATCGCGCACCGCTGCTGGGACATAGGTGCCCTGCACGGTCTCGTCGCTGCGCCCGTGCTCGTCCGGGCCTGGGTGCAGCCGGTAGACGGCCCACACGCTGCCGTGCGTCGACCAGATCAGATGCCCGGCGATATCACGGATTGGCACCCTCACCGCGTGCCTCCGCTCTGCACACGGAGTTCGAGCAGCCTCTGGACACCCGAAACCGGCACGAGTTCAGGTGGCGCTGGTATCCGGCGGCCTGGCGCCTGCGAAGCGCCACTACGCGCTGCCCGGCCGGCGACGCCGGAAGCCGCGCGGTTCGCCTTCG
Source organism: Streptomyces sp. NPDC043870 (assembly GCF_056435785.1). Classification (NCBI taxonomy): domain Bacteria; kingdom Bacillati; phylum Actinomycetota; class Actinomycetes; order Kitasatosporales; family Streptomycetaceae; genus Streptomyces; species Streptomyces sp. NPDC043870. The sequence continues at coordinate 2,233 of NZ_JBWKDT010000088.1, forward strand.
GCACGGCAGGCACCGCAGCGTCGGGCCTCACCGGCGGCGTCTTCGATGACGAAGCCGCCTTGCAGCGTGTGCTCCACGATCCCGGGCGGCGCGACAACCGATCCGGTCACCTGACGGCTGCCATGCCAGCAACAGTCAGCCAAGGCGTCCAGACCAGACTGGTCCAACTGGTGCAGGCACCGTCGCACCGTCTTCTCACCGCAGGCCACCTCGGCTGCAATCGCCAGGACCCCCGCCCCCAGCGCCGGGCGCGGCGTCAGACGGTCGCCGGCGTGTGGTGCAGGTTTCGGCTCAGATCGTCGAGGGTCCTTCGCCATGTGGCTTGCTCCCTCGACAGCGCTTGCAGTTCCAGCTGTCGTGTGATGGTGGCGCACGAGACGCCGAACCAACACAGGTAGTCGAGGACTCGGCTGGAGTGCGCGTAGTGGCGGCGTACCCGGTCCCCGACGATTCGGCCGTGGTCAGTGACGTCCCCGAGCAGATCCACCGACATACTCATCACCGTGTCCCCGGTGACGAGTTCCTCGACGTAGCGCGTGTCCCCAGGGTGTTCCGGGGACAACGGTGCGGGGAGCCACATCAGACGCTGGGGCCGGGCGCCGTGGGCGGCCAGTCTCTGCCACCGGGCAGAGGCCAACATCTGTTCGTACACCTCGTAGGCGAGGCGTGCGTTGGCGAGTCCGGCGCGGCCGGTCATGGCCATGGCCTCCGGCGTTGCAGCTTTCGTCAGTTCGGCGTCCACCGCACGGTCCAGTTCGCTGACGTGGAAGGAGGCGACCGAAGCGATGTCCGCCAGCGTATGGCCACGGGCATGGGCTGCCTCCAAGCCACTGAGATAGGCGTCCAGCACCTGCTGGTAGCGGTCGGCCGAGAAGACGAGGGTGGCGTGAACGCCGATCCCCTTCGCGACGCACTCACTCAAGGCACGCGTTCCAGCATCGGTGGCCGGCACGCCTACCAGGACGTTTGGGCGGTCGAGGAACGAGTGGAGGGTCAGTGCCGCGTTCAGGATGTGGCGGGTGTCGTGGGCGTGGCGTGGATCCACATCGACCGTGACGTACCCCTCGCGGCCGTCGGTGCGGCGGTGGACCCCGAGCAACAGGTCGCACTGACGGTGGATATCGTCCACCACGAGTGTGTGCAGGGCGATCGACTCGGGCATGCCGTCGCCCCGTGCTGCGTTCTGCGGCAATGCACCGTCGACAGGACCGCGGCGGTGTGTGTGGGCGAGGAGTGCCGGGTGCAACGTAAGACCCACAACTCGTTCTGACTCGACCATGGAACGCAGAGCCTGCGGGGGGAAGGGGTCCTTGCTCGCGTCATCGAGCCATACCGATATCCCCTCATGACGCATGCGGTTGATCACGTCAGTCATCTGCTCCTCCTCCGCCGGGCCGGCTGGCAGTGGTCCCAGCTGCCATCGTCGCTTCGTCTGGGTGGGCCCTGCGTTTGATGCAGACCCTGTGTCCAGCGTCGGCCGCAGCGGGCCACGTTCCGGGCGCCGATCGGTGGACGTGCCGGATGACCATAGCCTCCACCTGACGGTCCAGCATTTCAGTCTCCTCCCTGCTGACTTGCTGGTCCCCTTCGCCATCTACGCGCCTTTCGCACGCTCGGACTACTACGGGGCCTCCGCCCCATCCCACGGCCTCGGCCCCGACGAGCCTGCCCTGGACCAGGCTGGCTGCCTGGCCCGGAGGGCGCCCGGAAATGGTTCCCACGTTCACTCAATGACGGCTGACGAGGGAGGTGCACAGCTCTTGCCCGGCAGCGTCGCCACGACTACGCCGCAGTCCTTCGTCGAGGCCTCCTCACCGACGGCACTACGTGACTTCGAGTTGACCGTCGCAGCGGTCACGCACTGCATCCCCATATCCACCAGATTGGAGCCGGTTCGTCGCTTACGGAGCTTTGCCACTGGTTCCTCGCGTACACCTTCTCGTCTCGCTTGCCGGACCCGCACTGTCTGGCAGTGCCAGCACGTCCTGGCGTTGTCAGGGTTACTCCCCGGCGTCCCCCGTATCAGGCTGCCCCCAGCTTCAACCGGACTGCTGCGACAGTCCGGTGACGGAGTCCTTTCACCCCCCGATCATCAAGCGCCTTGTGGCGCACGGTGCCGTCCACGATGACGTAGTCGCCCTCGCCCAGGCCCACCAAGGCCTCGTGCAGTCCCGGCGCCCACGAGGTCAACACCTCGATAGCGCCAGGCCGTCGCCTTGAAGACACCAAACCCTGCTCCGACCTGCGCGAACGTCTCATTCTTGCGCAAATCCGCCAGATCTCGCTCTTCGATATGCCGGTGTCCGAGCCTTGACCGTGTCGTCGACCGAGCGGGGCGACACCCCGCCATGCCGGGACAAGGCCACCGGGCACCCCCTGGGATCGAACTGGCCGTTCACAAGGACAGTTGCACGGCGGCCAGCCGCGTTCTCAGGGAGCATTCACCAGCAGTCGATGCACTCCAGGTGTCCTGCGTCAAGTTTGGCTCAGTGTGGCCCGCACACATCGGACTCGATCAGCCAGTTGGTAAACGTTCCTTCCATCAGTAAAGGGGTACATCGGGCCACTGCCGAGGGGCCGGTACGAGAACTATCGGGACTACTCGTGGACGTCAGGTCCACATTGAGAGGGTCTCTTGATGAAGATGAAAATCATGACCTTCGGTGTTTCCTCGCTGCTGGCGCTCGGAGGTGCCTTCGCGGGGCCGCGGATTGCCTCCGCTGCCCCGGCGCACCTCAAGGCGCCGACCATCTCGTCCGCTAACAGGCAACCGCCCTCGCCACGGCCCGGAGCACCAGGCGCTTCATCGAGACCTTCGCCGCCGGATCCAGGACGGCGTCCGCGAGCGTACGGCCGCGGACGGCCACAGCCTGGGCCGGGGCTGGTGGGGCTGTGCGCTGCTGTCACGCACTTCAGGGGCCCACCGCGCCCCGGTCCGCATCTAGGGATTACGGCTTCGCGACTGTGGCCGCTGGGGCTCGGCCGGGCTGGTTCATCCTCGTGTCATCGCTGGCGTGAGGGCGGGGATGCTGACGCCGTTCTGGCTGAGCATGGCTGCCCACGGGTTAGGCCTGTCGTGGGGGGGCTTGTCGTGGTCGTCTTGCTTGCAGAGGGTAGCGGTGGAGGGCTGGTAGATGTCGTCGCCGGCGAAGGTGGCGGTGTAGCAGGTGTCCTTGTCCTGCCTGCCGCGGACGTGGCAAGTGGCCTTGCCTCGCCCGTCCGTAGTGTCCGTGCACAGCGAGGTGTCGTCCCTGGTGAAGGTGATGTCCTTGCCTTCCAGGGGCAGGTCTTGGGAGGTCAGCTTCGCCTTCAGCGTGAGGCCGCCGCCATGGTCACCCAGGCCCAGGCTGTGCGGGTTCTTCTTCTGCTTCTGCACCTTCAGGTCCAGCGTGGTCGGGATCCGCCCCTGAGCACGGATCGTCCCGATCGCCACGCCACGGGGGGTGTCGCCGACGGGGATGGTGGCGGTGACGGTGTTGGTGGCGGTGTCGATCACCGACACGCTGTTCGAGGCGCTGTTGGTGACGTAGACGCGGGAGCCGTCCGGAAAGACTGCCACGCCGGTGGGGCCGTTGCCGACGGGGATGGTGGCGATTACGGTGTTGGTGGCGGTGTCGATCACCGACACGCTGTTCCCCAGGGCGTTGGTGACGTAGACGCGGGAGCCGTCGGGGGTGACCGCCACGGCGGTGGGGGCGTTGCCGACGGGGATGGTGGCGATGACGGTGTTGGTGGCGGTGTCGATCACCGACACGCTGTTCGAGGCGCTGTTGGCGACGTAGACGCGGGAGCCGTCCGGGGTGACCGCCACGCCGACGGGGAAGTTGCCGACGGGGATGGTGGCGGTGACGGTGTTGGTGGCGGTGTCGATCACCGACACGCTGTTCGAGGCGCTGTTGGTGACGTAGACCCGGGAGCCGTCCGGGGTGACCGCCACACCGTGTGGGAAGTTGCCGACGGGGATGGTGGCGGTGACGGTGTTGGTGGCGGTGTCGATCACCGACACGCTGTTCGAGACGCTGTTGGTGACGTAGACCCGGGAGCCGTCCGGGGTGACCGCCACATCACGGGGGGCGTCGCCGACGGGGATGGTGGCGATGACGGTGAAGTTGTTGATCACCGACACGTTGTCCGAGCCGTTGTTGGTGACGTAGACCCGGGAGCCGTCCGGGGTGATCGTCACATCACGGGGGTCGTCGCCGACGGGGATGGTGGAGATGACGGTGGTTCCGCTGATGACGGACACCGTGCCCGCACCTTCGTTGGCTACGTAGGCGACAGTTGCGCCCTGCGCGGCGGCTGGCGTGGCGACGGCGATCGGGACGGCCAGACCAGCCAGGACCGCCAGCCCCGCCACCCAGGCCCGCACCAGTACCCACCACGAACCCCCGTCCCCGCGACTTCGCCCCCCGCTCCCCGGTTCCGACACCGCCCGTACAGCGATACCCGACATGAAAAACCTCCTGCGCGCAGCCCCACCACAGGTGGTGGATGTGAGTGCTCCGAACCGAACCCGGCGATTGATGCTCCGTCATCGACGTCTCAGACCGCCGGTTAGACGTTAAACGCCGCGAGCAGCCCGTAACCGCAGTGCGCCGCCGGTACAGGGCCGTACGGACGAGTCGAATCCCCCGTATAGAAGGGCTCAAGGCAGGCGTACATAGAGCATTTTCAACCAAGGCCACCGATCGACTGGGTGAGCGCCAGAAGCGGTCCGCCCCGTACTTGGTGAATCCGCCTCTTCTGTGCCCGCCTCGGTTCAGGCCCAGTCGATGCCGAGGTCGGCAAGCTGGGCGCGCTGCTGGGACTGTAAATCGTTCGGCCCTGTCTCACATTCGGTGGTGACGGAGAGTTGTGAGGGTCGTTGACTTTCATGTGATGGATGTCAACGAGCTTGTGAGGACGGTGTTTTCGGGTCTGTCCCCGCTGGTTATGGAGGATGTGGCCGACGAGGGTGAGCGGATCGTGGTGCGGGCCCGGACGCCGCTGAACACCGCGGTCTGCCCGGTGTGCGGGGCCTCGTCGGGACGGGTGCACGGCTATCACTGGCGGACGGTGGCCGACGTTCCGGTCGACGGGCGACGGGTGGTGGTCCGTGTGCGGGTGCGGCGTCTGGTGTGCCCTACGCGAGGCTGCCTCCACACCTTCCGCGAACAGGTGCCCGGGGTGCTGGAGCGATACCAGCGACGCACCGCTCGTCTGACCAGGCAGGTCAAGGCCGTGGTCAAAGAGTTAGCGGGCCGGGCGGGATCACGTCTGCTGGCGATACTCGCGGTGGGCCTGTCCCGTCACACGGCCCTGCGCACCCTGCTGCGCATCCCGTTGCCCACCGGGCGGGTGCCCCGCGTGATCGGCGTCGACGATTTCGCTCTGCGCCGGCGGCACCGCTATACCACCGTGGTGATCGACGCCGAGACCCATGAGCGGATCGACGTGCTGCCTGACCGTACGGCCGACACGCTGGAAGCGTGGCTGCGCGAGCATTCAGGTGTCGAGGTCGTGTGCCGCGACGGCTCAGCCACCTACGCCGAGGCCATCCGCCGCGCCCTGCCCGACGCGGTCCAGGTCGCGGACCGGTGGCAGTGCGCCATGAGGCGCCTTGTCGTATCCCCGATTCAGTCGGGAAGAATTTGGAGGGAGGTTCTTGGGTCTGATGGCTTACCTAATCCGGAAACGGTGATGGGACCGCAGCATGCCAGAAAATCGACGGCCGGGCTCAGGCATTGGAGACGGGGCGCCGAGGGACCCGCGTGACACGGGCCCGGGTGTTCCCGGCCGTGCTGTTCGAGCGCTATGCCGATGACGCGGTCGTGCACTGCTCCAGTCGTGGGCAGGCCGAACGGGTTCTTGCAGCGATCGCAGAACGAATGGGTGAGGTAGGGCTGGATCTGCACCCGGACAAGACTCGGATCGTGTACTGCAAGGACGGCAAGCGGCGCGGCTCTTTTGAGCACATGTCGTTCACGTTCCTGGGGTTCACTTTCCGGCCTCGCGGGGCACGGACGAGGACAGGAGAGATGTTCCTCTCGTTCGCTCCGGCGGTCAGCAAGGACGCTTTGAAGAAGATGGGGGCGATGGTGCGAGCTTGGAAGCTGCACCAGCGTTCCGGTCTGTCCGAACGAGACCTCGCTCGATGGATCAACCCGGTCGTGCGAGGTTGGATGCAGTATTACGGAGCGTTTAGCCTCGATCTTTCTTGACGGTCTGCCGACGGAGTCGGCAGACCGTCGTGCGTTCTGTGGCTGGCGAGGGCAGCGCGGAGGCCCGACTGTCGTGTCG
>NZ_JBWKDT010000089.1:0-7968 GCF_056435785.1 Streptomyces sp. NPDC043870
GGCCGAGACCCGCGAGGTGCTCATCCGCTCCCTCGCCATGCTCCGCACCAAGCACGCCGACCTGCCGTCGCGCAAGCACGGCAACCCCCCGCAGTGACCCGGGCGGGCAGGCCCGAGGGCGCCACGGCCCGGCGTCCGAACCCCCTGGGCCCGGCACAGGGCGCCAGGCAGCCGTACCCAGGAAAGGCACTGATCGCACCATGACCGCCCAGCCCAACGGAGTGACGCCGCCGCTGGCGCCGACCGAGACCGACCGGACGCTGCACTTCGCCGGTCCGGCCACGTTCGGCCGCATCCCCCGCCTCGACCAGGTGGAGAAGGCGGATATCGCCGTGGTCGGGGTCCCGTTCGACGGCGGTGTGACGTACCGCCCCGGAGCCCGTTTCGGCGGAAACGCCATCCGCGAGGCTTCCCGCACCCTGCGCCCCTACAACCCGGCGCAGGACGTCTACCCCTTCCACTTCAGCCAGGTCGCGGACGCCGGCGACATCAGCGCCAACCCGTTCGACGCCGCCGAGGCGGTGGAGACGATCGAGGCCGCCGCCGACGAGCTGCTCGCCGGCGGCGCCCGGCTGATGACCCTGGGCGGCGACCACACGATCGCGCTGCCGCTGCTGCGCTCCGTGGCAAAGAAGCACGGGCCGGTGGCGGTCCTGCACTTCGACGCGCACCTGGACACCTGGGACGACTACTTCGGCCAGCAGTACACCCACGGGATGCCCTTCCGCCGGGCCGTGGAGGAGGGCGTCATCGACACCTCCGCCCTCTGTCACGTCGGCACGCGCGGCCCGATCTACGGCAAGAAGGACCTCGACGAGGACGCCAAGCTGGGCTTCGGCATCGTGACCTCGGCGGACGTGATGCGGCGCGGTGTGGACGAGATCACCCAGCAGCTGCGCGAGCGGGTCGGCGACCGGCCGCTCTACGTCTCCATCGACATCGACGTCCTGGACCCGGCGCACGCCCCCGGCACCGGTACGCCCGAGGCCGGCGGCATGACCTCCCGCGAGCTGCTGGAGATCCTGCGCGGCCTCGCCGACTGCCACCTGGTCTCCGCCGACATCGTGGAGGTTGCGCCGGCGTACGACCATGCCGGCATCACCTCGATCGCCGCGTCGCACGCCGCGTACGAGCTGATCACCATCATGTCCAAGCAGCTCGCCCCGGTCCGCTGGGGCCTGACGAAGTGACCGCCGCGGGCGCGGCCGACGGGTGAGCCGCCGGCCGCGTCCGCACCAGTGACAGCGAGGCCACGAACGCGTGGGGTGCCGCCGCCGGAGGTCGCAGTGGATGGTACCGGCGTTCGCGCCAGTGGCGTTCAGGCGGCTGAGCGAGCGCGAGCCGAGTTGCTCCGATGTGATCACTCGCGGTGTTGCAGCCTGCGTTGCCCGGCCGCAGCAGTTCCACCACCGGTTCTCCGGCAGACGTATGATGCCGAATACCTGCCAACCTTCATGCGAACTCACGTACTTCGGCGCGTGCGATGAGATCGTGCGCCTTTGTCCGCGGCGAATAGGACCCAGACAAGTTTCAACGTCCCGGGCCGACGACACTCCTCGATCATTACGTCAAGCTTCGGCACTCTCGCTCGCGAACGCGTGATGCCAAAAGGTGTCCTTCGGTTCCGTCATCCTTTTCATCGTCTTCTTCGCAGGCTCACCAAACCCACGTCAGTGCCCTTGCGGGTCTGGGCTTTCGGCGGCTACCCGGCCAGTGATGCGGAAGAACCGGCGAAACGTCCCCCTACGACCTGCGCCACGCCGGCATCTCCTTCCGGTTGGCCTCCGGCGTCGACCCCGCGGACTGTGAGATGTGCGCCGAGGAGGGCGCCTGCCGAGCCTCTGGCCTGGTCAGGCGCCCTTCTTCTGCGTCTAGAAGAAGCCCAGCTTCTTCGGCGAGTACGACACCAGGAGGTTCTTCGTCTGCTGATAGTGGTCGAGCATCATCTTGTGCGTCTCGCGGCCGATACCGGACTGCTTGTAGCCGCCGAAGGCAGCATGCGCCGGATAGGCGTGGTAGCAGTTCGTCCAGACCCGTCCCGCCTGGATCGCCCGTCCGGCGCGGTAGGCCCGGTTGACGTCCCGGGTCCAGATGCCCGCGCCCAGTCCGTACAGGGTGTCGTTCGCCGTCCTGATCGCGTCGTCGAAGTCGGAGAACGACGTCACCGCGACGACAGGGCCGAAGATCTCCTCCTGGAAGATCCGCATCCGGTTGTCGCCCTCGAAGATCGTGGGCTGGACGTAATAGCCGCCCGCCAGTTCGCCGTCGTACTCGATCCGCTGACCGCCCGTCAGGATCTTTGCGCCCTCCTGCTGGCCGATGTCCAGATACGACAGGATCTTCTGGAGCTGGTCGTTGGAGGCCTGCGCGCCGATCATCGTGTCCGTGTCCAGCGGATGACCGGGCACGATCGCCTCGGTGCGGGCGATCCCGGCGTCCAGGAACTCGCTGTAGTGCCCGCGCTGGATCAGCGCCCGCGAGGGACAGGTGCACACCTCACCCTGGTTGAGGGCGAACATGGTGAACCCTTCCAGGGCCTTGTCGCGCAGGTCGTCGTCGGCCGCCCAGATGTCGTCGAAGAAGATGTTCGGCGACTTGCCGCCCAGCTCCAGCGTCACCGGCTTGATGTTCTCCGAGGCGTACTGCATGATCAGCCGCCCCGTCGTCGTCTCGCCGGTGAACGCGACCTTCGCGACGCGGGGGCTGGACGCGAGCGGCTTGCCCGCCTCCACGCCGAAGCCGTTGACGATGTTCACCACACCCGGCGGCAGCAGATCGGCGACCAGGCTCATCCAGAAGTGCACCGAGGCAGGGGTCTGCTCGGCGGGCTTCAGCACCACCGCGTTCCCGGCGGCCAGTGCCGGCGCCAGCTTCCAGACCGCCATCAGGATCGGGAAGTTCCACGGGATGATCTGCGCGACCACACCGAGCGGCTCATGGAAGTGGTACGCCACCGTGCTGTCGTCCAGCTCGCTGAGCGAACCCTCCTGGGCCCGCAGCACGCCCGCGAAATAGCGGAAGTGGTCGATGGCCAGCGGGATGTCGGCGGCCAGCGTCTCCCGGACCGGCTTGCCGTTCTCCCAGCTCTCCGCGACCGCGAGCTCCTCCAGATGCGCCTCCATCCGGTCGGCGATCCGCAGCAGGACGTTCGCCCGGGCCTCGGGCGCGGTGCGCCCCCACGCCGGCGCTGCGGCATGCGCCGCGTCCAGGGCGCGCTCCACGTCCTCGGCCGTGCCACGGGCGATCTCGGTGAACGGCTGCCCGTTCACGGGGCTCGGATTCTCGAAGTACTGACCCCGGGCCGGCGGGACGTACTCGCCGCCGATCCAGTGGTCGTAACGGGACGCGTACGTGACGATGGCGCCTTCGGTGCCGGGCGCAGCGTAACGAGCCATGAGACCTCCCGGAGTCCGCGCTGCCCGCCTTCGGACTGCGCTCCCGGCCGAACCTAGGGAGCCGTACGTTGCAACCACGTTGCCGCCGGGCATGGCGGCGCGGTTTCAGGTGCTTGGTGTCTGGTGCCTGGCCTGGTGCCTGGTGCCTGAAGGAGTCGACGCGGCGTCAGGCGCCCGGTGTCCGACAGCCGGGTGCCGGCAGCACCCGCCCGAGCCCCGGGGGTCAGGGCGTGCCCGCGTACTCGCTGTCCAGGGCCCGCACCCGGGCCTGCGCCGCGGCCCCCCGGCCCCGGGGCAGCACGGCGGCGAGCGCCTGCCACACCGGAAGGTCGTCCTCGCCCCACGGGCTGTGCACCCAGTCCGCCAGCAGCCCCGGATCGGCACGCGCGATCAGCGCCGTCCGCAGCTGGTCCGTCAGCCGCCGCCGCAGCCGCGCCACGCCGGGCGCCTGCGAACCCGGCAGCAGCGGACCCGCATACCCGCTGAGCGCCGATGCCACCGCACCCGACGCGAGCCGGCGAGCCACCGTCTCGAAGTCCGCGTCGACGGTCACGGCCAGACGGTACGGACGGGACAGCAGCAGCCGTGGCCCCAGCAGACCGCGCAGCCGCGACAGCTCCGCCCGCAGCGTCACCGGGTTGATGTGCTCGTCCTCGTACAGCTCCAGCAGCAGCCCGTCACCGCTCAGCCCCTCGGGATGGCGGGCCAGCACCACGACGATCTCGCTGTGGCGGCGGGAGAGGCGCACCTTCCGGCCCTCCGCCACCAGCAGCGCCTCGTCCCGGCCCAGCGCCGAAAGCTGCACCGCGTCGCCCGTCGGCCGCGGCGCCAGCAGCGCCAGCTGTGATTCGGCGGCCCGCGCCACCGCGCCGACGAACGCCAGACTGTGCGGATGCGCCAGCCGGTCGCCGCCTGTGATGTCCACCGCGCCCAGCAGCCGTCCACTGTGCGGATCGTGGACGGGAGCCGCCGCACAGGTCCATTGCTGCACGGGCCGCCGGAAGTGCTCGGCCGCGAACACCTGAACGGGACGGTCCACCGCGAGCGCCGTGCCCGGCGCGTTCGTACCCGCCACGGACTCGGCCCAGCGCGCGCCCTCCACGAAGTTCATCCGCCGGGCGCGCCGCCGGGTCTCCGGATGGCCCTCCACCCACAGCAGCCGCGCCTGGGCGTCGCACACCGCGACGAGATGCTCCCCGTCCTCGGCGTACCCGCCCATGAGTTCCCGGATCACCGGCATCACCCGCGACAGCGGATGCCCGTCACGGTACACATCGAGCTCGTCGTCACCGAGTTCCACGCACGCCGCGCCCTCCGGGGCGACATGCGCCCGAGCGCAGCGTCGCCAGGACGCGGCCACCACGGGCCGCACGGCGCGCTCCACCCGGCCCGCCGTCGCGAACTCCTCGTACGCCCGGCGCAGCACACCTCCGCGCTCCGCCGGATCGCCCCCGGCCTCCAGAGCCACCCACGTGTCGGTCAACCCGGCCTCCCGGTCGCTTCCTTGCGTCCGGCGCCCATGGTTGTACCGCACGGCACCACCGGCAAGAGTCACGGACCGGACACAGCCGGTCAGGGAGCAGCTGCCGCGAACGAGGCCGGGTCGTCCAGCACCGCACGCACCACCGAGTGCGCGGCACCCAGCAGCGGCCCCTCGGACCCCAGCCGTGACACGGTCAGCGCGGGGCGCGCCGGATCGGCCGTACGACGCGTCAACTCCCGTTCCAGAGAAGGCAGCAGCCACGACGACAGCCGCGACAGCGCGCCGCCCAGCACCACCGCACGGGGATCGAGGAGGTTGACCGCACCGGCCAGCGCGATCCCCAGCGCGGCGCCCGCGCCGCGCAACGCCCGCAGCACGTCACGGTCACCGGCGGCGGCCCGCTCGGCCAGCAGCCCGATCGGCCGGCCCGTCGTACGGAGTCCGGCGGCCCGCAGGACCGCCTCCTCGCCGGCGTACTGCTCGAGGCAGCCCCGTCCTCCGCAGGCGCACCTGGGGCCTTCGGGCCGTACCGGAACATGCCCCAGCTCGCCCGCGTAGCCGTGAGCACCGCGCAGCAGCCGGCCGTCGACGACCACGGCCGCGCCGATGCCGATCTCCGCCGACACATGGACGAAGTCCTGCGGCGCCGGATCCCCGCCGATCCACAGCTCGGCGAGCGCACCGAGATTGGCCTCGTTGTCGACGGTGAGCTGCGGGCCGTACGGGAGGCACGCGCCCAGATCGACGTCCCACCAGTCCAGGTTGGGCGCGCGGACGACGGTGTGCGTGTCGCGCGCGACCAGTCCCGGCACCGCCACGGCGACACCGGCGGGGCGCAGCCCTTCGGCGCGTACGGCATCGGTGACCTGGCGGACCAGGGCGGCAAGCTCCTTGAGGACCGGCTCGGGCGGGCGGCCCCGGTTGTCCGTATCCGCCGACGCCCGTGCCCGCACCTTCCCCCGCAGATCCACCGCGGCCACCGACAGATGGTCGACGCCGACCTCCGCACCGATGCCGACGGGTCCGCGGTCGCTGAGCGTGAGCGCGCTGCCCGGCCGGCCGACGCTGCCGGACTGCGCGCGTCCGAGCTCCACCAGCAGCCCGGCCCGGGTCAGTTCGTCCACGAGGGAGGAGACCGCGGCCCTCGTCAGCCCGATCCGCACGGCGACGTCCGCACGCGACAGCGGGCCCTCGGCGGCCACGGCGTGCAGCACGAGGGACAGATTGCGCCGGCGGATGCCCTGCTGGGTGTTGGGCAGTGCCACGGAAGCGTCGGCGGGGGGTGGTGGGGTCAAGGCCGGTGCTCCTTGCGCAGCAGGGTCTCGCCGTCGGCGAGGACGGAGCCGATACGGTCCAGCGCGGCCCGGTCCACCGGGACCGGATCGAACGACGGACCGCCCGCGGTGCCCCAGCGCCTGGCGACGTCCCGGGGGTCCTCGCCGGTGAGCACCCCGGCGGCCTGCGCGGCGCCGCCGAGGGCGACGAGTTCACGGGCGTCCGGCACCTGGACCGCCCTGCCCGAGAGCCGGCGGACCGTCTCGCGCCACGCGGTGCCCCGCGCGCCGCCGCCGATCAGCAGCAGCGGAGCGTCCTGGCCGGCGTCCTGCGGCAGCACCTTCCCGAGCGCCGCCAGCAGTGCGTACACGGCTCCGTCGTACGCCGCCTGCAGCAGCCCGCCCGGCGTCGTGTCGTGCCGCAGCCCGTACAACAGTCCTGACGCATAGGGGAGTTGAGGCGTGCGCTCCCCGTCGAGGAACGGCAGCAGCACCTCCCGGCCGCCCGGCTCCACCGCCTCGCGGTCCCGGCCCAGCAGCGCGGCGACCCGGTCGACCGCCTGGGTGCAGTTCAGCGTGCAGGCCAGCGGAAGCCAGCCGCCGCGGGCGTCGGCGAAACCGGCCACGGTCCCGGTCGGATCGGCCGACGGATGAGCGGACGTCGTGTACACCGTGCCCGATGTGCCCAGGCTCAGCACCGGCTGCCCGGCGGCGAGCCCGAGCCCGAGCGCGGCTGCGGCGTTGTCCCCGGTGCCCGGCGCCACCAGTGCGCCCGTGGGAAGCGGCAGACCAGGCAGATCCCGGACCGTGCCCGCCGCCTCGAACGGGTCCACGACCTCCGGCAGCAGCGCGGGGGAGAGTCCCGCGAGGGAGAGGATCTCCACGTCGTACGCCCCCGTCGCGGGCGTCCACCAGCCCGTGCCCGAGGCGTCTGCGCGGTCCGTGACGGCCCGTCCCGTGAGCCGCTCGGTGAGAAAGTCGTGCGGGAGCCGCACCGCGCGGGCGGCAGCGGCGGCCTCCGGTTCACGCTCCCGCAGCCACGCCCACTTGGTGACGGTGAACGCGGGACCGGGAACACTGCCGGTCCGTTCCGCCCATGCCTTCGGGCCCCCGAGCCGCTCGATCAGCCGCTCGCTCTGTGTCGCGGACCGTACGTCGTTCCACAACATCGCCGGACGCACCGGCCGGCCCCGCGCGTCCAGGGTGACCAGACCGTGCTGCTGCCCCGCGACGGACACCGCTGCGGCACGACGCGCCGGTGCGCCGCACTGGGTGAGCGCGTCCCCGAGCGCGCGCCACCAGTCCTCCGGGTCGCTTTCCCGCGCCCCGCCCTCGCCCTCGACGGTGTGCGGGGCCTGGCCGCTCGCCACCACCCGGCCCGTGGGGACATCGACGACCAGCGCCTTCGTCGACTGGGTGGAGCTGTCGACGCCGACGACGAGCGGCCCTTCGGGTACAGCCATCGGAGATCTCCGTTCCGTGTCTTCCCTGAGCTGCCCCGGATACTAATTTGTTAAGGGCGATGACGAAATACGTGCGGGGGGAGGAAGAGGGGAACGTTGAGGTAATGCAGGCCGACGGCCGAGGCCGGTGCCCGGTGACGTGGCGGGAACGGCCTCGCCGAGCCACTGCTGCCGGACCAGCCGCGCGACCGGCGGAGGGTGCCGCACACCGGGGTGATACGCAGGGGGGGGGGGGGCGGGGGGGGGGGGGGGGGGGGGGGTACCCTGGGGTTGGTCTTTTCTTCGCCCAAGGGTGTGGGAGGGGAGCTCGTGGGGGTTTTCCTTTTTTCTCTTTGTCGTCAATTTCGTTCACG
>NZ_JBWKDT010000090.1:0-7894 GCF_056435785.1 Streptomyces sp. NPDC043870
CTGACGGTGCAGGCCGACGGTGAACTCGCCGCGGACGACGAGGTGGGGCCGCCGGAGTGGACGCTGGATGCGCTGGCTGAACAGGCCAGGGCGATGGGGATTACGGTGGGCCGCTCCCAGGTCCGCCGGATTCTGCTGGCCGAGGGCGTGCGCTGGGGTCATGTCCCTTGTAGTGGTGTAGCGGTGCCGGGGCGAGTTGAGTCCACGCTTGCGGGCGTGGATCAGCCAGGAGATGTGCTCGACCAGCTCATGCGGGGCGTCGAGCAGGGAAGATACGAAACCAACAGGGCCCCTCGGCCGCCGGTGTGATGAGTGGTATCACCACGCCAACGACGAAGGGGCCCTGTCCTTCACCCCGCTGACCAGGCCATTTCACCGAGCGTGAGGAGAACTAGGCGATCCTCTTCATCGATGCGGAAAAGGCCGGCGAGGACACCCCTGATGGCTACCGCGTGGTGCAGCTCCGCAGCCGCCTCCTGAACGGGGTTCTGCCGCAGCAGGTACAACACGAGGCCACCGACCGGCACAGGCCCAGCGCCCGCATCCGCTCCGGCGGCAGAGCATCGGGATCATCTCGGTGCCTGGTGGACCCGCACCACCAGTCCCGTCAGTTGATCGTCGTCCAGCCTGTCCTAACGTTCCAGCTCAACGGCCCTGCCTCAGTGGAGTTCTGACGTCGTTGCAAACATCAGACTACCGACCAGACCACCTTGACAATCAAGGAAATGAACCATAACTCCCCCTGAACGCACCTCAGTTCATTGACGCTGAATCCTTGTATCTGGCTCTCCGTCATTGACGATCTCTACCGTCCGCCGTGACAGTAGCGCTCGCCGGGCACATTGCGTGTCCGCCTGGTGTCAAGGAGGGCCATGAAGATCAGATTCAGATCGCCCAAGCCAAGCCGGCCACCGAAGCAAGGTCGCCGCTGGCTGAGGCGCATCATCGTCCCCGCCGCTGGTGCGGCGATGGTTCTCGGGGCGTCTGCGGTGCCGGCCAACGCGGGCATCACCGACCCCTGGGACTACAGGTACAACAACCCGGTTTGCTGGCCGAAAGGTTGGCACCCCGATTGGATCGGCGGTCCCTGCACCGGGGTAGCGGGCAACATTTTCGTTCGCCCGACCACAGCCACTCAGGCCGCTATCCTTACCGACTGCAAATCCGGTGTCGGGAGATGCACATTCCACCCCACGGGCCGCCGTGCGTGGACTAATTACGTGCCACTCACCAGCCGTGTTGCCAACTGCGGAAGCGTGACCAATACGCGCTCCTTTTCGTGGAGCAAGACGTTTGGGACGACCGACACCGTGGGGGGTGGAATCACCCTGAGCACGAATAACCTGTGGGAGGCGTTTCAGGCGGCCTTCCAGGCCACCTACAGCCGCTCGTGGATGACGTCAACCACGACTGCTGACACGATGATCCAAAACATCCTTCCTCAATACGAGGGCTGGATCGAACGTGCGCAACCCATTGAGGAGATCAAGGGGTACTATCAAACCCATTACACCGAGCCCCACTGGGGCCACTACTACTGGTACACCGGCACCGTCACGATCGCCGGCCCCGGCCGCGATGGCATCGTAGGCACCGAGGGCGCCGACGCCGGTAGGCAACTCTACGCCAAGAACAGATTTAGGGACGCACCTATTTGGTGCTAGCTTGGCTAAACCCCACCAAGAATATGTCTTGGTGGGGTTTGTCGTTCACCTGACAGCTGGCGCGGCCGTGATCGTGTCTTCTCGCTGAAGTCGGCCGACGATCAAAGGCCGTGCAAGATGGTGCTGTGCGCGTCAAGGCTCTGGTCGGACTTGTCCCGGTTCCGCCAGTGCCGGCCGATGAAGGTGTACCCGACGCCTCCGCAGATGTCCCTGTGGTGCTGACGGGGCACGCTCGGGATTCCGAGGTCAGTCATGTCCTGTGTCCTCCTGGTCGATTGGATCCGGAGTGGTGCGGCCCGGCCGGGGGGAGCGCCCGTGAGGAGCGTCGCTTGTGCGCTCCCGCGCCGGGAGTTTGCCCTGTCCGGGCGGGGCGGGCGACCGGAGGGCTACTGATGACCGACGCGGTGCGCTTTGTTGCCGACAAGGGCGTCAAGTGGGCCAATCTGCCAGCGGACTTCCCGCCGTTCAAACGCGTGCACGCCTTCGCCCGGCGCTGGCAGATTCGGGGCCTACTCGCCGAGTTCCACGACCGGCTGCGCGACGACCAGTGTAATCCCCTCGCGCCCGTGGAGATCTCTCAAGCGGCCAGCTCCACGGTGGGGTCGGCCTGATGGTCTCGTTCGTAGTCGATCGGGCTCCGGTATCCGCACACGCTGTGTAGCCGGTCGGGTGTTGTAGAAGCCGGTGATCCAGGTGGCGATCTTGAGCCGCGCCTCGGTGCGGGTGGTGAACGTGCGCCGGTGGACGTACTCGACCTTAAAGATCACGCCCCTGACGTCGCCGCCGCGGGTGGCCGCGGCCATGTTCAAAGAGGCGACCACCAGCTCCGCGTCGTGGCGCTCGCCCATCGCGTAACCGAGCAGACGGCGCGAGAACAGATCAATCACCGTAGCCAGATACAGCTTGCCCTCGCTGGTGACGATCTCCGTCATGTCCCCGGCCCACACCTGGTCGGGAGCGGTGGCGCTGAAGTCGCGCCGCACGAAGTCCGCAAACGCGGGCCGCGTGCCCGGCCTGGTCAGCCCTCGGCGCCTTCGGATCTTGCGTCCGGCCAGACCAAGTTCGGCCATGAGCTTGGCGACGGTGTTCACCGACACCCTCCAGCCCTGGCGCACGAGCGTGATCCAGACCTTCGGGGAGCCATAAGTGCCGCCCGACTCATCGAAGATCTGCCGGATCGCGTCGGCCAGCTTTCCGCGCCGTACCTCGCATGCGGTGACGGGCTGATTGCGCCACTTGTAGAACCAGGACTCGCTCACATCCAGCGCGCGGCACGTCAGGGTGTGCGGAATGTCCTGCTTGGCCTTGCAGTCGCGCCGGCCCTCGGCCACCTGAGCCGGGTCCGCCGCAGCTACTTCACCCACAAGGCCATGCAGCGTTTGAAGACATCACGTTCCATCTCCAGCTCGCGTATCCGCTTGTTCTTCTCGCTCATCTCCCGCCGCAGCCGCTCCAGCTCGGCGCGCTCGGTGTCCCGCAGCCGGCCGCCCGGGGCAGCGGGCGCGGGCCGGTCGGAAGAGGCAGAGCCGTTGCGCCGCCACCGCGACACCCAGCTGTGCAGCGTCCCGGAGTGGACACCGAGCTCCTCGGCGACCTCCGGAATCGGCCTGCCCGTCTCGATCACAATGCGTACAGCACCCTCACGGAACTCTGGTGTGTACGTCCGTTGCTTGGACCCCATGAACCTCAACTTCCCCTGCATTCACGGACTCCACGCTACGAGGGGAGGGACACCAGGTCCGGGAGAGAGGGCCGCTTGCCGGACCCGAGTGCCGCCATCGTGGACTCGCAGTCGGTGCGGGCGGCGGCGAACACCCCGCGCTTCACCTCCGGCGGCCCACGGGCCCGCCGGGTACAGCACCACCGTCGTCGCTGTCGTCGTCGCGCTGCTGGTCTGCGTCGCGCTGGCCCGCACCGTCGCCACCGCCAACATCCGCCTGCTAAACAGTCGCAAGGGCCGCGACCTTGCCGTGCTCAGCGGGGCTCTCGTCGCTGTCAGCGGACAACTCCTCGACTTCGGCACACAGTGGCTCCTCTCCACAGGACTGTCCCCGCTCGATCCGGCGGTAGACGTGCTGCGCTGGGTGCCGCCCGCCTCCGCGATCAGCGCGGTCGACTCCGTCCGGAACGCCGGCCTCTACCCGGGCGAGGCGAAGACCGATACCAGAGACGCCCCCCACCCTGCGCACGCTTGAGCTGACTGACGAGCTCACAGCCGAGGGGTGGCTTCGACCCGGACCTGGGGCCAAGGCCACCCGCACGTTCAACCGGATACGCAGCCTGCTCACCTCTGGAACGCGTGCGCGGACCGCGTCTGTGCCACCAGGCCGTCACCATGAGCGGCCCGACGCCGCACCGCTCATCGTCGACATCGTTCGGGCGGCGGCAGCCTGCGGGTCCGTCCTGTCCAGCGTGGTTAGAAGCCGTTGTCTTTCCGGATGTGAGCATTGAGTTTCCGCTGTTCAGGCATGGTTTCGGTGTTGCCGCGAGAGAGTTCGGGCAATCAGTCCGTTCTCGGTGATGCGGAGATGACCGATGCCGTCGGTGATGGGGTTGCTGGAGGAGCGGGAGGCGGCTGCCCGGGTGCGTGCGGAGGAGCTTCGCGCGGAGATGGAGCGGATCACAGATGAACTCGCTGATGCAGAGGCGGTGTTGGAGCGGCGGGTGATCGCCCGGACGGAGCTCGCCGAGGCCCTGGCTGCTGGGGGCGAAGAGACGCAGGCGTCCGCTGCCGGTGTGCGGGAGGCGCCGGCCGGGAGTGCGAAGGCCCCGGCTCCGGTTGTGGGGTCCGTCGTGCCGCGCTGGCACGAGGCGGCGACGGTGGACGCGCTCGCGGTGGACTACCGGCGGATCGTCGAGCTGGTGGAATCCGGTGCGGGTGAGGGCGAGGGGATCTCGGCGAAGCAGCTTGCCGCCGGGCTTCAGCTGGGGCTGGTGCCCGCGAAGACGAGGGGGTGCGGTCCAAGGCGAGGCGGCTTGCCGAGCGGGGCTGGCTGGCGGCGTCGCCGTCGGGCCGGTTCACGCGGCGACAGCCCACCGGTCCTGCTCGGCCCGGGGCCCACAAGCGCGCCGGGCGAGACGGCGGCTGAGGAGCATGGCCTACGAGAAGTAGATGAACGCCTCGCTGGAGGCGGCAGTGTCTCGAAGTCCCGCACCAGGCGGCGTGAGCACATCAGCCATCCCAGACTCCTCGCCACCACCCACCGTCTCGGCAGCACCACGAACCCTGACATGTCGTCCGAGCGTTTCACGATCTGCAGGTGAGCTGCAGTTTCTCCTTCGCCCAGGCGACGAGTCGGCCGCGGTAGCCGCTGTCGGCCCACACCAGTGTGATCGCGGCGAACCGCTCGTGCAGGCGGGGCAGCATCATGTGGGCGGCCTGGCGGTCGGTGACGTTCCCGGCCGTCACCAGCACCATCAGCAGCAGGCCCAGACAGTCCGTGATGACGTGCCGGCGCCTGCCGTTGATCTTCTTGCCGCCGTCGTAGCCCCGTGAGACCGCGGGCACCGAGGACGCCGGCTTGACCGACTGAGAGTCGATGACCGCCGCCGTCGGCTGTGCCTGGCGTCCTTCGGCCCGGCGGGCCTTCTCCCGCAGCCGACCGTGGAACTCCTGGGCCAGGCCCTTCGTGCGCCACCTGCGGAAGAATGCGTAGACCCGGTCCCACGCAGGGAAGTCCGCGGGAAGCGAGCGCCATTTCACTCCGTTGTCGGTGACGTACCGCACGGCATCCAGCATCTGCCGGTGGCAGTAGCCCTCCGGCTGTCCGCCCCGGCCCTCCAGCCAGGCCGGGACCGGCATCGCGTCGCGCACAACCTGCCACTCCGCATCCGTCATGTCGGAGGGATACCGTCGCACCCGGCCCGGGCTGTCGGCCGCGTTCCCGAACCGGTGAGCGAGGCAATCGCACACCGACACACGCGAGTTGGACGGGACCGGGACCGGCACGCAAGACTGGGACAACAGGGCCTCCCTGCACTCGAGTTGGCTTCGCAACCCTCGTGCTGCACCGGAGGCCCTGCTTCCATGCGCCCACCCGGCCAAGATCACCCGACCAGGGATCCCGTTCGATCAGAACCATCCCCGTGATCGATACGACAACGGCTTCTTACATCAACCTCTGCAGCCAGTGCTGATTTGAGCTTGCAGGAAGACGTACGGGTAGTTACGCGCTGCTGCTCGGGGCGGCCCCGGGCGTGCGGGCACGCATCAATGTTAAGAACAGGCGCTGTGTGTCCGGGCTGATATCGATGTCGAGCTCGCCCGACAGACGTCGGCCACACAGCTCGTACCATGCCTTGGCCTGACCAAGCTGTCCCATTTCGCCGTGGACCTGGATCAGGGTCCGGTACACCTCCTCCTGGTACGGATCGATATCTAGAGTCCGTCGGGCCAGGACGATCACCCAGGGAAGGTCGTCCCGATACAGGGCGTCCTGCAACAAGTAGTCAGCGGCTCCGAGCGCCAACGACCGCAGCCAGTCCTGCTGTTCACGCGCCCAAGCAGCGCTCTCGCCGTGAAGGAAGTGCCCGGTGTACAGCTCCAGAGCCCGGCTGTATTGTTCCACGGCCACCGATCGGTCGTCCCGCGCCGCCGCACGATGACCGTTGCCGCACAACTTCTCGAACTCATCGGTGTCGAGCCAGACATCATAGGTCTTCAGGATGTAACCGGACTCGTTGTACATGATCTCCGCGGCAGGCTGCTCGCCCGGCGCGGCGCCCTCCCCGAGTATGTGCTGCACCGCGTGCTTGGCGACCTTCAGGGAACTGGAATGCGAGGACCGCGCCCGATCGGGCCACAGGGCATTGTACAGCTCGTCGCGGCCGACGGCCCGGCCGCGGTTCACGAGCAGGTACAGAAAGAGCTGACGTGCTTTGCCGGCCCGCCATCGGTTCACCGAGCTGCCTCGCAGCATGAATGAGAAGCTGCCCAGGCACCGGACGACAGCGCGAGCGGAGGAGTGAGAAGTCACCAGGACCCTATGTTTCTGGGGGACAGGCTTGACCCGCTGCTTTCGGCGGAAGGCTTTGATGCCTGGTGAGGACCGGTCACGCCAAGGCGGATAAGCGGTCCGCTTGCCGGGCGAGGCGACGAGTCATGAAGTGATCATTGACCAGCCGTGGCTTTATGGTCGGTGAGAGGATGCGGGGTTGGACGCATTGCTGTCTGTGGCAGACCCAGAACCGGCCTCTTCCACAACTCACCGACAGGGCTGGACAGCACAGCCTTGGACTTCGTCGTTGCGCTTCACGATGCCAGCGGTGTCAGGTTCCTCGCGTTTTGACGAACGCCGCGCCCGGCAGGGCTCCGATGTACGTGCTACCACCGCACGGAGAAACCACACACGGCAGGACGCGGAGGGCAATCGACCGGCAGCACCCGTCACGTGCAGCCATTGCCACCACAGACCGGAGGGCATCGGCAATCGTCCAGCAGCAGGCCCCGCACGGACTTGGCACCGCCCCCAGCCGAAGCCGCACGCCACCGCACACCAGCAGCCCAGAATTACGCCTGAGCTGGCACCAGCAGGCCCGGAACCGCACAACGGCAGAACTGATGACTGTGACAACGTTCCAGCCGCCGCTATCACGGGAGCCCTGCTGCTCCCTGCGATACTCCACTATCGCGACCGGTGCTCAGTCAGACACTCAATCCCAGTCGTCCCAGCGACGCGGAGACACCTGCGCCCGCCATCGACGCGAGAATCGCCGAGGCACCAGCGACCAAAAGAAGCGTCGTCTCGGCGATTGTGGTTCTCATGGTGTCTCTCCCTGGCACTGCGGTGGAACAGAACGTCAGTCCGAATGGCTCTGCGACTGTTGCGAAGGATGTGAGTTGCGTCAAGCGCAGAGAGTCAGCTGACATGGGGTCAGGGTCAATCCTCGGCGGCCTCAGGCATGATTCAGCCGTCAGTTACCTAGGTTTGGAGTAACTGGTCACTACCGATGAGGTGCCAAAAGGCCGCAAGCAGGTGATGGCACAGGCGAGGTGTGAGTGACGGCTGAGCTTCGCCGGGTCGTACGCGCAGTCGCCCGAAAACGAGCCGTGTCCGTGAAGGCTGCGCCGAGAGTTCGGGGCGGTCGAGGAAGCCGAGCTCCGGCTGAATGAGTGTTGTTCCGAGCCGAGGTCGTGGTCATGTCCCTTGTAGTGGTGTAGCGGTGCCGGGCTGATCTTCGGTTGGATAGATCCGGTCCATGCTGCCTTCGGGGAGATAGCGGCGGGGGAA
>NZ_JBWKDT010000091.1:0-7874 GCF_056435785.1 Streptomyces sp. NPDC043870
CTCCTAATCAGCGGCCGGGTCGTCGGTGAGACGCCGGGCGGCCAGGTGACGTGAACCATCGTGTGCAACCCGCTGAAAGCCATACCCGGCGTCTCCGGGCCTCTGGACCTTACGACGGCCCGTCCAACCCACCAACAACATAGGACCCGCTGATCCCATCGTCCGCCGTCCGTTGGTGGCCCCGACCCGAGGTCCGGAGCCACCAACGGACGGCGGCGAGCACCAGGCGCCGGAGTTCGGGCGGCGGCCCGGCTCGGCGGCGCCGACGCGCAACACGACTGTGACCAGACGGCCGGGTTGTGAACGGCCCCAGAGCGCTGTGTGGGAACCGCTGTCGGATGTCGCAGTGGTCCAGGGACAGGGATCAGGTCACCGTGATGGTGCCGGAGGTATGCGAGGGCCTGTTCCAGGGAGGCGCAGGGGGACCGTGTGAAGGGCGAGGGGAACCACCTGGGGCCGGCCTCGCCGCCGCCCGCCACCTGAGGGCGTGGCCGGATGCGCGACAGCGCCACCGGCTGGCCGTCGGGGTGGCAAGCGCGCCTGGGGCCCACGCGCCCACGCTGCGCTGCGACGCCTCACCACGACCAGCTCCCCCGCACCGAAGAGGTGACCTGGGTCACTCACACTTCGGTGGCACTGCTCGGCCCTTCGCTGACGCAGCAGTGCGGGCGATTGGCCGGGATGCCGAGGGAGACGGGTGGTCGGTGCGAGGCGTCGCGCGGAGCGCTCCGGGCGGAAGCGGGCTCGGGGGGAGCGGAGCCGTGCAGGCGGCTCGAGCGGGGGCGAAGGAACGTTTGCACGGACGACTCGCCCGTACGGCTGTTGCCGTTCACCGGTGAGACGATCAGCTTGCGCGCACTCCAGCCGTCAGCGCCGGTGGCGCCCTGTGAGGGTGACGAGACGGCGCTGTTCGAGAACCGCGGCAAGGGCGTAGGCGCCGCCGCCCGCAACGGCGAGGATCCAGTAGAGGCCGGGGGCACCGGGGAAGAGCGCTGCGGCGGAGATGACGACGAGCCAGACACCGAGGCCGTAGTGCAGCGGATTGCGGCGCGCGGCGCCTTCGGCGAGGTAGAGCAGGCCGACGATGAGGCCGGAGCCGGTTGGCCAGAGGATGGACTGGAGCTCCGGCATGTCGAGGGCGTACGTCAGTCCGGTGATGGTGAGGAACAGGGCGGTGAAGGCGACGACCCAGGCGGCGCCGAGCAGTTTGCCGGTGAGGACGTCCGGCCGGCTGGCCCCGCGCTGGGCTCGCAGGGCGGCAACGGCGGCCTGGGCGATACCGGCCACGAGACCGGTGCCGAGCAGCGTCATGGGCAGCCAGGCGGGCAGATCGAGCAAGGGCGACTCACCTTGGGAGACTGCGGCGGCGCCGTGGCCGAGCACGTAGGCGAGTCCGAAGCTGACGTAGGCCGCACGGTTGTCCACCTCGCCCTGGGGCCAAGCCGTGGCGCTGGCCTTCGCGTTGGTGTGGATATCGGTGTCGGTGTCGATGTCGGGGACGGCGGCTGTCTGCGAGTCGGGGACGGCGATGGGCATGGGGAAACCTCCGGCGGGTCAACGGTCGTCAGTGCGGTTCCGGGAAAGGAAGGGGATGTATCGGTGTGGTGTGCGGCAGCGGGGTCACGGTGTGCCGCACGTAGTCGGTGGCCGGGGAACGAACGGGAGAGGGCAGGCCGGCGGGTGGGTTCTGCGTCACCGGGAGCCGGGCAGGGTCGCCAGTCCGTCTGAGTACCGCCGTCACCAGGCAGTCCTCGGGCATCCGGCCGGCGGGGAGCCTCTCGAGTCCCTCAGGCAGTCGAGGGTCAGGTGTGCGCTCGTCGGGGTCGGGGCGGTGACGTGACCGTCACCGCCCCTTGTCCCGGTCGCTGCCCCGGTGCGTCACCCGCTGTACCCGCTGGGCGTCCCGGGGCGTGGTCGGCGCCGCCCTGCTCCGGCGCCGGGGGGTCAGCCCGCGCTGCCGTCCTGGGGGGTGTCGGGGATCCAGGAGCCGTGGAGTCCGGCGCTCACCCGCTGGGGCAGGTGGACGGTGGCGACGCGGTCGAGGCCGGAGGCGTCGAGGACCAGCAGTTGTGAGGCGTCCTGCTTGAGGTCGGAGACGACGGTCAGGAGGTAGCCGTCGTCCTCGTTGGTCGCTCCGGCTGCGGGAACGAACACCGCTTCGCTGGGCATGCGGGCGTCGCCGACCTGGTGGATGCGGCGGGCGCCGGTGGCGCGGTCGTACTTCACGACGCCGTAGCCGCCGAAGCCCTTCTCGTCCGGGAAGGAGATGGCGTACTGGTAGCGGTTCTCGGCGCCCAGGTAGTCCTCGTTGAGGGTCGGGAACTCCACCGCGAGGTCGTCGATGATCTGCTCGTCGACGGTACCGGCGGCCACGTCGACCACCCAGCGGCGGGTGTAGGAGCGGGAGACGGGATCGGTACCGCGCTCGGGGGCGCCGGTCCACCAGTTCCAGGACAGCCGGAATCCCTCGCGATCGACGGTGGGGCCTTCCAGGACGACGCGGCCCTGACCGTCCTCGTAGGCGTTGGACACGTGCAGCATGTTGCCCGGCTCGATGGAGAACCAGCGGATGTGCCTGGCACCGTCCTCGCCGCGCGGCATGATGCCGATGCGGGAGGGCTGCTGGTCGCTCCAGCCGTAGGGGATTCCGGAGTGCTCGGTCGGGTCGAAGGTGACGTTGCCCTCGACGAAGACCACGTGGCGGCGGGTGAGGGCGAAGTCGTGCTTGAGGGAGGCGGTCGCGCCCGGGACCTCGGCGCTGTGGACGATCTCACCCTTGGCGTCGGCGACGTGGTACGTCAGGAACGGCGGGAAGGGCGAGGACCCGAAGAAGTGCAGCTCACCCGTGACCGGGTCCTCCTTGGGGTGCGCGGTCATCGCGGTGCGGAGCTTGCCCCGGAAGTCGTAGGCGCCGACCGTCTCCAGTTCCGGGGTGAGTTCGAAGGGGAGGTTCGCCTCGCACAGGGCGAGGAGGCGTCCGGCGTGCTCGATGACGTGGGTGCCGGCGGCGCTGGCGGTCAGGTCCGGGCCGCGGTCGGTCATGTAGGGGGCGCCGTCCAGCGCGGGAGTGTGCACCCAGCGGTTGCGGTACCACTCGGCGCGGCCCTCACGGAGCCGGATCCCGTGGACCATGCCACTGCCCTTGAACCAGTGGGTCGGGGTGACGCCGGGCTTGGGGTTGTGGCCGTTGCGGAGCAGTCGGCCGGTCAGCTCCGAGGGCAGGACACCCTCCACGGTCAGCCCGGTGGCGACGATCTCGTCGGCGACGGGAGTGTAGTGACCGGTCAGGTAAGGCTTCTGAGTAGTCATGGCAAAAACCTCTTCCGAAGGTACAAATGTGATGGTTTGTCACGCGGTCTGTTCGACGCGGGCCTTGAGGCGGGTGAGCCAGTTCTCGAGGGAGTCGTGGAGGGCCTTGGCCAGCTGGCCGGCCGCGGCATCGACCGGGGCGCCGCTCCAGGACTCCTCGGTGCGGACGGTGACGTGGTCGCCGGTCTGCTCGAACGTCCATACGTGGATACCGGTGATGCCGTCGACCGTGCCGCCCCACACGATGCGCTCGCCGGCGACCAGTTCGTGCACGGTGGACGTGATCTCCAGGCCGTGGGTCCGCCAGCTGAAGGAGTTGCCGGGCGTCAACGGGCCGTCGAGCTCGGCCTGGTCGATGTCCGCGTTCCAGGTGGGCCAGGCCGCGACGTCGGTGTGCAGGTCCCACACCGTCGGCAGCGGGGCGTCGATCACGGTGCTCAGGCGGACGATGACGGGGGCGGTCTCGTCGATGGTGGCCATGACTGTGTTTCCTCTTTGTACGGGTACGCATCGGTGATGCGGCTGATGAGTCGGTTCAGGGGATGAGGGAGGACTGCGGGAGGGAAGTCGGGCGGGTCGGGGTGGTTGCGGTTCGCGAGCCGGTGCGGCGGGCGAGGAACAGCGCGAGGAGCGCCGTGGCGGCCAGGACCGCGGCCGAGACACCGAAGGCGGTGCGGTAGCCGGCGGTGAGGGCCTCCAGGTGCGGCTGGTGGACCGCGGCGTGGGCGGTGACGGAACCGGCCAGGGTGGCCAGGGCGGCGAGGCCGATCGCCCCTCCGACCTGGCGGGTGGTGTTCACCAGTCCGCCGGCCAGTCCCCCGTCCTGCGGTGGGACACCGTCCACGGCGAGTGCGGTGAGCTGGACGAAGGCGACGCTCAGGCCCAGGCCCACCAGGATGCTCGGACCGAGGACGTCCGCGAGGTAGCTGCCGTCCGGGCTGATCCGGGACAGCCACAGCAGACCGGCCGCCTCGGTGAACAGGGCCGCGGTCACCGTCGTGGTGGCGCCGATGCTCCGGGAGATGCGGGGCGCCAAGGCCGCGCCGAGCATGTTGGCCACGGCGAGCGGGAGTTGCCCCGCTCCGGTGGCCAGGGGGTCCATCCCGAGCACCTGTTGCTGGTAGAGCGGCAGGAAGAAGAACAGGGCGATCCACACGGACCCCAGCAGGGCCATCAGCAGGTTGCCCGCGGCGACCCGGCCGGTGGTGAACAGGCGCGGCGGTATCAGCGCGTTCGGCCGGCGGAGCTCGATCACGACGAAGGCCGCCAGCAGTGCGGCGGCGCCGGCGAGGGCCCCCAGCACCCGGGCGTCGGTCCAGCCGGCGCCGCGTGCGGTGGTCAGGCCCCAGACCAGGCAGGTCAGGGCGACGGTGACGGTCGCCGTGCCCAGCAGGTCGAACCGCCCGGCCTTCCGGCCGGCCGTCGCCGGTACGAGCGCCGCCACGGCGATGAGGACCAGCGCCGCCCCGAGAGCCACGGAGAGGAAGATCCAGGGCCAGCCCCACGCCTGGGTCAGGACACCGCCCAGCAGGACCCCGCCGGCCCCTCCCGCGCCGGAGACCGCGCCCCACACCGCCAGCACTCTGCCCCGCCCGGGTCCTGGCGGGAACAGGTCCATCGCCAGGGCGAGCGCGGCCGGGGCGATGGCTGCGGCACCGAGGCCCTGAACGGCGCGTGCCGCGATGAGCACGCCCGCCGAGGCGGCCAGTCCCGCTGCCAGCGAGGCCCCCGCGAACAGTGCGAGGCCGAAGACCAGCACCCGGCGGCGGCCGAGGAGATCGGCCGCCCTGCCGCCCGCCAGGAGCAGCGCCCCGAACGCCAGGCCGTAGGCGTTGACCACCCAGGTGGTCCCGCCGTCCGACAGGCCCACCCCGGCGCGGATCTGGGGGAGGGCGACATTCACGATCGAGGTGGCGAGCATGACGGTGAACTGAGCCGCTGCCAGAGCCGCGAGCGTGACTCCCGGCCGGGAAGTGCGGGCTGCCGCCTGGTCCGTCTGCGTACGTGCATCGTTCATGCCGCACAGACTCGTGTCGGGCGGTGTCCACTTTCCAGATCGGATGGAAGCGATGGCTGTCCACTGCTGTCCGCACCTGTCCACTCAGTGACGCAGGGGTGCGTGACGCCTCACGAGCGGATGGGAGCGGCCGGCGTGGGACGGCACGACCGCACACAGGGGCGGCTCGGCCGTGACGGTCCGCTCAGCCGGGCTGATCGGCAAGTGGCAGGACCAGCCGGCCAACCCGTCCGTGATCAACGCCGCGCGGCGCCTCGGGTCGACCTCCCCCCCTCACCGGGCGCAGCACATCACCCTGGAGATGCTGGACTGGGCCGACGACGTCCTGGCCATGGACGCCGCCGTCCTCGAAACGCTCCGGGCGATCTGCGGCGAGCAGAACGCGCACAGCTCGGCCTCTGCCTCGGCGACCGCGACATCGTCCGCAGAGTCCTCGCGGCAGACCCGGAGATCGACTACTACCTGCTGCTCCTCGAAGTGAATGTGCTGCAACCCGGGGTCAGTGGTCTGATCTTCTCTCCCCACCTCCAGGATGCGTCTGCGGAGGAGATCATCGACGAGGCCCTGAAGTACCGGCCGATCGCACTCTGAAGGGGTACGCCGGAGTTCCTTCGATCCAGGGGAGCCGGCACTGGAATCGGATTGCAGGAAACCTCGCGGGTTCCTCACGCGGCCTCGGTGGCGCGCCCCGGGCGTCGGCGACGACGTGCCCGCAACTACTGCTCGCCCGGCTACCGGCCCAGGGCGGTCAGAACCCATGGTCACGGCAGCTGGCGCCGTCAGCGTGACCTCGAATGCCGCCGCCGGGTGCGGTGTTCTCGATCGTTGCCCTCCTGCCGGTGGCTCCCGCTGGAGCCCGCGCTGCCGGGGAGCGGGGCAAGCCGGGCGTCTCAGATGCGCCAGGAGCGGATGTGGTCGGCTGCCAGGTAGACGGTGGCCTTGCCCGCCTGAATGTCGCGGACCAGCTCCACGAGGGCGCCGTACGGCGGGTCGATCCCCTCACTCGAGGCGTGCATGTAGGCGGCGGCAACCTGGCAGGCGTACAGGCTGTTGCGGTACGGCAGCGGCTGCAGCCGCACCAGGGTGTGCAGCAGGGCGGCAGCACGCCAGGCGGCGTCGGGTTCGGCTGTGGTGGGCCGCGGGATGCGGGTCTTGTGGCGGGCGACGGCTGCGACGAGGGCCGAGTAGTCGGCGACGGTGACGTCTTCGGGAACGGCCTGCTCCTGGACGTCCAGGAGCCAGGGCACGTCGATGTAGAGGACCATCAGGCCACGTCCGCCCCCTGGTGGCGGTGAGCCGGGGGAATCTCGTCGGGGAAGGCCTCGTCGAACTCACCACGGTGGGTCTCGCCCCAGGAGACGGCGTAGCGGACGAACTGGAGCCGGTGCTTCTCCCGCAGCGGGAGGTCGTGGACGTACTGCTTGAGGGACTTGCCCTCGGCGGCCGCAGCAGCACGGACCGCCTCGAGCTCCTCGTCGGTGAAGGTGATGTTCAAGGACGGCATACCCCAGATGGTACCTAGTAGGTACCTGAGGGGCCAGGGCGGCGCGGGCGGATCGTGCCGACCCCGCCGTGAGAGCGGTCGTCGCACGTCGGCCGGGCAGATCAGGCCAAGGCGGGAGCGGCGTCCTCGTCGGTCCAGTCGCCATCGAAGAGGGCCGCAACCAGGCGTTCGTGATCCGGGCTGAGCTGCCCGGCCCGGTGCTTGGTGCGACTCTTGGCAAGCCACGGGCCGATCTTGACGGTCTCGCCGTCCACGACGATCTCCTCGCGGGCGGCGGGGGCGCGGCGTTCGCGGTGGAGGAAGAGCTCGAGGAGCTGGACGGTCTGCTCGAAGGTGCGGCGGGTGCGGCGGGCCGGGGCGAGGGACGATTCGTGGAGGCGCGGCACCCCCGTGCGCCCCAAAGCCTTGCGGGCGGCGAGGTAGCCCGCAATCTTGAAAGCCAGTTCGTGGGAGCCGGACGTCTCGGCACGGGCCTCCCGCAACACCACCTGGGTGGCAGCCACGACGCCGTGCTCGGGCAGGCTCAACTGCTCCCTGATCCCCGCAGCGACTGCGGCGAAAAACCGCGGCAGATCCCCGGCGGGTTCGTACTCGACCGTCAGCCCCTGGGCCACTTCGAAGGCGCAGCCCTCGGCCGCGGGCTCGAAATCCACCACGATCTCCGCGAAGTGGGGCGCGCAGTTCTGCCGTTGATGCAGCACGTGTACGCCCCGGATCGGATAGGGCGGAAACCGGGGCAGCGCTGACCTCATGCCGGAACGCTACCCCCTGCCCTGCTACCTCACCTCGGCGGACGGGCCATCCACAATAATGATCTTGGTGGCGGCAGGTGTGCCTGTCGTGCTTTGGCTCATGAAGTGTGCCAAAGCACGACAGTCGTCACTGGTGGAGCTGGATAGGCTGGCGGAAAAATCGGGCGAGTTTCCAGACCTGATCTCTGCGTTGTTCGTGCAGGTCAGCGACTCAGCGCACCTTCGGTGCGCGCCGGGGGCGTGGTAAATGCCGTGGCGCGCGCCGAAGGTGCTTCTGTCTGCCCTGACGTGG
>NZ_JBWKDT010000092.1:0-7830 GCF_056435785.1 Streptomyces sp. NPDC043870
GAGATGCAGTTACTCCTCGCGGTCTGGACCGGCGCCTGCCCCACCTGTCACCGCGACATACCCACGGCGATACCAACCTGACCAAGCCCTACTAGAACGTACAGACAGGGACGAACGTGGGATCGCCTACGGGATGAGAGCCCTATGGCGACGGAGGCCCCGTAGTAGTCGCCGGAGTAACGACCGGCCAGGGAGGACGGGAAAGCCGTCCGCATCGGGCGAAGGAGGCCAGGTGATTCGGACACCACAGAGTCGGGAGGTATGCGTAATACAGAGCGCCAAAACGGTACTGGGTGTCCTGCGTGAACGCGGCAGGCGTGGCCTGCCGTGCAACAAACTGTTTCGGCAACTGTTCAATCCGCAGTTGTATCTGCTGGCCTACGGGCGGATCTACGCCAACCATGGTGCGATGACGCTCGGGGTCACATCGGAAACCGTGGACGGCATGTCACAGCGGAAAATCGACCGGATCATCGAGGCGATGCGCCACGAACGCTACCGCTTCCATCCGGTCCGGCGTGTCCATATCCCGAAGAAGAACGGGAAGACGCGTCCGCTGGGGCTGCCGACCTGGTCGGACAAGCTCGTCGGTGAAGTGATCTGCCTGTTATTGGAGGCGTACTACGAGCCGACTTCGGAGTGTCCGAGGCGACGGCCTGGCGGTGCGTCAACGAGACGATCAAGGTCCTGGCCTCGTGGGCGCCAGGTCTGCACGAGCCTTGAAAGGCCTGGCCCAGGGCGACTTCATCATCCTGGACGATCCCTCATTCCCACCGACCGCATCGCTGCCGATGAACCGTACTACTCGCAGAAGCACACGAAGCACGGCATGAACATCCAGGTCATCACGGCACCGGACGGAACACCGCTGTGGTCCACCCGTGCCACACCCGGGCGTACGCATGACCTGACCGCGGCTCGCGCTCACGGCATCGTCCAGGCCTGCCTGACCCGCTACATCCTCGTCCTGGCGGACCGCTCCTACCAGGGCGCTGGCGCCACCGCCCGCACCCCTGCCACGGCCATCGCTGCCAGCGGTACAACCGCGACCACGCCCTCCTACGAGCACACGGCGAGCATGCCTTCGCCCGCCTCAAATCCTGGCACATCCTCCGCAAAGCCCGCTGCTCAAACAGCCTCATCGGCAGGACCGCGGCAGCCGTCCGCACCCTCCTGACCTGCCAATACACAGCATGAAAGAGGTTCACTATCAAGCTACGGGCTTCAGTTTGATGCCGAAGTGCCGAAGGATCGGGGATTGATCCACGATTCGATAGCCATGCACAGAGGCTGCGGCCTTGACGATTTGTTCCAGTGTCGCGGCGACGTGATCGTAGTGGCTGCGGGTGTAAACGCGGCGCGGAAGAGCCAACCTGACCAGCTCGTAGGGGGCGCTCTTGACTGGGTTTCCATGCTCGTCCTCCTCGCCGAGGTACAGGGAGCCCAGTTCCGCGGAACGGATTCCGCCGTGCTGGTAGAGCTGGCAGGCAAGGGCGTGGCCGGGGTAATGATGAGGCGGTATGTGGGGGAACAGGCGGCCGGCATTGAGGTAGAGGGCATGCATGCCAGCTGGTTCTACGATGTCGACGCCAGCATTGCGAATGCGTTCGGCTAGGTAGGCGGCGATGTCGGCACGTTCCTCAAGGTAGGAAGGTTCGGTCACTTCCCGTAGTCCCTGAGCTGTCATGTCAAGGTCGCGTCCCGCCAGGCCGCCGTAGGTGGGAAAACCTTCGGTGGCGATGAGCAAGCGCTTGCACTTCTGGGCGAGCTCGGGGTCGTTCAGGCCGATGAAGCCACCGATGTGGACGATGCCATCCTTCTTGGCGCTCATGATGCACCCGTCGGCCAGTCGGAACGCTTCTTCGGCGACCTGGCGTGGGGTGCGGTTGTAGTAAGCCGCTTCGCGCCGGGTCACCAGCCAGGAGTTCTCGGCGAACCGGGCGGCGTCAAGGATCATGGGAACGGTGTACTGGCGGCACAGGGCTGCGGTTCTGCGCAGGTTGTCCATGGAGACCGGCTGGCCTCCTCCCCCGTTGTTGGTGATTGTCATGACCACCGCGGCGACGCGCGCTCCGTCCGGGCTGGCGAGCGTCTGCTGCAGTGCCGCCAGGTCGATGTTCCCCTTGAACGGTTCCTTGCTGTCCAGGTTCCGGGCTTCGGGGCAGGGCAGGTCGCGCGCTTCGGCACCGGCCAGCTCCACGTTGGCCCGAGTGGTGTCGAAGTGCGTGTTGGACAGGACGAGCCCGCCGGCTTCGAGGAGCGCGGTGAACAGGATGCGTTCGGCGGCGCGCCCTTGATGTGTCGGGAGAACGTGTGCGTAGCCGGTCAGTTCTGTGACCGTCTCATGGAAGCGGTAGAAGGAGCGCGAACCCGCATAGGACTCATCGCCGGCCATGCCGGCGGCAAGCTGCGCCGCTGATAGGGCGCCCGTGCCTGAGTCGCTCAACAGGTCAATGGTCACCTCGTCGGCACGCAGATCGAAGAGGTTGTAGGCGACTCGTTGCAGCGCCTGCCGGCGCTGCACAGAGGTGGTAAGGGGGATGGGCTCGACAGCCTTGATACGCCACGGCTCAAACACTGTGATCTTGTTCCCCAGTTTCAGTGGGTGATTTCCTGGACGGTTTTGGCCAGTCGGTCGCGGTCAAGCCCGACCGGGGCCTGTGTGAGGCAGCGAGGCGCTCGGCGGGTGTGCCTCGGTAGGCTTCGGAGGAGATGTAGGCGGTAACGCGCGGCGGGCTCTTTTGTTCGTGTGCCAGCGCGAGGTAGGCGATGAGCCCCACGCCCTCCTGGAGCGGTCGGGAGGTGACGGCAGTCAGTGCGCGGCTGAGGGTTGTGGTGTCCATGCCATGACGCCTCAGCAAGGCCGCCGCGCGCGCATGCGCCTCGGTGTCGTTACGGACATAGTCCCGGACGGGGATATGGAGGGTGAAGCCGCTGGGCAAGCCGGTTGTTGCCTCCGTGAAGGAGTGGCACGACAGCGCGGGTCGCTTGTTGAGTTTCGGTTCGTCGGCCGCATCGGGGGGAGGCCCTGAGCTGCCGGATCCGGCAGTGATGCGAAAGAACTCCTCGACCGTCTCCTTGGTGGGGTCGGCGCTCATTCGGGTCAGGCGGGCGGCGGCGCGGGCCGATAGGCCGTGATGCTTGAGGTAGACCTTTACGCGTGGAGCCACCCAGTCGCCCAGGTCGAGGGCGAGGAACGGATAGCCATCGGCTGGAGGCAGCGCCGTGAACGCCTGACGGTGTCCGAGCCTGCTCAGGGCTTCACGCACCGTCTCTGCGGCGTGCTGCGGCCCCGCCGCAGCCGGGTTCAGATACACCTTGATCTTGGGGACGCCTCCGGGGCGGAGTTCCAGTGCGCACCACAAGGCCAGTGGTCCTTGAGGCGAAGGTGGGAAGAACAGGTCCGTCAGTTCGTCGAGTTGCTCGGTGGCAAAGTCCCAACGGTGCGCCATGTCACGGATGATGCGCAGGCCGGTGTGGCCGTTCTCCGCGAGGTTGCTGGCTGCGCATCCCGGTTCGAGCAGCACGCGTAGTGCCGGGGCTGTGCCTGGTTGGAAGGAAAGAGAGAACTCCACGGGTGTGTGGTCGTCGGACAGGAAGCTGCGTGACGGTGGCGGCAGCGTTATGGCACGGTCTGCTGCGAATGCCAACGAGCCGGTGAGGACCTGTGCGTAAAGTTGTGCGTCGCGCTGGTCCATGCCGGTGATGTCACAGAGCCGTATCAGTTGTCGGGCGGTGAATCCGCCGAGCGTACGCGCTCGTGAAATGTTTCCGCTCACGGGGCGGAGTGTGATCACCGTTTCTCCCGGTACGCGATGGAGTGCGCAGGTCGGGGGTGTAATCCAGTGGAGGCACCCGACTGGGTGAGGGTGAAGGAATGAGCCCCTGCGGAGGCAGGTATCTGCCCTTGTCTGGTGCAAGGCGGGTCGGTGGCCGGCTGGGAGGTTGGGCGGCCCGCAGGGGGGTGCCGTGGGCGCAGGAGTGGCACCGCAGAGAACTGAGCGGAAGGGTTGTATACGGCGCCTGTGCACCCCACGGCATCTTCTTTTGACTCATGCCCGGTACGGATACCGGATGCTTGCCTGCCTCTTCGGTAGAACATGTGCACGCTGTGGCGGGGCTGCTGGTCGTGCATGTGGCTAGGTCACGCTCCGTTCCACCAGGCGAGGAATTTGCTCCATGCCCCCGGCCCCTTCTGGGGTATGGCACGGTTGTTGTCTGCAGGAATCTGTACTTGGCGCTGTTCACTCGGCCGGAGCGCTGCCCGGTGCGGGGTGAAGCAGGCCGGAAGTCCAGCAAGTGCCCGGTGGAATGGGCCGGGTCGCCAGGTCAGGCTGTCCTTGGGCACCGCGAGCGTGACATCGGGCAGCCGGTTGAACAGGGTCTCGATGGCTGTCACGGTGATGAGCCGCGCAGGCTCCCTTGACGGGCAGCCGTGCGGGCCCGCACTCCACGCCAAATGGGCTCGGTTCTGTGCCGTAGCCCCGTTGGCCGGATCGCAGTTGGCAGCCGCGAAACTGACCAGCACCAGGTCACCCGCCGACAGCTGTTCGCCGGCGAACTCCACATCGGTAACCGGATAGTGCGGCGCGTAATTGGACATGGGCGGATTGCGCCACAGTGTCACGTCGATGGCCTCATCGATCACGCCGCCCTGTAGGAACCGGTCGTCGATCAGCAGCAGGTACAGGGTGTTGGCGATGAGATTGCGCAGGGGTTCCGCTCCCGCGCCCAGGAGCAGAATGAGCTGGTGGGCCATCTCTTCGTCAGTAAGGCGCGCCTGATGCTGCATCAGCCAGGAGGTGACGTCCTCACCGGGCCTGGCTCGCTTCAGGGCCACCAGTTCGTTGACGGCTTGGAGCAGTACCTCGTTGGCCTCCTCTGCATTGATGCCGTCGAATATGCCAGAGAGGCCGAACAGGACACGGTCGCCGATACCTTCGGGGCAGCCAAAGAACTCATTGAACACGATCAGCGGCAGCTGCTTGGCGTAGTCGTTGAGGAGGTCGGCTGAGCCCTGGGCACTGAACTGGGTGATGAGGTACTGGGAGGCACGCTCAGTGCTCTGGCTCAGCCAGCGAGGGTTGACGCGTGCGAAGCTGTCCGTGACCGCTTGACGCAGTCGGCGGTGCTCGGCCCCATCAGAGAACATGCAATTCTGCCGGTGCGCCAGCATCGGGAGAACCGGACTGTCCGGGCTGATCTTCCCGTGGTTGAAGTCCCTCCACATGCGTGCGTCCTTACGGAAGACGCTGGGGTTCTGCAGGAGCTGAAGAGCCGCAAGATGGCCGGTGACGAGCGTCGCCTTCACCCCGGGGGCCAGCTCCACTGGCGCTGTCGGCCCGAAAAGGCGCATGTAGTCGTAGTAGGCCTGTGGATCGGCTGCAAAGTGCTTTGTGTACATCGGCACCCGCTGGCCGCTGCCGTATGCCGGGCATCCAGGCGGTGGTACAGGGGGGATAGACCCAGTGTTCATGCTTGCCCCAAGTGGACGCGGTCCAGTATGTAGCGGACCAGAGTGATCAGTGCCTCGGCTGACGAATCCACATCGCGTGCGTCACAGGTGACGACCGGAGTGTCAGGGAGCAGATCGAGCGCTTCACGTAATGCGCTCTCCGTGTGGTGCGCTGTGCCGTCAAAGTGGTTCACGGCAACGAGATAGGCCAGCCCGTAGTGCTCGATGAGGTCGATGACGCCGAAGGAATCCGCCAGCCGATCTGGATCGACCAGCACGACCGCTCCCAGCGCGCCGCGGGCCAGGTCCTCCCACATCTGCACGAACCGCTGCTGCCCCGGTGTGCCGAACAGGTACAGCACGAGGTGCTTGTTGATGGTCAGGCGGCCGAAGTCCATGGCCACGGTGGTGGTGGTCTTGCCGTGGACTCCTTTGAGGTCATCAATTGTCTGTCCGGCGCGAGTCATCGTCTCTTCGGTGGACAGGGGAGATATCTCCGAGAGCGAACCGATGAAGGTTGTCTTGCCCACCGCGAAGTGGCCAACGACAAGGATCTTCAAAGCAGTCTGCTCGGCACCGTCGGGGAGGTATGCCTGCTCATCCAAAATGGGCCCGGAGACCATGAAGCACCTCCTCAAGGAGCTTTCGGTCAGCGAGTTGGGCACGCGGAACGGGCGGGCGAGTAATGAGGTAACCGTGCTCGGCGAGAGCGCTCAGAAGGATCTTCACGACTCCGCTAGGCAGTCGTATATGTGCGGTGAGCTCGGCGACCGACAAATAGCCGCCGGCGCATATCTCCAGCAGGCGTTTCTCCTCGGGGGACAGCTGGGTTGGCCGATGATGATGGACAGCCACCGCGGTGACCAGGGTTGTCACAGTGAACTCTCTGCCATCGGGCAGGTCTCGGCCGCTCGTGATCACGTAGGGCCGTACCAAGCTGGCAGCGATGGCCTGGACGGGATGATCGTTTTCGGTCATGCGGGTGTGTCGATCTCCCGGGGCGGTGTCGACAGCTTCTCACCGAGTTGCCCGACGAGCCTCTGCATCCTGAAGGTGATGTCGGCCATGTTGACGTCCGTCGCGGCTGCGACTGCCAGAAACGCGCCCAGGCCCGCGGCGATACAGAAGATCCAGCCGCCGTCGAACTCCACCACCGTCTGCCGCCACTGAAGGGTTGAGCCGCCGCGTTTCCCATCAATGAAGAAACCGTTTGCGCGGCTGAGTGACTGCATACCGCTCACTGCGGCGGCGATGACGTCAGCGTTGTCCTTGGGGAGGTCTTTCGTGCGGGCCAAGACCAGGCCGTCGGCGGATACCAGGACCGCATGCAGGGCACCAGGGATTTCCAAGACCGTGTCGAGTATCCATGACAAGTCATTCTTCACGAAGCCTCAGGTCCTTTTCTGTCGTCAGGTGTGCTGCTCGTCCCGTTCGCGCCGCCCGTGTCCAAGGCCCGGCCAAACTGCGTCCCCTGCTGGAGGGCACTCATGATCTGCGCCTGCTCCGCCGCGGCTCGATGAGGCACCGGCGAGCCGGCACTGAGGTGGGTCGGCACGGTGTGGGATTTCCGCCTGCGTCGCGGCAGTCCCTCGACGGTCGTACTGGCACTACCGGCAGCCTCACCCTGCTGCGTCTCGGGCAGCGACATCGGTCTGACGACCGGCTCGACTTCCCTCGGATCGGGCATGCCGGTGAGCATCTCCTCAGGCAGGAAAACGACAGCCCGCACACCCCCGTAGGGCGAAGTCGAGTCCACGGACACGGTGAAGCCATAGTCCTTGCACAGCCGACCGATCACCGCAAACCCAAACCGGGGCGGATTGCCGAGCCCGGGAAGACCTGACGTACCGTCGCTATTCAGGATCCTCATGGCCCGCTGCGTCGTCACTTCATCCATGCCGACCCCGGCATCGTCCACGCGGATGCAAATGCCCATTTGGACGGGGAAGACATTGACCTCAATCTCAGTCCCCGGCCGGGAAAAACTGCTGGCGTTGTCGAGCAACTCCGCCAACGCCAGCGCCACCGGCTCGACGGCTGCTGGGGTGATTCCAAAATCACCCTTCTTGTAAATCCGCACTCGGTCGAAGTGCTTGATCCTGCCCTGCGCATTGCGGACCACGTCGTAGACCGAAGCCACCTCAGTCCGTCGCCCCGAGAAGCCGCCGCACAGCACAGCCACACCCTGCGCACGACGTCCGAATTGCGCGTTCATGTGGTCAATAAGGAGAAGATCCCGAAGAACTTCCGAGTCCCCGTACTTCTCCTCCAACTGCGAAATAACCCGCTGCTGTTCAGCTGCGAGCCCCTGAAGCGTCCGCATCGCGGACCGAAGTACCGTCTGGGTAGCTGCCTCGGCCTCAGCGTATGCCTGC
>NZ_JBWKDT010000093.1:0-7570 GCF_056435785.1 Streptomyces sp. NPDC043870
GCCGGGAGGCTGCCCGGACCACTGCCACTATCA
Organism: Streptomyces sp. NPDC043870; assembly: GCF_056435785.1. NCBI lineage: Bacteria > Bacillati > Actinomycetota > Actinomycetes > Kitasatosporales > Streptomycetaceae > Streptomyces > Streptomyces sp. NPDC043870. The sequence goes on from NZ_JBWKDT010000093.1 coordinate 34, forward strand.
GCGGCGGCTGCACACGATCGAGGGGCGGTCCGGGAAAGAGAACACGGGCCGGAACCCAGCCCACTACACTCACCCAAACCGCCCCTGAACAGGGAAAACGTCAAAGTGCTGCTGGAGTACTAGAGTCTCGATCAAACCCGGAACGGTTCAGAGTCCGGCGTTGGTGACGATCAACGTGGCGCTCGCGATCATCGTCGTCTTGCGGTTGCGGCGGCGTATGGAGGCCCGCAGTCGCTTCGACGAGAAGCTGACGGCTCCGGCGTCTACTTGCTGGGTGGTGCCACTTCGAGCTTCCTCATTTTTGAGCACGGGCGTGCCTTCCCGACCCGCGCTGCGAACGCGGACCTACTCGGTGACCTTGAGTCGATCACCCGGGAAGGTAAGGCCTCCGCAACTCATGGGGCACTTGTCGCGGCCTTGAGAGATGCCTGGTGGCCCGAACGGCCCCGGATCCGCCGTGAGCGGTCCGGGGCCGTTCCGACTTCTCCCCGCCTACACCGCGCGTCAGGGTCGGTGCCGACCGGGATGGTGCGGGATCGTGGCGGTGGCGGGGCGGTGTCCAGGACCCGGCAGCCGGGGGTGGCGGCCGCGCAGCGCGCGCACATCTCCGCGATCCACCACAGCCTTCCGGCCCGATCCGCGTACCCCGCCAAAACAATGGGGCCCCGCATCAAACCGTCCCCGCCGGGGTTGCCCGCTCACCTCGCACGGCGTCGAGGCTGTTACTGCTCGGCGGGGAGACGATCAGGGTGAAACGTTCGCACACACCGCCTCGGCCTGGATGAGGACAGGAGTCGTGGAGCTGTTAGTGACGGTCACGCTCCAGGAGCCTGGAGCCGTGGTAAAGCTTTGGACGGACCCTGGCACGCCGACCACCGCCTCTCCACCCCCGGTAATAATGTCTCCCGGATCGCAAAACGCTGTGCTTGTGGCCGTCTGGCCAGGCTGTACATTCAGGGGTTCGCCGAGGCGGGCGTAGGTAGCAGTCGGTCCCGCAGGTCCGGTGGCGCCGGTGGCTCCGGTCGGTCCCGCAGGTCCGGTGGCGCCGGTGGCTCCGGTCGGTCCCGCAGGTCCGGTGGCGCCGGTGGCTCCGGTCGGTCCCGCAGGTCCGGTGGCGCCGGTGGCTCCGGTCGGTCCCTTGCACTTGTTTCGGCCGTGGTCGGTTGTGAAGCTGAAGGTTCCGTTGTCGTAGGTGAATTTGTTGCACCGGTCGTGGTCTGCCGCGAGAGAGGTGTCTCCGGTTGGGTTGCCGGGGGTGGTGGTGCCGGCGAGGGCAGGGGTGCTGAGGCCCAGCATCACCAGGGCCAGTGATGCCATGACTCCGCCACGGGCCAGCCTGGCCCGTGGCGGCAGCGGGCCGAGGTTTGACAGGGACTTGTCCTCAGGGCGCATGAACTAACCACTCTCTCTTTGTCTCGCGGTTCCAACCGGGTTCGGAGGCTGGCGGACAACAGGGCGCGAGGGCCACCGCCTCCATTGATCAGCAGGATCCTCCGCACGCGCAAGGGAGCACATCAGGCGCGCTGCGGTCATCACCCCGATCCGCCGCAAGGCCCACACCGAACTGAGCCGCAAGCACAAGGCATCGAACATTCCTGCACCACGGCCGCGGACGGGGCCTCAACCGCTCGGGCGTCACCACAGGGTCACGCACCTCTACGACGAGGATCTGATATCGGGCCAGCAACCCCAGGCTGATGGCGTCCGCCAGGCCCAGCTCCTACACGATCGGCCCGAACACTGCCGGGTCATCCATCGAACACGCAAGCTCCGCCGGCAGTGGGTCCCGCGCTCCCTGGCGCACCTGCCAGCTCGGTGGACGCTCCCTCCAAATCCGAGGCGTCGCCGTGAAGTACAGGCGTCGCGCCGCCGGAATCTCCGACTGCCGGTGAACAGCCGCCCACGCCTTCCCCAGACTTCCCGACGTCCGGTGCGCCTCGTCCGTTTTGCCAGCCGAGATCGTGTGTGAATTGCTGTCGACCTGGCATTTCACGTGCCGTACATGTTCGCGACGTTGGGGTGACTAGTCTGTTTCGCGCCTCGGTTTCCACGCCACGAATGTGTAAGCCGGTGAGGCCACTGGTTTTAAAGGGTGAGCCTCGGCAGTAGACGTGTCGGGACCGCAGTCGGCTCCCTTGCTACCGCCTACAAGAAGCGCGTGCGCGACGGCTGGCCCGCTACGGGACAAGACCCGTGACTCCCGCGACCCGATGACGTCCCCGGCCATAGACGCGCTGTCCCAGGTCCTGTTCGACGGCCGCCGGGCCCGCATGCACGTGCTCTTCGACATTACCCCACCGCCCACGTCCTCGGACCGCAGACCCCGAGCAGTTCGCCGCCGTCATCCTGGGACGCGTCCCCACCGGCACCCGGCGCACGCAGGCTCGCCCCGATCGGCGGTACCGCCCACCCCACGCAGGTGCTGGCCCTGACTGACGCCGAAGCCACCGCGCGGGCCACCGGCGAGCAGACCGGGACGCTCTGCCCCGACCGACTGACAGCTGATACGCGGGTGCCCGCCCGGTTTTGGCGAGTACCCCCATCCCCGCCGTGCCGCCCCGGAAAACGGACGGCCCATTGTCGGACCCCTTCCGTACCCTTGGCACTGAGGTACTTGAGACGGGAGGGCAGCATGGCCCGCAACTCCATCAATCAGCGCGCGATCGAGAAGCATCTCAAGGAGATCGCCAAGGGCTATGAGCGCGCGGCCCGGCGGAAGCCGATCCGCGTGCCGATCCAGACGGAGACGTCTTCCGAAGGAGGCTTCGTGCCCGGCCGTGACACCGCCGAAGGTGACCCGATCCTGGCCCGGCTCCTGATGTGGCTGGACGAGCAGGCCCAACTGAACCCCTCGCACTACATCGACGTGACCCGGTTCGTCGAGGAACAGCAGATGCACGGCGAGGACGCGTCCGTGCTCGCCTTCGAGCTGGAACAGCGCGACCTGGTCCGAGTCGCGCGCACCATGGGCGGCACCCCCGACGTCCACCTCACCGACGCAGGCCGCGCCGCGATCCACCGCCTGAAGAAGCTGTGGCAGGACCGCGCCGCCCGGCTCCGTTACACCATGGACGCCTTCCAGCGCTGGCTGTTCGACACCGCCGGCGACCAGAAGCCCGTCAACCCGGTGCTGTTCCTCGCCACTCCCGCCGCCTACTTCGCCGGATCCGAGATCACCGGAACCGAGCTGCACGAAGCGCTCGCCCACCTGACAGAGCACAAGCTGATCGAACGCATCGACACCGACCCCGCCACGGTCGCCATCACACCCCGGGGCGTCAGCTGCGCCCTGGCAGGAGGAAGCGTGCAGGACCACATCAACCAGCCCCGCCCTGGCACCACATACAACAACTACATGCCGAACGCCAAGGGCGTCATCATCGGCGAGCAGCAGCACTTCACCCAGAACAACACCGACGGCGTCGACCCGACGCTGTTCGCCCAGCTCGCCGGGTACATCGGCCAGGTCAGCACCACCCTGGGCATGTCCGACCAAGACCGTGTGGAGCTGGAGCGCGTCGCCCAGGAGCTCCACGCCGAAGCGACCTCCCCGAACCCCGAGCCGGGCCGCCTGCGGCAGTTCGCCACCCAGCTCAAGGACAAGCTCCTGGAGACCGGCACCACCATCGCGGCCACGATGGGCGTGCAGATGGCCGAGCAAGCCCTCGCCGCGCTGGTGCAGTAGCCCGTCTCGTGACGGATGAGGATACCTCGGGCAGTATCGGGCGTCATGGTTGCTCTTCGTTCCCGTCGTCTGGAAGGGCTCTTCGGGGCCCGGCTGGACGCAGTGTCGTACGCCCAAGTCGCCGGCCTGAAGACGAACGCGGTCTCCGAGTCCTACGACCTGGAGTTCAAGGGGGAGCTCTACGGCGGCAACGACAGGGCCCGGCGGGACCTGGCAGGGGACGTGGCGGCCCTGGCCAACACCGCTGGCGGGGTCCTGCTGCTCGGAGTCACTGAAGACGACCAGGCCCGAGCCGCGGAACTCCCCCGGGGTCGCACTCAGCGACGGCGAGGTGCTGCGGATCCGCAATATCGTCGCCGACCAGGTCCACCCGCTGCCTACCTTCGACGTCAGGCAGATTGAGGACCCCAGCCAGCCCGGCCACGGGGTCCTGATGATTGCCGTGCCCCGCAGTCCCTCCGCACCTCACGGAGTCCTGGTCAACGAGGGCCTGCGCTACCCCCGCCGCAACGGCGCCAGCATCGTCTACCTGACCGAGGCCGAAGTCGCCGCCGCCTACCAGGACCGCTTCGCCCGCCGCCAGACCCGCCACGAAGACCTGATCCGCTACGAACGCGACCTGATCAGCCGCCTGGACACAAGCGACCAGACCTACGTCGTCGTCACCCTGGTCCCGGACCTCAGCGGGGACTTCGCCCTCGACACCAAGACCCTGCGTGCCTTCCGCCAGGAGACGATGGACAAGGACCTCCTCGTCATCCCCCGCATGGTGTCTGTCCGCCACGTCACAGTGGGCAGCCGCCGCCTGATCGCGCACGGCGGCCCCGAACCCGGGAAGGCCACATGGATCGCGTGCGAACTCCACCAGAGCGGCGCCGGCTCCTTCGCCGCCATCGCCGCCAACCGCAGTGACCTCGCCCCGCCCCGCCAGATCGACCCCAACACCACCTCCAGCCTGATCGAGGACGAAGACCTGGTCCTCGACGTCTGGTCCGGCCTGCGGCTGCTCGCCCGCCACGCGCGCGACCGCGCCGCAGTCGGCGGCACGGCCACGGTGCGCGCCACGATCGTGCCCGTCACGCCCGACCTACCAGCCGAACTACGCCACCCGCGCGGCCCTGCGAACATGGGCGGCACGGTTGGCACCCACCAGGTGACCGAGCCGCCCCAGGCGACGTCCGTCTTCGATATCGACGACCTGGCCGAGGACGGACCGGGCCTGACCGCGGCCACCTCTGCCCTCGCCGCGGGGCTGATCCAGCACTTCGGCTACCCGGAGACGCCGCAGATGACCCCGGACGGCGCCATCCCCGGGGCGGGCGCCGTCATCGCTGAACGATCAGGCCGCCCAATCCAACCCCCAGTCGGCCAGCTGCTGGAGCTTGTCGGCGGTGAGCTTCGCGGCTGAGTATGCCCTTCGCTGCTCAGCGACCCACTGAACCGACGACCTCTAACTCGCCCGCGAGATCCCGCTCGTCAGGAAGGATCGCCGCAGAGGAGCTACTGATTCCGACCGATCAACGGTTTTGAACACCGAGCCAGGAGCAGGTCGGCTCCGTGGCCGGGCCGACCACGACCCGACCTACGGCCCGCATACACAGCGAGCTGGGCGCGGTAGCCGTTCCACTCGGGCTCCGCCACCCGCCCGCACGGCAGGGCGGCGGAGTCCACGGTGCTGGCGAGCATCGGCTCGGGCAGGGACCAAGTCATGTCCCACGGCTTTCACGTCAGGGGTCTCGGCCGTACCGGCGCCCTGGTTCTTTCCGCGTCCGAGAACGGTCCGGCGCTGGGCAACGGCGTGTCATGTCAGTCGGGAATCCACCGGACGCGGTAGCGGGCCTGAAGCTCTTCGGCCGTCATGCCCCGCCGTCGCGCCCCGTTCTCGGTCCTCGGCGGCCCGCTGCGTGTCATCGGCTTCGTCCCCGTCCAGGGGAGGGGCATCGGCAACGGCGAGTTCGGGTGCCTCCCAGTGCGCGTCGGTGTCCCGGAGCGGACCGAATGGGGCCGGTCCGATACCGGAGACGCCGACGAGGTCGGGCGGCCCGCTCGTGGTCATGAACGTGCCTGCCCGGCCGTCGGGGAGGGTCAGCAGGCCGGGGGAGGCGTCCCAGAGGTTGTCGTCGGTGTCCGTGTGGATGCTCCCGACCCAGGTGGTGTGCCGGTCGTAAGTGAAGTCCGGCACCGTCTCGGGATCGAGCTTGAGCACCAGGGCGGCGACGATCGGGACCTCGCGCCCGTCGGCGAGCGTTACCGTCCCTTTCCCTACGTATCGGGTCTTCCCGTCTTCCCACGGCATTGCGGCCCCCTGCCCTGCCCGTGTGGTGGGTGTGGACCGGGATCCTTGCGCACCAGCTGGGGAGGGAGCAACTCCAGTCGCACAGAGCCTGCTTCAGCAAGTCAGCCCGAGGCGGACACTACCTCGGCCATGAGACGGGTGCCGCGCTCTCGTGACGGGGACCCGGGCGAGCCAGGGCCTGGCAGGCCCGGGTGCCGGCTGGCGGGGGCGTCGTTACTGGCCCTGCAGCCAGGCGACCGCCACCAGCCCCCACCCGGCCGTCACGCCCTGCCCGAGCTGCGCTGCCACGACCCCGGCCAGCGCCCGCCGGTCCGTCTGCCAGCCGGTACGCAGCACCATGGCCACCATGCGGGGCAGCGCGGCCGCCATGTGCCCGAACTTCAGCCGGGTGAGCGGGCCTTCGTGGCGGACGTAGGACTGGTCGTAGCGCAGCGTGCCGCCCGGGTCAGCCTCGAGCAGCCACGCGCACCGCGTTCTCCAAGGCCTCCGGCAGCGGAAACAACAGCGCGAGCTGGAACCCCACCCTGGAGATCACCATTCCGCAAGACGCGATCGGCGGACTCTACAGCGGGACGGTGACTCATTCAGTGGCCTGACCCGTGGCGGCTTCGCTGCGCGCCCCGCGCGCGGCCCCTGCAGCGGCGCCGGGACGCCTCCCCCGAGCACACCGACAGTTGGCACTACCCGGGGCGGCTGATTGCGGGCCCGGCGAGTCCCGCCCTCCTGACACGTGGTCCTCTCTCACAGCCTCGGTTCTGGCTCCCGGTAAGTTCTCGGTATCGGGAGCCAGAACCTGGGTCAGGGGTACGGACGACGGCGCCGGAGGCGAACCACTGCGCTAGGGTTGCGGCGAGGTGGACACCGGCCCGGGCGGCTTCCAGGGTCTCGGGGACGGTGGCGGTCTGCCCGCCGTGGCGGGAGGTCTGCCCCTCCCACAGCGCGCGCATCATCGCCTCCACGGGGGCGATGGACTCCTTGCCCGTCGGCGTGGACAGCGTGGTGGTGAACTTCGAGGGCGAGTTGCGGGTCACGCGGAGCATGGTGCCGAGCGTCGCCTTGGCGTTGTTGGGCTCGATGGTGGCGTGCGCGGCGCTCTCGACTGCCTTGATGGCTTCGCTGTACGTGCGCACCGGATCCGGGTGCATCCCGTAGGCCGTCTGCCACGCGACCGCCAGGTGATCGGCCACTGATCCGGCAGACACGGGGCGTGGGCGGCGGGCGAAGAAGCCCACCCACGGCCTACGGCCAGGTACACCCGTCACACGCGCTCAATCAGGCCCGCGCTGAGAGGGTCACACTGGCGCGGACGATGCCAAGCCGTCGCTCGCCGCTGCCCCTGTCAGCGGCGGCTGCACACGATCGAGGGGCGGTCCGGGAAAGAGAGCACAGGCCGGAACCCAGCCCCCTACACTCACCCAGACCGCCCCTGAACTGGGAAAACGTCAAAGTGCTGCTGGAGTGCTAATACTCCAGCCGGACTTCTGTATTTCTGCTGGTCAACGGCCTGGCGGTGGGGAGTGTAGCGGGGGTTTTGCATGGGTGGGACGGTCTTGGGC
>NZ_JBWKDT010000094.1:0-7402 GCF_056435785.1 Streptomyces sp. NPDC043870
GAGGGACACGCCGCCGACAGGCCAGTGGCACAATGCCGTCTCGCAGCACCGGCCCCTTCACCAGCCCAAACCCTTTTTCAGGGGCAAGTAGCTAGCTGCAACGGTGCTTGCCGTGACGGTTGGGCAGGTCGGTCGTTGGTCAGCTCATGGGTGGGGAACTTGCTGATGCCCGGTCGTGGGCTGGTGAACTGAAGGTCTTGCATGAGCGGTTCGTGCACCGCTACAGCGCAAGGCCCACTTCAAGGATCTGTGCACTGGATGGCCACTTGCGCGAGAGGTGCACCAAGGCCAAGGCCGGACGCATCCTGACCATCCGTCCCCACCACGACCTCCAAGCGCCGCCCGCGACCAGGCCGCCACCGACCCCGACTGGCAAGCCACCTACGGCCGCTGGAGACGCCCGTCGAACGCGCCGTCGCCTGGCTCGTCCACCACGGCAACCGCAAACTCCGCTACCGCGGAACCATCACCAACGACACCTGGCTCCACACCCGAGCAGCTGCCCTCAACCTCCGCCGACTGATCAACCTCGGACTCACCCGCACAGGCAAAACCTGGGCGATCAACCCCGCCACCTCATAGATCGAAAGGCCGCCCGGCCCACGGCCGGACACTCCCCTCACCAAGATCTTCTTGATTCTTCTAGGCCTACCATCCGGTCGGTCCTCCACTCGGATGACCAAACGCCGTGCCCGCGAAGTCCACACTCGTGCGGTGTGTCCCCAAGCGCTGCACCTTCCGCGCCGCCGCGCCGAAGCCGGAACCGCACGACGAGAGGTATTCCGTGAGTACGCACCCGCCGGCCCCGCCCGAGTCCCGTCAGGCCCACCGACGCAGCAACTCCGGCATGTTCGAGTCACTCCGCGTCCGGAACTTCCGCCTGTACGCCGCAGGAATGGCCGTATCGAATACCGGCACATGGGTGCAGTGCATCACCCAAGACTGGCTCGTCCATGCGTTGACCGGCTCGGCATCCGCCGTCGGTATCACCCTCACCCTCCAGTTCCTGCCTACGCTCCTGCTCGGCCCTTACGGAGGCGTACTCGCGGATCGGCTACCCAAGCAGAAGCTGCTGCTGATTACGCAGTCCGTGATGGGGTTGGCTTGCACGGTGCTCGCCATCGTGACCCTCAGCGGGGAGGTGCAGGTCTGGCAGGTGTGGCTGACTTCGTTGATCCTCGGCCTTGTCACCGTCGTCGACACCCCCTCCCTGCACTCATTCGTCGCCGAAATAGTGGGGCCCGGCCGGCTCGCCAATGCCGTGTGCCTGAGCTCGGCAACCCGTCAGTTCACACGCCTGTCGGGTCCAGTCGTGGCAGGCGCCCTGCTTGCCACTGTCGGCAGTGGATACGCGTTCCTCGTTAACGGAGTGTCCTACGCAGCCATGATCAGCGTTCTGCTCCTCATGCGCGGCGCCCAGCTGAACCGCACCGAGCGGCCCCCGCGGGCAAAAGGCCAGCTGCGTGAAGGACTACGTTATGTAGCCGCGCGGCCGGAGTTGGTCAGGTCCATCGCGCTCGCCGCATGCCTGGGCACTTTCGGCTTCAACCTTCCGGTCTGGCTGCCAGCGTTCACCCATAATGTGTTCCACCGCGGCGCCGGGGTCTTTGACCTGATGAATTGCCTGGTGGCGGTCGGCGGGCTTGTCGGGGTGGCGTTTGCCCTGCGACGCCGAGAGGTCAGGCCGAGACTGATACTCGCAGCGGCCGTGCTCTTCGGCGTCCTGCTGGCTGTGGACTCCTTTGTGCCGGATTTGTGGCTGTTCGCGGCGCTGCTGGTGCCGATCGGTCTGCTAATCATGACCTTCAACAGCGCGGCCAACACGAGTGTGCAGCTGAGCACCGATCCCGAGATGCGCGGGCGTGTGCTGGCGCTGTACATGGTGGTGACCACCGGCAGCACTCCCATAGGCGCTCCCCTGGTGGGCTGGGTCACGGACACCTACGGCGCCCACTTCGGCATGGCGACGGGCGGTGCGGTCTCCGCCTTGACTGCCGTCGCTGTCTTCTGGGCACTGAGTCCAGCCGGCCGCCGACAGCTCGGCGCCTGCTGGCGCCTCGGCCATCGGGCCGTGTCTTGCGTCCGGCTTGTCCCGCCGACTTCGGGCCGGGGACGTGGCGTCCATATGATTGTCCGGCCTGGTCCGGGCGCCGGGTCGGACAGCCAGCACAGCGCGGAGCAAGAACCACGGGCAGTGGCCCCCCGTTCAGGCCCGGGCGGCGGCAGCCACCTCGCTGGGGTGGTCCGGCCATCTTCGGAGCGCTATGCCGCGGCGGGGCGGGCGCAGAGCCGGGCGGCTTAAGAAACAGGGCGCCGGCTAGCGGAGAGCTGGCACACGCTCGGCGACGAGGTCAGAGTCAACCAAGGCGCAGTGTACTCGGCGCTTGCCGGGTCAGATCCAGCCACACGGCGGCCTCGACAGCCGTGGTGGTGAAGCCGGCGAACCCGCCGGACGTCAACATCGGCCCACGCCTGTCCGGGCGTCCCCCCAACCGGAAGGAGGCGAGAGACGTGGACTGCAGTCACAGTAGTCCGGGCCGTCGGCCCCTGATCCGCCTGTCCTCGCATTCGTCCGGCACGCGGTAACCACCTCCCCCAGCGCGGAGCCCCCGCCTTCGCACCCCCGTGCGGTCTGACGGCCGCGGGGTGGGTCCGTGCTGACCTGCCTCGTCCGCGCTGTAGGGGCGATGGCTGCTGTGTGCCCCCTAACCTCCCCCGCTTGGGGAGTTGGAGGCATGACATGGCTGACACGATGACCACCAAGATCTCAGCGCCTCGGGCGGCGGTGCTGGACGACGCGCACCTCGGCGACATCCGCGGTGCGCTGGGCACCATCAAGCTCGACGACCACGGCGAGCGCCGGGGGCTGACGGCAAAGCTGAAGACGCTGCTAGCCATCGTCGGCCCCGGCCTGATCGTGATGGTCGGCGATAACGACGCCGGCGCGTTCGCCACCTACGGCCAGGCCGGCCAGAACTACGGGACCCACCTGCTGTGGACCCTACTCCTGCTGGTGCCGGTGCTGTACGTGAACCAGGAGATGGTGCTGCGGCTCGGCGCCGTCACCGGAGTCGGGCACGCCCGGCTCATCCTGGAGCGGTTCGGAAAGTTCTGGGGCGCCTTCAGCGTGATCGACCTGTTCTGTCTCAACGCGCTCACGCTAGTGACGGAGTTCATCGGCATCGCCCTCGCGGCCGGCTATCTGGGCCTGCCGAAGGCCGCCGCCGTGCTCATCGCCGCGATAGTCATCATCGCGTCGGCGTTCACCGGCTCCTTCCGCCGGTTCGAGTGTGTCGCCATGACCCTGTGCGCGGCCTCGCTGCTGCTGGTGCCGATCTACTTCCTAGTCCACCCCGCCACCGGCCAGATGGCCCGCGACTTCGTGGTACCGAACCTCCCCGGTGGCGCGGGCGAACTGTCCACCGTGATGCTGCTGATCATTGGCATCGTCGGCACCACCGTGGCGCCATGGCAGCTGTTCTTCCAGCAGTCGTACGTGATCGACAAGCGGATCACCCCGCGGTTCATGCGCTACGAGAGGATCGACCTGTGGATCGGCATCGCGATCGTGGTCATCGGAGCCGCGGCCATGATGGGCTTCACCGCCGCCGCGTTCGCCGGCACCCACGGCTTCGGCCAGTTCACCGACGCCGCCGGCATCGCCACCGGCCTGGCAGCAAAGGTGGGCAAGCTCGCCGGAGTACTGTTCGCGATCGCGCTGCTGGACGCCTCGATCATCGGCGCGTTCGCGGTCTCCCTGTCCACCGCGTACGCCATCGGCGATGTGCTCGGCATGAAGCACTCCCTGCACCGCGGACTCGGCGGCGCCAAGGGCTTCTACGCCGTCTACGCCGGGCTGGTCGCCGCCGCCGCAGCAATCGTGCTGATTCCCGGCTCCCCGCTGGGTCTGCTCACCGAGGGAGTGCAGACCCTCGCCGGTGTACTGCTGCCGTCCGCGTCGGTGTTCCTGCTGCTGCTGTGCAATGACAAGCAGGTCCTCGGCCCGTGGGTGAACGGGCCGAAGACCAACGTGTTCACCGCCGCCGTGGTCGGGGTGCTGGTCGCACTATCAGTGATCCTGACCGCCGCGGTGCTCTTCCCGGACATCTCCGCGGGCGCGATTCGGCAAATCATGGCTGCCTGCGGCGTCACCGGGGTGCTGGCCGCCGGATATGCGCTCCTCAAGCGCCGCACTGCCGGCCCGGAGCCGGTCGACCGCACTGGCCGCGATTCCTGGCGGATGCCGCCGCTGGAGACGCTGACGAAGCCGGCGATGTCCACCGTCCGCAAGATCGGCATGGGCGCGCTGCGTTCCTACCTGCTGATCGCCATGGTCCTGGTCGTCATCAAGATCGTGCAGGTGGGACTCGGCCACTGACTGGTCCGGATGGCAGGGACGGCACCGGCACCTACCGAGTGCCGTCCCGTCGCCGCCGGAGAGGGGAGACGGGCCGGGATGCACGCCCCTGACCACTATCGACTCGCGGTGCGTGAGCGAGGCCGTGCCGACCATGCATCAGGATGCCCTGTGGGAACGGAAGTTGCAGGACCAATACCTACCGGTTGGCAACTTTTCGCTGGTTACCTGAGCTGGATTTCCCCCATGCGGCGGGCCAATCGGCTGACAGCGGTCATGTCTGGGATGGACCAGGGTGGGTGTCTGCTCTCACATCAGCTGCCTGGGCCATCGCCTGCCCAGGCAGCCAGAGAAAGGCCTCCCCCGATGTCCTCGACCAACTGCCTCACCAGGACTACGCCTGGCGACTCCGAGCAGCGCTGGTCTGCGCGATCGTGGGGTGTCCTGGCCGTCTTGTGTCTGGTGCTGTTCATGGACAGTCTGAACGGCTCGATGGTCGGGATCGCCCTGCCCTCCATTGGTCACGCCCTGGACATGGGGCCCACTTCACTGCAGTGGATCATCGACGGCTACTTTCTCGGCTACGGTGGACTGCTGCTGCTTGGCGGCCGAACTGGCGACTTGCTGGGGCACCGCCGAGTCATGCTGATCGCGCTCGGCGTCTCCGTCGTGGGCTCGCTGTTGGGGGGCCTCGCCACCAGTGGTTCGCTGCTGATCGCCACCCGATTCATCATGGGCGTGGCGGCGGCGTTCACTGCTCCCACGAGCCTTTCCCTCCTCACCACGACCTTTCCGGAAGGCCCGCAGCGCAACCGAGCGCTCTCGGTCTTGACTCTCTTTGGCGCTATGGGCTACTCGTCGGGCCTTATCCTCGGCGGTCTGCTCGCCGGCATCGGGTGGCGCTTCATCTTCCTGATGCCCGCACCCCTCGCCCTGCTTGCCCTGGTCGCGGGCTTCCTGCTGATCCCCCGGAACCGCCCCGCCAACAGCCGCGACTACGACCCGCTTGGCGCCATTACCCTCACCACCGGCATGATGCTGGTCGTCTACGCAGTCGTAAGCGCCCCTCTCAAGGGCTGGACCTCCGCCGCGACTCTCGGCACCCTCGCTTTGGCTGCCGTGTTGCTGGTCGCTTTCGTCCTGATCGAGAAGCGCGTTCGCCACCCGCTGGTGCGGTTCGGCATCTTGCGTCACGGCAACACGATTCGTGCCAATCTGAGCATCATGGCGCTGGTGGGCTCTTACTCGAGTTTCCAGTTCATGCTGCCTCTCTTCTTGCAGGACGGCCGCGGCTGGTCCCCACTGCACATGGCCTTCGCGCTTCTGCCCGTGGGCTTGGCTGTCGCGATCGGTTCGCCTTTCGCCGGGAAGTTCATCAACCGCTTTGGAACGGTTCCGCTGGTCCGTGCCTCGATGATCGCGACCACTCTCGGCTACGGCTGGTTTCTCGTATCAGCGGGTACCTCCCCTGGGTACATGCTCACCATGCTCCCGTCCATGCTGCTTCTCGGCGGCGGCTTCGCCTTCGGCTACAGCGCGATCATTGCCCAGGCGACCAAAGGCATCGACGATTCCGAGCAAGGCTTCGCTTCCGGCTTGGTGCAGACCTCTGCGCTGGTCGGCGCATCCCTGGTCCTCGCCTTTCTCACCGTGCTGCTCACTGGAGTAGTCCACAGTGGCAGCTCCTTTGCCCCCTACCACCCGGGCCTGAACCTCATCACCGGTATCGCCGTCATCGGTCTCCTACTCAACCTGATCCCCATGCAGCGCCTGCGGCGACGCTGACGGGTCGCTCAGTGCCCACCGCACGCTCCGGCCTCGCCGGAGCGGCGCCCCCGTCCCGACCGGCAACGTCGCCATACCTGCATCTACGCCTCGGCGGCACCCCCAACAACGCCCAGACCTTCTTGCCCAACGCAGCAGCGCTCGACACCGACGCACGGTAAGTAGCGAGCTCGTGCGCGTGGTTGCGATGAGACGTCGAGGGCTTTGTCAAGTGCCAGCACTACGGCAGCGCCAGATTCGATCTCTTCAAACGCTGCGGTTCCGCGCCAGCCGGCAGACCTGAACGAACGGTTGTCGGCGTACAAGTGAACGTGGCCCTGGCAAGATTTCCGTGACGTCGGGGTGTGCCACCGCGCGCCGGTGACGCTCCGTCACAGGTGGCGGCACCGTCAGAGAGTGTGATGACCTCGTACGGATCGTGTCCCCGCACCTGGATGCGGTGCGGGTGGAGCGGGTGTGGGTGGAGAGCGGTGTGGTCCATATTTCCGCCCGCACCCGCGAGTTACCGGTTGCCTGCCCGGACTGCGGCAGAAGCTCGGTGCGGGCGCACAGCCGCTATGCCCGCACGCTGGCCGACCTCGCCGTCGGTGGCCGTCCGGTGTCGATCGGCCTGTCGGTGCGGCGGTTGTTCTGTGACAGCCCGCGCTGCGGGCGCCGGACGTTCGCCGAGCAGGTCGATGAGCTGACCGTGCGCTACCAGCGCCGCACTCCGTTGCTCCAGCATCTGGTGGAGATGGCCGCGGTGTTGCTCGCCGGACGCGGTGGCTCCCGGTTGCTGCAGATCCTGAACGTGCCGCTGTCTCGGACCAGCGTGCTGTTCCACCTGATGCACATGCCGCTGCCGACGATGGCCACGCCCCGGGTGCTGGGCGTGGATGACTTCGCGCTGTACGCCGACGTCTACGGCACCCTGCTGGTGGATGCCGACACCCGGCTCCCGCTCACGCTCTGGGCGGGCCGGGACGCTGAGCAGCTGGCCGGCTGGCTGCGCGACCATCCCGGCGTCGAGGTCGTCTGCCGCGACGGCTCGCTGGTCTACCGGCAAGGCATCGCCGACGGCGCCCCGGAAGCTGTGCAGGTCAGCGACCGTTTCCACCTGTGGCAAGGGCTGTCCAAGCGAGTCGCGGACATCGCCGCCGCGCACCGCGGCTGCCTGTCGGCCGCAGTGCCCGAGCCCGAAGCAGTCACGCCGCCGTCGACCTCCGCACCGCCGCCCGATCGGGTCGACACCCCCGCCCGCCGCCACGCGAAGCGGCTGTT
>NZ_JBWKDT010000095.1:0-6881 GCF_056435785.1 Streptomyces sp. NPDC043870
TCGCCCCGCAGTCCCTCAACTTCCCCCAAGTCCACCGCACCACCATGCCCGAACCCACACCACACCACCAAACCGACCTAACGAAGTACTACTAGACACACCCAGCTGAGGGGCGACCTCCGTCACCGTCGCATCCCCAGCACCGCCAGGACAGCCCGGTATCTCTGCTTGACAACCGACAACTCCACCAGCGTCAATCCCGGCCTCCTGCCACACGCCGCAACGCCGTGCACAGAAAGGCCGATCACGACCGTGTCAACCATCAGCTGGGACCGAAGTGTCAAGCATCTCCCGGGACCGGAAACACCTATCTCCCCGTGGAGAGCGGGAAGTTCCTCTACCTGGCCACCGTCATTGACCTCGCCTCACGCCGCCTCGTCGGCTGGGCGATCGCGGATCACATGCGCACTGATCTCGTCATCGACGCCCTGGCCGCCGCCGAACGCACCCGTGGCAGCCTCGCCGGAGCGGTCATACACACCGATCACGGCGCCCTGTCCGGACTCAATCGGTCGTCGCAACACTGGCTTCTTGGAGCAAGAGTAGATGTTTGTTGAGGGCTTCGGCGGGTGTCTTCCAGCCGAGGCTCTTGCGGGGCCTGTTGTTGAGTGCGAGCGCAACGGCCGCGAGCTCGTCGGTATCCCATCGCGACAGGTCTGTGCCTTTCGGGAAGTACTGGCGAAGGAGTCCGTTCGTGTTCTCGTTGGTGCCGCGCTGCCAGGGGCTGTGTGGGTCGGCGAAGTAGACCTGCAGCCCGGTGTCGATGCGGAGTTGGGCATGCTGGGCCAGCTCTGTGCCGCGGTCCCAGGTCAGTGACCGACGCAGATGTTCGGGCAGCGTGGTGATCGTGGCGACGATCGCGTCTTTGACGGCCTCGGCACCGCGGTGCCGGCCAGTGCCGGGCCGTTCTTCACCCGCGGTTCGACGCCATAGCCGTCCATCCGGGGCAGGTGCAGCAGCATCGTGAACCTGGTCGTGCGCTCGACGAGCGTGCCGATCGCCGAGCGGTTCAGGCCGATGATCAGGTCGCCCTCCCAGTGCCCCGGGACCGCGCGGTCCCCGACCTCGGCCGGTCGTTCGCTGATCATCACCTCGGGTGTGACATGGCCGCCGGGACGCTGCCGGGAGCGTGCTCGCGGGACACGCAGCGCACGGCCGGTCCGCAGGCAGGCGACCAGCTCACGCTTGAGCGCGCCGCGTCCCTGGACGTAGAGGGATTGGTAGATCGCCTCGTGCGAGATGCGCATGGACTCATCATCAGGGAAGTCGGCCTTGAGCCGGTTCGAGATCTGCTGCGGACTCCACGATGTCGCCCACCGCCGGTCCTGCCGCCGGGGCTTGTTCCGGCCCTTCCACTGCGGCGTTACCGGCCCCGTCACCGGCTTCCCGTCCGGAGCCCGGAGCACCCCGGCGAGCCGGTCCTGCACGTACTGACACAGCCGCTCGTTCCCGGCCAGCTTCGCCGTCTTCGGTCGCCGCGCCCGCCGCTCGGCATGCCACTGCGCGAGGGACGCCCGATACTCCAGCCGATAGGTGCGCGTTGACGCGTTGCGGCGAAGCTCCCGCGAGATCGTCGACGGCGACCGGCCCAGCCGACGCGCGATCTCACGAACCCCGACGTCCTGAGCACGCCACACGGCGATGTCCTCGCGCTCCGAAAACGACAAATAGCGTCCCGACACCGTCGGTGAAAGGTTCGGTCCCACGCCCCCAGCGTGGCGAAACCACCGTGTCCCGACCGCGGGCGACACTCCGGCCTCGGCCGCCGCCTCCTCTGACCGGAGTCCCCGGGCGATCGCCGCCCAGAACCGGACCCGATCCTCCCGCCACGCAACCGTCGGCCGGCCCGGCGACGGCATCTGGCCCCTGTACTCGCGAACCCTGCGCTGCTGCGGGCCCACACCCATCGCTCCACCTCCGACTACGAGGTGTTGCGACGATCAGTTGAGTCCACCCAGCACACCAGCCGGGCGTTCGCCGACGCCTGCCTCAAGGTCGGCGTCCGTCAGTCCATGAGCGCAATCGGCAGCTCAGCAGACAACGCGCTCGCCGAGTCCTTCAACGCGACGTTCAAACACGAGACGCTCCAAGACCGCAAGCACTGGTCCAGCGAGCGCGAGGCCCGCCTCGACGCGTTCCGCTGGCTGCACCGCTACAACACCCGACGCCGTCACTCCCGCCTCGGGCACCGCAGCCCGATCTCCTACGAGACAGCGTCCGAAACAACATCAACTACGCTGGCACCAGCCGCATAACCCCTGTCCAGAATTCGGGTCAAGGCCCAGCGAAAGACGATTCGCCGTCAGGCGGATCGTCTTTCACCTCCAACCGCCCACAGCGCCTCACAAGTCAGTGAACCTCTTTCATCCTGAGGTTGATCCCCGGGAGTGGACACCGAGTTTCATGCGATGAGTGACAGCGTACGTGACGTGATCAGTTGTTGTTCGAACTCGGCTGGTGTGAGGTAGCCGAGGGCGGAATGTCGACGGCGCCTGTTGTAGTACGACAGCCAGCGGAACAGCTCGAGTCGTGTCTGTGCCTTCGAAGTCCAGCGCCTGCCGTGGAGCAATTCGCGCTTGAGGCCCTGGAAGAACGACTCGGCGAGGGCATTGTCGTAGCTCGAGCCGACCCGGCCCATGCTGCGCCGGATGCCGTGGCGGCGGCATACCTCGGCGAAGGCGGCCACGGCCATCTCGATCGCGTCGGTGACCAGCGAGGTGCGCATGTGGTCGGCGATTGACCAGCCCACCACCTGTTCGAGCAGATGTCGATGACCGTGGCGAGGTAGAGCCACGTCGCGCCGACGGCTATGTAAGTGATGTCGCCGCACCACCTGGTGTTCAGCGTGTCCGCGGTGAAGTCGCGCATCACCAGGTCCGGCGCGGGCGGCGCGGTCCTGTCCGCGATGGTCGTCCGCTTCTTCTTCCGCAGGTGCCGGCCGACGATGTGGTTGATCCGCATCAACCGGGTGACGCGCTTGTGGTTGATCCTGCGTCCCCTCGCACGCAGTTCAGCATGGACGCGCGGGGCACCATAGGCGCCGTCGTGCTCGGCGTGGATGGCGCGGACCTCGCTGACGGTCTGCTTCTCCTCGGTCTGGCGTTCGGCGCGGGCCTGCTCGGTGGCCAGATGGCGGTAGTAGCCGGAGCGGGACGCCCCGAGCACGCGGCACATCCGCTTGACGCCGAAGTCGGCGCGGTTGTCGGAGATGAAGTCCCAGCGGTGAGGGCTCACTTCACCTCCCGTGCGAAATAGGCGGCTGCCTGTTGAGCGACGCTGAAGATGTGCACGAAGGCGACGTGCTCGTCGTTGACAGGCTGAGGTGAAACGACCCCGGCGGCCGTCAGGCCGCCGGGGTCTTTGTGGACATAGTGTCGTTTTCGTGATCACTCTGTCGCGTGCGTCTCGGTGATCGCGAGGCGGGTGGAGGACTCGTCGACGATGCCTTTCTCTTCGGTGAAGGCGGCGATAAGGGACTGCCAGGCGATGTTGTTCACCGAGCGGGGCAGCCCGCGGCTGGTGAGGTGGATCAGTTCAACGGCGTCGTCGGAGAACAGCGTGTCCCCGCGGCCGGCGATCGTGAGGTGGTGCTTGATGTAGCTGGCGGTCTCCTCCTTCGTCATCGTGGGCATCTGGTAGCTGACCGAGATCCGCTGGTCCAGGGCTGCCAGGACACCGTGCTTCATCCGCTTGCGTAGGGTGGGCTGGCCGATCAGCAACACCGCGAACGGCGTCGTGGAGTCCATGTCGTAGTTGGTCAGCATGCGGATCGCGTCAAGTTCGTGGTGGTCGAGCAGGTGCGACTCGTCGATCACCACGGCCGGGGTCCGGCCCCGCTCGTCGACCTCACCGGCCAGCGCCGCGGACGCCTGAGCTGCGAGAGCGGCGGACTGGTATTTCGGGGTGCCGCCAAGGCTGGTGACGATGCGGTCATAGAGGCCGCGCATGCCGACCTCGGGGTTCGGCTGGTAGATCACCGTGAACCGGGCCGGATCGAGCGAGGCGACGGCGCCTTTGAGGGCGACGGTCTTGCCGGATCCGACCTCGCCGGTCACCACGCCGATCGCCCGGTTGTTGATGCACCACGCGATGCGGGCCGCGGCCTCCCGGTGCGAGTGGTGCTGGTGCAGCATCGAAGGGGCCAGGCTGCGGCCGAAGGGGATGCGGGTGAAACCGAAGAACCCCTGGACGCGGTCGATCATCGCCGCCCCCGCCCGTCGTCCATCAGGGACGAGTAGTTGATGCCCTTCGCGGTGTTCGCCGCGTGCGTCTCGTCGAGGATCTTCAGATAGTCGATCCCGGTCGACGGCGCCGGCTGAGACGGCGTCTCCGGACTCGCCTTCGGATGCGTGTGGCGGCCCAACCGGTGCGGAACCGCCTTCCCCGCCGTCTTGCCCGAGGCCCTCACCTCGATCTCGGTCAGGTCGAACGGGTCGAAGACCAGCTCCACCCTCATCCCCGCCAGCATCGGGTCGACCTCGTAGGTGTTCCCGTGCAGCGACACCGTCGCAGTCTTCGTCACCGTCCGGAACTCCGACCACAGAAACGCCTCCCGAAGATCAGCGGGGCTGGGCAGCGGCAGCGGCTTGGGAATCGAACCAGCCAGCGTTCGATCGGAGGCTGCCCGGTCTCCGAGTGCACCGTGCGGTGATAGACCGTCTCCACCCACGCGGTGAACAGCCTGTTCAGCTCGGCCAGATGCTCGATCTGGCCGACACGTTCCTCGTCGAGCTCGACGAGGAACTGGTCCCTGACCGTGCGGAAGAACCGTTCGATTTTCCCGCGACCTTGCGGGCGTCCGGGCTTGGAATGGGTGAGCCGGATCGCCAGCGACGCGCAGGCCCGCAGGAGCCACGTGTCGACGAACGCGGAGCCGTTGTCGACATAGATCGGCTCCGGGACGCCGCGGGCCGACAGCGCCGGCCGCAGGCAGCGAGGCGGACGGTGTCCTCGGCGAACCCGAACCGGTGCCCCACGATCGCGCGGGAGTGGTCGTCGATGAAGGCGAAGAGGTAGGTCTTGCGCCCGCCGATCTTCGGCCCGTGCAGGGCATCCCCGGTCCATAGCTCGTTGCCCCGGGTGGCCTCGAACCGGCCGAAGACGGTCCTGTCACCGCTGCCGGTGGCAGTCAGCCCGGCCGCGACGAAGTGCCACTGCAGCGTGCGTTCGGTCGGTGACCAGCCCTGCGTGGTCCGCAGGATCCGCTGGATCTGCGCGGCCGTCCGGGCGGGGTTCTCGCGCTTGAGTGCGGCCGCCAGGTCCAGAACCTCCGGCGGTGTTCTGGGAACAGCCTGGCGGGGTTCGGGGACCAAAGCAGCGAACCCGCCGGAGCGGTAGTGCCTGGTCCAGCGGTCGATCGTGCCTCGTGAGATCTTCACCTGTCGGCCGAACGGATCGGTGTGCTCCTTCTCCGCCAGCTCGCGTGCCAGACGGCCGCGTTCGCGGGTGGTCAGGTTCGAATCCAGCAGGTCCTGGATCAGGGAATAGCGGAACAGACCGACTTGCCGGGCCTTCTCCGCCCGGCGGCGGTCCTCGTCCTCGCTCGATGCCATGCGCGGACTCTCCTCGCATCTCGATCAGCGTCCGCCCCTGTCTCGGACGGACACGATCAAGACTTCCGGCGCCTCCAATCCCCACCCAGGGGCGGCCCGTGTTGAGCAACTAGCTGAAGGAGTGCAGGTCAGCACCCGGCCGTCTATCGCCCGGCCGGCGAAGGCCCACCGCGACACCGTGTTCATCTCCGGCCACTTCACCGCCGCCGCCCGATGGGCGGCCACGATCACCGCGACCGCATCCGACAGCGGCGAGGCTGCCGACTCCGGCATCACCGGATCATCCGCGAGCGCGACCAGGGCGACGGTGAAGTACCGGCGCACGTCTTCTGACCTGCGGTGAAAGCGGCGGATCCAGCCGCGGACCGTGCCGTCCGCCAAGCCCAGATGCGCGGCGACCTGGCGGTGCCCCATCCCCAAGGCCGCTATCTCCAGCCCGGCCCCGATCACCTCGACCGCATCCGCCCGCCGCGGCCAAAGCACCTCCGGCAGCAGCACGTGCGTGACCTGGCAGCCCGTACAGCGTGAACGGCGAGGACGTACGAACAGCCGAGACCCTAGATCACCACGGATCTCCCGCGGCCGGCCGTGACCCCACGGGCGCGAGCACGGCCCCGCACGCAGGACACGTCAACTCACCCGCCCGCAGCTGACGTTCCACGAGCACGACGTCGGTGTCGACGATGAGCACCCGGCGGCCTCCGCGACTCAGCGCGTGCTCGCCTTCCGAGCACGGAGAAGCATCGCCAACCTGCCCGGACTTCTAAAGGATCATGTGGGATCAGGGTGATCCGGCCAATCGCCCAGGGCAGCAGCCAAGTGGTCACGCATCGCCGGATCACCGACCTCAAGAGCCAGCCGGTAGGCGATCGGCCCCACCTGCCACCCTGCGTGATAGTCGAAGGGCGGCGGCGGCCCAGCCGCATTGTGGGCAAGCTTGGCCACCAGTTCCGCGAGCCGGAAGTACAGGCTCTCCGCCGCCGTGAAGGGCTGGTTCGGTGCGAGTCCGCGCTGGCGGATCTCGTCGAACACGGCACGGCCCGTCGGCCATTGTGTGCGGTCTGCCGCAAGCGCTACCGCGGCCTCGATCTCGACGGGCTTCCCCAGGTGCACCGCGGCGGACTCGAGAACCTTGCCCGCCCACTCGACCGGTACCCGCTGACGCTCGAAGAGCGAGCGCCCCCACCGGGCCAACCAGTCCGCGCTTCCACTCATTCCGCGATCATGCCAACACTAGCCTCGCGCTTTCACGAAGCAGGCTGTCCAAGAGCTGATCAGAAACGCGGAAAGTGCCCTTGACCTGCAACGATGGGACTTGCTGAGGGTCCT
>NZ_JBWKDT010000096.1:0-6664 GCF_056435785.1 Streptomyces sp. NPDC043870
CTCCTCCCCCCCCCCCCCCCCCCCCCCCCACCCACCCCCCCCCCCCCCCCCCCCCCCCCCCCCCCCCCCCCCCCCCCCCCCCCCCCCCCGCGACTCACATGCCCAGGCCCGACATCTGCCCGTACTGCGGCTGCTGCCCGAAGATGCCCTGGCCGTGGATCTGGCCGAACTGACCGGGCTGGCCCTGCACCTGCTGGCCGGGGAACTGACCGAACTGGCCGTACTGGCCCGCCTGGCCCTGGCCGGTGATCTGCGCGAGCGCGGTGTGCACGATGGGCGCGATCCGGCGGGCGCACTCGGTCAGCACCATGCTCCAGGCGTGCGGCGGGATCTGCCCCTGCGCCTGGATGCCCATGAGGATCTGCGGGTCCGTCCGCAGATGTTCCGTCACCGCGCTCACCGCTGTCGCCGCACATCGCAGCGACAGCTCGGTCACCAGCAGCGGCAACTGCTGCTGCCCCTGCATCCCGAACGGCTGCTGCCCTTGGCCGAACTGGCCTTGGCCCTGCTGGGCGAACGGCTGCTGCTGCTGGCCGAAGAGTTGCTGCCCCATCGGGGGCTGGCCGAACGGCTGCTGGGTCTGCGGCTGGCCGATCTGCTGGGGGGTGTAGACGGACATTCGGACTCCTCCTTGAGTCTCCGGCGGAAACGCACGAGAAACGGCAAACCGGAAGTCGGTCCGCCGCCACGGAGCAGCAAACCACCAACCGACCAAGAACACATTTCGGGACATACCGCCAAGCGGCGGCAGTGCGTAAAACGGGTCGGCGAAGGACAGGGCAAGCCGCGGCATCGGCCCCTGTGGGGACCGCCGATCCGCCCTCCGGCCCCGGCGTCGTCGGGGGCACGCCGGGCAGGCGGGTGGCCGAAGCGCGTCGACGGGGTCACGCTGGAAACCATGAGCGTGCACCCGCCCCCCGCCTCGCACGGTGCGCTGCCTCCCCTGGCGCCGATGCTCGCGGTGATCGGTCCGCCACCCGGACCGGAGACAGAGGCCGAATACGCGTACGAAACGCTGTGGAACGGCGCCCGTGTCATCGCCCATCTGCCCGGTGACGGCAGCGTGCGCCTGCTCTCGGCGACAGGGGTGGACGTCACGGCCCAGTACCCGGAGTTCCAGTCGCTGGCCGGTCTGCTGCCCGCGCCGGAAGCGGTGCTCGACGGGGAGATCATCACCCTGGACGGCCAGGGGCACCCATCGGTGGAGCAGCTGCAGCAGCGGATGAGCCTGCACCATCCGGACGCCGTCGCCCACGCCCGCGAGGACCTTCCCGTCCATCTGATGATCTTCGACATCCTGTATCTCGGGGAACCGACGGTGCATCTGCCCTACACCTCCCGCCGGGACCTCCTGGACGACCTCACAATGGCCGGACCCGGCATCGCCGTACCCGCGGCCTGGCCCTCGAGCGCCGCTCAGGCACTCGAGCAGACGTACACGGAAGGCTTCGACGGGGTGATTGCCAAACGGCTCACCAGCCCGTACCTGCCCGGACGCCGCTCCCGCGACTGGATCAAGATCAAGCACCTTGACGCGGACACGTGAGTCGCGCGCCGGCTCACCGACGCCGACCGCGCAGCACGTCTCGTGCGCTCGCGACCTGCGAGGCGGCGGGGATCGCGTTCCTGCCGTGGCGGCCCGTCGCGGCAGGGGCGTCGGGCGCGAGGCAGAGATCGCCGCCGTGGCGGCCGAGGCCGGCGCAACCCACAACCAGGTCGCGCTCGCATGGCTCCTCGGCCACTCGCCGGTGATCCTCCCGATCCGGGCACCGCCCGGATCGACCACCTGGAGGAGAACCTCGCCGCAGCACACCTCCACCTGACCCCGGCCCACCGCGACCGCCTCGACCGGCTGCCCGAGCAGGCACAGGTTCTGTCTGTTCGACGGTGATCGGAGCCGACCGGAAGGGGACTGCGGCGGCGAAGACGGTGGTGCCGAGGTAGGCGCAAGGTGGCAGGCCCCGGTTCCTCCCGGATCGTTACGCAACTACGATCAGTCGCCATGCCAGCCGAACCCGAGCATCACACCGTGCACCACTTCTCCCAGGCCAACCCTTCTGGTCCGGGCTGCGACAGTGCCCCCGCCCTGCTGCGGCGGGTGGCAGACTCCATCGAGTCCCTCGGCCCGGTGGAGATCCAGGACATCGTCATCCATTCGGAGATCACCGAACACGGTGACTGGCTCTCGGCCACGGTCTACTACCACCGGGCCGGGGAGTGAGCCGCAGGGTGTAGTGCACGCTGGACAGCCGCGCCTCCTGGGCTCGCTCGGCACCTGGCCGGCCCAAGACGCCGCCGACGATGCCGACTTGCGGTGTCACGCATCGAACGTGAGCCGGTACGCCGCCGACGCAGGGGAGTGTCTGGCGCCCGGTGCACGTACGTCCGCCGACCGGGCGCTACCGGTCGTTCGACCCGAGGTACACCAGACGCGCTTTCGTAGGCCATGACGACCGCCTGCGTGCGGTTGTTGGCGTCCAGATCGGTCAGCACGTTACCCACGTGCGTCTTGACGGTCTCCACCCATGTGCGTCTTGACGGTCTCCAGGCTCACCCCGAGTTCGGTGGCGGCATTGCGCCGTACGGGCCTTTCGGCGGCCGGCCAGTGGACGGCGTCCGGGAAGAGAACGGAGTCACCGGTGGCCACCAGCCGGATGGCGTGGGCGATCTGCTGTGACGGGGCCCGCTTGCGGATGAACCCACTGGCGCGTGCCCGCAGGGCGTCGTAGACGTGCTCGTCGTTCTCGAAGGGCCGGCGCGATGTCCGGCTCGACCCACGGTGCTTCGTGTGGTCAGCAGTCCCTGTCTGTGGTGCGGCGAGCCTGATTGCTGAGCCGGTGAAGGCACCGAGATGACTCCAGGGGCGTGCCATGGGGGTCACCGGCGGCCGCTTACCCCCGCCGGGTCGGGCGGCTCAGGCGGGTCGGCCGGGGGAGGACAGCGTGGGACGCCGTGGCATGCTGGGGTCAGCCGTTGTCGACGAAAGTGTGAGGAACTGTGCCGCTGAGCACCGGCCTGGACGTGCGCCCCGTGACATCCGGCGACCGGGCGGCATGGGATCCGCTGTGGCAGGCGTACCTGGACTTCTACGACCATGCCCTTCCGGCCGGCGTCACTGATCTGACGTGGGCTCGGTTCGGCGATCCGGCGGAGCCGATGGGTGCGCTGGGGGCGTGGGCCGACGGCGTTCTGGTCGGCATCTGCCACTACATCTTGCATCGTTCGACGTGGGCCGCGGGTACTTATTGCTATCTGGAGGACCTGTTCACCACGCCCGCCGCGCGCGGCCAGGGAGTGGGCAGGGCGCTGATCGAGGCGACGGCCGCGGCGGCCCGGGAGGCCGGGGCGGAGAAGCTCTACTGGCAGACGCACGAGGGCAATGCCTCGGCGCGTGCCCTCTACGACCAGGTGGCCCGCCACGAGGGTTTCCTCGTCTACGAGCGTCCGCTGGCCTGGCCTGACCTGACCTGACCTGACCTGACCTGACCTGACCAGACCAGCAGGGCAGGGTGACGTCCCTGCCGGCCTGAGGGGGCGGCCGCCCACGGAAATCGCGCCCCGCTGGTTGCCGCTGCGTCCTCGGCGACGATCCCGCGATGGAGGCGGGGATCCCCCGCCGGAACGGGGAGAGGCTTCCTCGCCGTCCTGCAAGCCCGAGCGGTCACGTTCGCGTGGTGATGAGCGTGGTGACAGGTCGCGGCCGGCCGGCAGAGGCCTGGGGGTGCGGTTCAGTGCTCGGTGTTGACCCGGGAGACGTGGTACTGGCGGATCCGCCAGGTGTCACCGTCTCCGTTCCGCTGGAGGACCAGCGAAAGGTGCACCGAAGCCTCCCAGTCCGCCGGGTCGCGGAAGGTGACGTCCGCGAAGCCTCCGGCTACATGCTCACCGATCGTGTACGTGTGGAGGATCGTCACATCGGCGCTGCGGTCGCTCGGGACCGCAGCGTAGTAGGCCCGTACGGCATCCGGGCCGGAGAGGACCTCGGGGCCGAAGCCCTGGAACAGGGCGTCGGGGGTGAACAGGTCGGCCATGACGTCCGGCTGGTGGCCGTCGAACGCGGCCTTCCAGTGCTTCAGAACCTCGTGCATCGGATTGCTCATCGCGTTATCCCTTGTCCATGCGTTGCGGGCGGGGGAGACGGCGCTCGCCGTAACGGTCGCCTGTGGGCGGGTCGGCTACTAGCCGACCGGTCTATTACAGACTAGTCGAGCGGTCGTATACTTGCCAACATGGGACGGACCAGTGATGCCAGAGAGAAGATCATCAGCGCTGCGCAGTCACTCATCGAGCTGCGCGGGTACTCAGCATTGGGCGTGGCCGAGATCTGCAAAGCGGCCGGGGTGCCCAAAGGCAGCTTCTACTACTTCTTCGAGTCCAAGGAAGCCCTGGCACTGACGGTCCTCGACGAGCACTGGGCCGGTCAGCGGCGCGACTGGACCCGCATCCTCCACAGTGATGCGGAGCCCCTGCAGCGGCTGCGGCAACTGTTCGAGGAGACCGAGGCGGCTCAGCGTGCCGGTCAGAAGAGTTGCGGCACTGTCTCGGGGTGCCTGTTCGGGAACCTCACTCTGGAGCTGAGCAATCAGACCGAGTCGATCCGCGATCGCCTGCAGGCGATCTTCGATGCCCAGGTGGACATGGTCGAGTCGGTCATCACCGAGGCCCTTCAGCGGGGAGAGGTCAACGTTGCCGACCCCCGTGAAGCCGCCCGGTCGGTGGTCGCGCAGGTCGAGGGCCAGGTGTTGTTTGCGAAGCTCTACAACAACACGTCCCAGCTCGGCGCTCTGTGGGCGAACTGCCTGGCGCTGCTCGGCGCCGGCGCGCCACAGGAGGCAGTGGCCGGCGCGTGATGCCGGCCCGCCGCAGGGGTGCGGCAGGTTGGAGCGGCCGGCTCCTCCGTGCGCGGGGCGGGCTTCTGGCCGCATGAGCCGGACCCGCCCGTCTGCGATACCGGCGTAACCAGCCGTGGGGTGCCGGGTGGGTCCCGCCGTGTGGATCGTCGGGCAGGTGGCAGGTGGCAGGTGGCAGGTGGCAGGTGGCAGGTGGCAGGTGGCAGGTGGTCCTGCGGCTCAGCGGCCGGCGGTCTGGCCGCCGTCGACGGGGAGGACGACGCCGGTGACGAACGGGGCATTCTCGAGGTAGATCACCGCGTCGACGATGTCGCTCACCTCACCCATCCGGCCGACCGGGTGCAGGGCGGCAAGCGTCTCGTGCAACTCCTCAGAGTGCATGGGGGTCTTGATGATGCCCAGGGCGACGGCGTTGGAACGGATGCCGCGCGTGGCGTACTCAATGGCCAGCGCTTTGGTGGCGGACTGCAGGCCACCCTTGGTCAGCGAGGCGAGTACGGAGGTCACGGCGGAGTCGGGCTGGTCGCCCAGGCTGCTCGTGATCTGCACGATGTGACCGCTGCCCTGCTCGAGCATGCGCTCGACCGCGAGCTGGGTGATACGGAAGAAGCCGTCTATGTTCACGCCGAGCACCGCGTCGTAATCGTCCTCGGTGTAGTCGGTGAACGGCTTGGCGATGAAGATTCCTGCGTTGTTGACCAGCGTGTCGATGCGGCCGAATCGCTCGACGCCCGCAGCGATGACGCGCTCTGCGGTGGCGCGGTCGGATATGTCGCCCTGGACGGTGAGGACGTCCGCGTCCTGCGACTCGGCGATGCTGCGGGAGGTGGCAACGACGGCGTAGCCCAGCTTGCGGTAGGCGGTGGCAAGCCCGGCTCCGATGCCCTGGGACGCACCGGTGATGACCACGACCTTCTGATCCTGCGTGCTCATGATGACCTTTTCGACGGGGATGGGAGTGTCGACGAGTGACTAGCCGACCGGTCTCCTATAAAGTAGACGACCGGTCGAGAAAATTCAAAGGGTCTGAGCAGGGGCAGTGATCCGGCAGGACCGGCTCACCGCACCTGAAGACGCCACGGGCTCGCAAGTGCCCCGCAGAGAAGGAGAAGGATCTTGAAGGAGTTCCTGGTCGAGCTCACCACCACCATCCCCGAGGGCACCGACCCGGCCGAGGTCGACCGCCGCCGCGCCGCGGAAGCCGTACGGGCCAGGGAACTGGCTGCCGCCGGTCACCTCGTGCGGCTGTGGCGCCCGGTAGGTGAGCTGCGCAGCATCGGTGTGTGGCGCGCTGCCGACGAGAACGAGCTGCGCGAGAAGGTGCTCGGCACCCTGCCGCTCTGGTCGTGGATGACCCCCGTGATCACGGCCCTGGAGTCCCACCCCAACGACCCGGGCAAGGCTGACCCCGACACTTGATCGCACCCCCGCACCCCCGCACCCCCGCACCCCCGCACCGCCGTGCACCCGACCCCGACCGCCGTTCCCGGTCACCGCGCAGTCCCAAGGAACACTCCGTGCACGCAGCCACTCCTGACTCATCGTCAGCGAGCGGTGAGCTGAGGCTCGGGATTCGCTCGGGGTGATGGTGGCATTGGGGAGACGTTCGTTCCTGCAGCTGGCGGACGGTGGTCCCCGCAGGTGAGATCGAACCGCCGAAGTCAGCGGGTCCTACGTTGTTGGTGGGTTGGACGGGCCGTCGTAAGGTCCAGAGGCCCAGAGACGCCGGGTATGGCTTTCAGCGGGTTGCACACGATGGTTCACGTCACCTGGCCGCCCGGCGTCTCACCGACGACCCGGCCGCTGATTAGGAG
>NZ_JBWKDT010000097.1:0-6262 GCF_056435785.1 Streptomyces sp. NPDC043870
CCCCACCACCCACTGCGGTAGTCACACTCGTTCCACCCACCAAACCAACCAGCAAACGCCAGAAAAGCACCTAAATCACCGGTATTGGGCCTAGCCCCGCCAGTTGCGTGCCTGTTGCCCTGCGATCCGAGCAGCCCACAGCCCCATCACGACAGACACGGCAAGCACCACGGTGACGGCGGCTGCCATGAGGCCCGAGGGGACAAAGTAGGTCATTCCTGGCCGGGCGACGGGGCGTGCGGTCCAGGCAGCGACGACGCAACCCGCCAGTGCGGCGAGCACGAGCGGCGCAACGATCGTCCAGGCTGCACTGCTGCGAAAGACGCGGTATCCGCCGGTCAGCACGGTCAGCGGCGCCAGTGCCCGGCCGTGGCGCAGGAACTCGGCTTTGCCACTGAGGCCGATGGCGAGCACGAGGATTCCCATCCCCAGCACACCGAAGAGCCGAATCCACCGGCCCTGATCCCGGTCCGGAATGCCGTCCGCCAGCCACTCCTCCCCGGGAAAGCGGACCTGGGCCCCGCGGGGGTAAGCCCGGTAGGAGGCTTCCTTGAGAGCCGCGACGGCAGGGACGCCGCCATCGGCGCTCACCACCGCCAGGGTGTTGGTGCTCTGCGCGGTTTGCCTGGCCAGTTCGGCGTGGTCGGCTCGGACCACCTTCAGATAGGTGCCGCCCTCCGTGTTCCAGCGGAGCAGCTGCTGCAAGCGGTGATCGACAGCGACATCGACGCGGGCCGGTGTGGGCGAACACGGCAGGCGAAGGCTCTCAAGAGCATCACATCCTCCGCTGACCGTGATGGGGCCATCGTCGGCGGTGCGGGGAGGCGCGAGGACGACGGGCACATTGCCCTCGGGGATGCGCTTCAGATAAGCGGCGGCGTCGCTGGTGGAGACCGTCCCCCTGGGGCCGATTTCGGCCACGTTCCTGTCGACAGCGCCGAGGATCTCCTCGATCTTCGCGTGGTAGGTCCCGAACATCGCCTGCCAGGCGAGGGCCTGCATGAAGACGATCAGCGCCACCGTCACACCGGTGACCAGGCGGGCCGTGGCCGCCGGGTGGTGGCTGATGCGGCGGCCCGCGATCAGCGCACCGGCCCACCCCCGCTGTCGCCCGGTCCGCTCCAGGCTTCCCCCGAGCTTGGCCACGACGACGGCCACCCCGGCCGGCAGGGTGAGTACGACGAGGGCAAGGCCGATCCAGCTGATCCATGCCCGGTACTGCGAACTGTCGCCCGCGAGTTCCGGACCGCGGCTGGCGAGCAGGATCGCCGGCGCACAGAGAATGGCGAGGTACCGCTGCCGGCGTGACCTGCTCGCGTTGGCGGGTCGGGTCCCCTTGGCCCGGCTGGACAGCTGATCGCTGATGACCGCCAGGGCCAGTGCCGTGACGGTGACAGCCAGCGGAGTCAGCAGTACCGGCCAGCCATGCTGCCGCACGTCGGCGGATGACATCACATAGCCGACGTACGGGACCCGGACGTCGACGAACGCGGCCACGGCGAAGAACGGAATCGACGCGAAGGCCCCCACCGTCACCGGTCGCATCGCCTCGCCCACGGCGATCAGGGCGCGGTCGCGCCTCAGTCCTCCCAGGGCATCGACCAGGGCGCCTCTGCGGTCACGGCCATGTGCCCCGGCACGGAGTGCGGTGAACAGGAGCACGAGACTCGGTACGAGCAGCAGGCCGATGACGAGGCCCTGGAACATCCACTCGGGCTTGTCGTTGTCGCGCCCCGTTCCGGGCTGCAAGCCTTCAGCCGGCATGCCTGCCTTCGGCCCGAAACCGACCACGGCCTCGATCGGCGCCTCGGCCTTCATGCCCTTGACGGGCCGGACGTAGGCGAGCCACTCTCCAGGGTCGTCCAGCCCCTCCTGCCCGACGGTGCCCGAGAGCTTTCCGTAACGGCTGGCGATTCCCTCCCCGGCGCCGGCTTTCAGCAGACCGGGGGACAGAACGGCCTCACCCGGCCCTGGCCAACGATCCACCCCAGGAGGGAGCGGGGCATTCGGCGTATGCGGCGCGATGTATACGACGCTGAAACTCCGCTGCCCTGTCAGCGCGTCCGAGCCGACCAGCCACAACGTGGCCCGGGTGGCCTGCGAATGCTCCGTCTGCCCGACCGGAGTCCTGGCGTCACGCCGCAGCTCCTTACCGGCATAGGAGGCGTGCACCATCACCAGCAGGCCCAGGCACACTGCGACGGCGAACGCCGAAAGCGCCAGGGCCGCGGCCCTGGTACCGGCCGCCTCCGAGCGTCGACCCGCGTCGCGCCCCATGCGCAGGAGGCGAAGTGACAAGCCGCCATGCCTCGCCCCGCTCACGCCTCCACCGCCTCCCGCACCCGGGCAGGAACCAGCAGACCGGCCTCAAGACGCAGCACCCGGTCCGCTCGTGCGGCAACCTCGGCATCGTGCGTCACCAGCACCAGCCCACACCTGCGCCGCCGAGGGAGATCGAAGAGCAGTTCCGCGATGCGAGCAGTGGCGTCAGGGTCGAGGGAGCCGGTGGGCTCATCGGCCAGGATCAGCTCGGGCGAGTTGATCAGCGCGCGGGCCACAGCTGTTCGCTGATGTTCACCTCCGGAGAGTTCCTCCGTTGTCTCAGCCCGCGGAACGCCCAGTTCGTCCAGCAGTTCCTGTGCCTGGCGGTACCCGCCGACGCGGTCAGAACCCGACAACAGCGCCGCCAGCGCGACGTTGTCCAGCGGGCTGAGTTCGGGCAGCAACTCCCCGAACTGGAAGACCGTGCCGATTGTTTCGCTGCGCAGCTTGGCGATCTGCGCACGCCGCAGCTTCGTTACTTCCGCACCGCTCACCCGGATGCTTCCGTCGTGCGGCTGGATCAGACCGAGGATCGACGAGAGCAGCGTGCTCTTGCCCGAGCCGCTCGGACCCGTGATCGCCACTGACTCGCCGGCACTGACACTGAGCTGCAGGCCCTTGAACAGGGCCCGGTTCCGGACCGAGTAGTTCAGATCTTGAATGTGCAGTACGGGGTCGGGCGCGGGCCCGGTGTCGGAGTTGCTCACGTGATGTGCCCTCGGGTAGCTGTTGCCGCGTTCACCGTGCGACGTCGCGGTGCCGCTGCGGGGCAGAGGCGACACCCCCGTCCCGCGGATAGGGGCTCTTCCGGTGAGCATGAAACAGCGCCCCCGTGAATCTTCCCCACGTTGCGCGAGGGAGGTCAGCCCCTCGCGATCGGTGCCGACATTAGGCCAAGGTGAACACCAGGCAAAGGAAGTAACCTGCACATACCCTCGACACGTTCACGTTGCGTCACGAAGGCAAAACAGACCTAAGGATCTCGATGGGTGCTTATGGTCCCGACATGTGAAGCAGAGTTGAGGCGATCGGAACAGTGCGTACACGAGTCCGCGCCTGTGACGTGCGACACGTCGATTCCGGCGTCACTGAAACAGCTTGACGGACGGGCAGCAATGTCGGCACACGAGACATCAAGCAACTGATGCCATAACGGAGTTGGGCGTACCACAGAACGCCCTGAGCGAAGCGCCGAGTGGTGATGCGAGCCCCAACAGAAGTGCGTTTGCCTGCCGTTGGCTTTGGCATAAGATCTCGTTCTGGACGCGAGGAAGGCCTTTTTCTCGCTCCCATGGGGGGTCTCTACAGCGGAAGCCGTTTGGCGCTTCCTGCCTTGCGCTGCCCTGTCCATGGGTGCGCCATCTGAAGGCCGTTCATCGCGATGACCGCCAAACCGCAGCTGGTGAGTTGCTGCGTCAAAGGGGAGAAGCATGCAGATTTCCAGGAGTGCCAAGAAGGCCGCGACGGCCGTTGCCATGGTCGGCGCCCTTGCGGGCGCAGCGCCGGCCTACGCCGACGCCGGCGAGGACGTCACGTCCAGGCTCAACCACCACACCAACCCGAACATCCACATCTCTTACGCGTACAGCCTGAAGTCGTCCGGCAACAAGAATGTTGCCGTGCGCGACGAGAGGGCGGACGGTAATTCCGTCTACTCGGAGTTCGACCGCAAGAACACCAGGGGCCTTCGCCTCTGGAACACCAAGGGCCAGGGAGAGACCACGTACAGCGACTCCTCCACGTCCAACTACGTCGTGAAGGTCACCGCTTGCGTGCACTTTGACCTGAGCCCGGACAAGTGCGGTCCGGACGACCGGCCCGGCGACGGACGCTGATCCCATGCCCTGTGTGGCAGAATGCCGGCATCTGCCACACAGGGCATCCGCGCCCTCGTCCGCGTTCTCAGGTCGCGCGCGCCGGCAGGGCGAGGCTTGCCCATACGGCCTTGCCGCACGGCGGCGTCAGGCACCAGGACCAGCTGTCACTCAGTTCACTGATCAGAGCGAGTCCCCTGCCGCCGAGTTCCAGGGTCTCGGGTGCGCACGGCCGCGGCGGGTCGGAGCTGGGGTCGGTGACCGTGCAGACGACGTGCCCGGGGTGCCGGAAGAGGCCCAGCCAGAGGGGGTAGTCCGCGGGGTCCTCCGACGGTTCGGCGAGGGCGTGCCGGACGGCGTTGGTGACCAGTTCGCCCGCGACCAGTTCCATGTCGGGAGCGAGCGCGTCCATGGCCCAGCCGTGCAGGGTGATGCCGACGAACCGGCGTGCCTGACGGGCGTTTCGCAGTCCGCCGTCCAGTCCGCAGGCGGCGAAGCCCCCCGGGGCGAGGTAGTCGTCCAGACCCTGCTGCCGCTGCGCACGCGGTCCGTCGGACAACGGTTTCGGGCCGAATTCCACAGGCGAACGCCAGTCACCGTACGAGGACTTGGTGCTCGAACTGGTTGACGTATAAATCGTCACTGGTCATGTCCCCCTGCAGGCTTCGGTGTTCGACGCTGCGGCGGTCGATGCGGAACGAGTATTGTCGAGTCCGGCTCGGTAATGCAATTGCATCTGAGATTGCAGTGGCCGGATCCGAGGCGGACCGACGTACGCACGAAGAGGGGCTCGTGGGCATGGAGTACTCCAACGGCATGCAGGCGGACACGCTGGTCTCGGCGACCTGGATCAAGAGCAGCCACAGCAACGCCACCGGGAACTGTGTGGAGCTGGCCGCACTGCCTGGTGGCCGGGTGGCCGTGCGCAACTCCCGCGATCCGCACGGTCCGGCGCTCGTCTATACGCGCGACGAGGTCGCGGCATTCGTTGCGGGAGCCCGGGATGGCGATTTCGACTCCATGATTGGCTGAAATCGCTTCCACGGCCGACCACTTCCCCATGGCTCGCGCCCGGGAGTGCGGGATAGTGTCGTCGTCTTCTCATCATCCGCAGGAGCAAGCGATGGCTTCAGTCGAACCGAGCCCGTCGTTGTTCGTCGGGCCGCTGGGGGCGGTCGAAGGCAACCCCACCGCCCTGAAGGTGATTCTGGGCGGCAAGCTGCGCGAGCTGCGCATCAGTGCCGGACTCGACCCTTCCGCCGTCGACGTCAGACTCGGCTTCTCGCGGTCGAAGACCAGCCGTATCGAACTGGGCCGCCACGGCTGCAAGCCGGCCGATGCCCTTGCCCTGCTGAGTCTCTACGGGGTGGACGGCGAGGACCGCGTCGCGGAGTTCCTGCGGCTGGTGGAGCAGTCCCGCCGGGCCGACTGGTGGTGCTCCTTCAGCGACGTCCTGTCCGACTTCTTCACCCCGCTGGTCGCCCTCGAAGGCGCGGCCTCGACCATCCGCACCTACGAGCCCTTCTACGTACCGGGACTGCTGCAGACCCCCGCCTACGCACGCGCGGTCGTCCAGTCCGGGCCCGCCCGCCTGTACACGCATGACGTCCTGCGCCGGGTCGCCCTCCGTCAGGAGCGGCAGCGGCAGCTCGCGCAGCCTGACGGTCCGCGCCTGTGGGCGGTGATCGACGAGTCGGTACTGATGCGCACGGTCGGCGGTCCGCAGGTGATGCGCGGGCAGCTCGCGCAGCTCGTCGCGATGACGCAGCAACCCCGTGTCACGCTGCAGATCGCTCCCCTGGACGTGACGGCATCGGTCGGCGTCGGCACGGGCGTGACGTATCTCCGCTTCGCGCTGAGCGACCTCAAGGACGCCGTCTACATCGAGCACCTGACGGACAGCACGTTCAGTCAGAAGCCGCAGGTCGTCGAGCAGTACCGCGACATGATGGACCGGCTCGGGGCATGTGCCCTCACGCCCAAGGAGTCACGCGCACTGATCCAGGAGCGCCTGACCGGCCTCTGAACACCGCCGCGGGGGGGGGGGGGGGGGGGGGGGGGGGGGGGGGGGGGGGGGGGGGGGGGGGGGGGGGGGGGGGGGGGGGGGGGGGGGGGGGGGGGGGGGG
>NZ_JBWKDT010000098.1:0-6110 GCF_056435785.1 Streptomyces sp. NPDC043870
CCCCCCCCCCCCCCCCCCCCCCCCCCCCCCCCCCCCCCCCCCCCCCCCCCCCCCCCCCCCCCCCCCCCCCCCCCCCCCCCCCCCCCCCCCCGGGGTGTACGGGGACGGTCAGCCGTTGTTCTGGCCGTTGCCGGAGAGCACCGGGATGTCGTCCAGGATGTGCGAGAGCGCCTCGTCGCCCTTGGCCTGGGTCGAGTTCTCCGAGCACTGCTGGTTCTGCGGGCTGGCGAGGACGTTGATGTCCTGGACACCGACCGGCACGAGGCCCACGAGGGAACCGGCGCTGGCCTTGGCGGGCAGGGCGATGCAGGGCTTGTTCAGCGAACCCTGGATGAGCGCCATCTGCGGGCTCATGGCGCCGTACGTGGCCGAGTTCCCGAACATCTGCGACGCACCGACGCCGCTGGCGCTCGTGGTGCCCGTGTCGTTGCCGATGGCCAGGGCCTGCGGAGCCGCCGCGGCCGAGGCGCCGACGATGGACGCGGTGACGGCGGCAGCCGCCATAGCCTTCTTGATCACGACTGATCCCTTTCTGGGAGGTGAGAGAGGACCGAGAGAGCCCGTTCTCGGAGCCTCCTGACCAACTCGGACCCTCCGGAGTTGGTTCTTCCGCTTCACTCCAAAGGGCGGTGGGGAACGTGGCTGCGGCCGCTCGGAATTCTCTTTGCCGATCCAGCCGGTTTTCTCGATCCGACAGCGGTGCGATGAGGGCTGTTCGGGTGAAGTTCCGAAACCAAACGATTGCCGCTCAGTTTGAGTCGGTGCGCAGACGAGCTCGAGTGTTCCTGCAGAAAGGCAAGCAAGTGATGATCAAGAAGGTGATGGCCACAGCGGCCATCACGGCCTCCGTAATCGGTGCCTCGGCCGCAGCCGCGCCCCAGGCTCTGGCCACCGGCAACGACACGGGCACCACGACCGCCAGCGGCGTCGGCGCCTCTCAGGTGTACGGGAACTCGGCCACGTACGGTGCCATGAGCCCGCAGCTGTCCCTCGTCCAGGGTTCGCTGAACAAGCCCTGCATCGGCCTGCCCGCCAAGGCCAACGCCGGTTCGCTGGTCGGTCTCGTGCCGGTCGGTGTCCAGGACGTCAACGTCCTCGCCAGCCCGCAGGACCAGCAGTGCTCGGAGAACTCGACCCAGGCCAAGGGCGACGAGGCGCTGTCGCACATCCTGTCCGACATTCCGGTGCTGTCCAGCAACGGCCAGAACAACGGCTGACTTCAGTTTCCACCCCGATTCCTGGGAGTGGTCTGCCGGGCATCCGAGTGAATGCGCGGAGTCTGAATAGCCAAAGGGTTTCTTCGGCGGGACACGGCTCGTTGGTACGGCGTCAGTGGCATTGCCTGGTGCATTGCCATGACGCTGACATGACCGTCGAACAGAAGGAATCCGAGATGAAGTTGAAGACCACGACGGTGCTGGCGGGGCTGGTGATGGCCGTGGGCATGGCCTCGCCCGCCCTCGCGGACACCGGGACGTACGGCGTCGCAGCCGGTTCGCCGGGAGTGCTGTCCGGGAACGTTGTCCAGCTCCCCCTGCACATTCCGGTCAATGCGTGCGGCAACTCCGTCAACCTCATTGGCCTGCTGAACCCTGCGTTCGGCAACGTCTGTGTGAGTGACTGACCGTCAGTCCTCGCATACAGCCCCTGAAGGGTCGTTTTCCGCCGGTCCTGGGGCGTGCCGCCCGGCACCCCCAGGACCGGCTCGCGAAGCGAAAGCGGGAAGAACAAGAGATGCGACAGGTCATCAGCAAGGGAATTCTGACGGCCGCGGCGGCCACAAGTATTCTGTCCCTGAGCAGTGTGTACGCCAGTGCCGACTCCCAGGCCGAAGCGGAGGCCGCGGGCTCCCCCGGCGTGCTGTCGGGAAACAACGTCCAGGCACCCGTGGACGTGCCGGTCAATGTGTGTGGCAATTCCCTGAATGTCATCGGGGTGCTCAATCCGGCGTTCGGCAACAGCTGTGCCGCCGGCGCCGGCGCCGGCGCCGGCGCGGGCGAAACGGCGGGAGGCGGGTCCGGTGCCACCGCCGTGGGTTCGGCCGTGGGTTCACCGGGTGTCGCCTCCGGCAACGTCGTCCAGGCCCCGGTGAGCGTCCCGGTCAACGCCTGCGGGAACACCGTCGACGTGGTTGGCCTGCTCAACCCGGCTCTCGGCAACAACTGCGCCACCGGCGAGGTGGAGCCGCCGACGACGCCGGACACCCCGGATACGCCCGACACCCCGGATACGCCCGACACCCCGGATACGCCGGACACCCCGGATACGCCGGACACCCCCGACACCCCGGACACCCCGACGACGCCGGATACCCCGACGACGCCGGACACGCCGACCACGCCGGACACGCCGACCACGCCGGACACGCCGACCACGCCGGACACCCCGACGACCCCGAACACCCCGACCATGCCGAACACCCCTGAGGTGCCGGAGGTTCCGGAACTGCCGGGGACCGTGGTGCCCGTCGTGCACACGCCCGTCGACTCGTCCAGCACCTCCGACCAGCTGGCTCAGACCGGCAGCGACGAGGGCATGCTGGCTGCCGGGGCGGCCGCAGTGGGCCTGCTGGCCGGTGGCGCCCTGCTGTACCGGCGCGGGACGGCTGCCGCGCGGCGCTGAGCGACCCCGTATCCCCGCCTGATTCCCGGCCGGGAGAGTCTCCTCATCGGACTCTCCCGGCCGTGGTGCGTTGTCCGGCCGTTCTTCAGTTGTCCGCACGGCACACCGGACCCTCGCGGTGCTGGGAACCCGCCGCAGCCCCGCGGGCCGCGCGGCCGGGCACGACGTGCGCGCCCCCGGACCGTGCCGACGGCCGGCCCGGCTCCGACGGCCGGCCCGTGCTACTGGCCGATCGGCTTCCCGCTCCCGGGTCGTACGCCCGCCACGTCGCGGTACACGTCCGCGATCGCGCCCGCGGTGTGCCGTACGTCATGGGCGGACAGGACGTGCTGGTGGCCCTGACGGCCCAGCGCGGCGCGCAGGGGCGCGTTGAGCAGCAGATCTCCGACGGCCGTGGCCAGCGCGTACGGATCCTGAGGAGGCGTCAGACAGAACAGTGCCTGCCCCGGAGGCAGGCTTTCCCGGGCCCCGCCGACATCGGTGACGACGACGGACCGGCCGCAGGCCATGGCCTCCAGCGGGGTCAGCGCCATGCCCTCCCAGCGGGACGGGACGACGACCAGGTCGGCCGCCCGGTACCAGGGCGCCGCGTCCCGTTCGGCGCCGGCGAAGCGTACGGACGCGGGCGCGTCCACGCACAGGGTGGCGGCCTCGGGTCCGTCGCCGACCAGGGCGAGACAGGCGTTGGGCAGTCTGCGCAGGACGTACTCCCACGCCTTGAGCAGCACGTCCTGGCCCTTCTGCCGGCACAGCCGCCCCACGCACACCACGAGCGGCGCGGACTCGGGCAGGTCGGCGACCAGCGGCGGCAGGGCCCGTGGCCGGTCCTCAGGGGCGGGCCGGAACCGCTCGGTGTCCACACCGTTGGGGATGACGGTCCAGCGAGCGTCGATGCCCGCCCGCGCGGCCGTGCGCTGCTCCGCCTCACTGGCACAGACGACCTGGTCCGCCCAGCGTGCGCCGTACCGTTCCCAGCGGCGCGCGAGCCGGACGGCGATGCCGTCGGCCGCCTCGAAGGACCAGGTGTGCGGCTGGAACACGGTGGGGGTCCGGCCGCGCACGGCGAGCCGGGCGGCCAGCCCCGCCTTGGCGCCGTGTGCGTGCACGACCTGCGGGCGTACCCGCGCCAGGATCCCGGCGAGCTGCCGTACCTCGTGGAGCAGCAGAGGTCCGGCCGCTCGCCCGGCCCGCCACCGGTGGACATCGGCGCCGACCGCGCGTGCGGCGTCCGCGAGCACACCGCCGTCGGGGCAGGCCACGGCCGCCCGAAGGCCGGTGCGGACCTGGTCGGTCACCAGATCCCTGACGACTCGGGGGACCCCGCCGTCGACGGGCTGCACGACGTGGAGCACGGCCGGACGGCCCGGGTCGGGGTGCGGCAGGGACGACCCGGCCGGCGCCGTGTCCCGGACGCGCTCGATACCGTGCCGAGCCGGAACGAATTGTGGTTCGGCACGCATCGGAAAACGATCCGGATAGGGCCGGAACTCAGCAGGCTGCTCAGATCGTGGATTCCGATTCATATCCAAGGGTATTCAGATGAACGGGCCGGCGAACGGGTTTCGTCGTGTGCTCTTTGCGTGTTGGGGGCGAGTGGTGACTCTAGCTCCTTTTCTTTGGCGGCCGTACGGGCCGGATCGGGCCGGATTAATCCTTTTGGTGTTCGTCCGTGTCCGGAGTTCGCGTGTCCTCGTTGATGGTTGCGCCTCATCGGTAACCCGGAAGGAAGTAATGATGAAGCGAATCGCCAAGTCGGTTGTTTTTGCGGGCGCGGGCGCTGCCCTGGTCATGGGCGGCGCGGGAATGGCTGTCGCCGACAGCGGCGCGTCCGGCGTCGCCGAGGGCTCGCCCGGTGTCGCTTCGGGCAATGCGGTCCAGGTTCCCCCCCACGTGCCGGTCAACCTGTGCGGCAACACCGCCAGTGTGATCGGCCTGCTGAACCCGGCGTTGGGCAACGCCTGCGTCACCGAATGACATGCACGGCGTCCGGCGGCGCCCCGCCGCCGGACGCCGGCATTCATATCGGGCGACCGGTATTCACTCCATCGGCCGCACAACCTGGCAGTCCACGCTGCCGTTGAACTTTTGGACCGGGCAGTCACGCACGGCCACTGACCATTTGACCAAGGAGTGCTTCTCCATGTCGCGTACCGCGAAGGCTTTCGTCCTGTCCACCCTCGCTGCTGCCGCTGTTGCGGGCACCGCCGGAATCGCCACCGCCGACAGCGGTGCGATGGGCGCGGCGGCGCAGTCGCCGGGCGTGCTCTCGGGCAACGTCGTCCAGCTTCCCACCCACGTCCCGGTCAACCTCTGTGGCAACACCGTCGACGTGGTCGGCCTGCTGAACCCGGCCTTCGGCAACGCCTGCGCCACCGACTGACCGCCCTTCACGGCGTTCCCCGGGCCGCTCTCCCCGCCATGGTGGGGAGAGCGGCCTTTTCGCTCTGTCCGGTACGGCTCCCTCGTATGGCGGGTGCGGAACCCCATCGCGCGACACGCCCGGTGATCAAGTCCTCACCAGTGGAAACACTCCGAAGCGTGAACCAGGCACCCATCGACCCCGGCACGGTACGCAGTCGTTCGGTTGCGTTCGGTATCCGGCCCTCGCACGGTGATTCCAAGATCCGTCAATCACCGGAAGGGATTCTCATGCGTGCTCTGGCATCGCGACCCATCACTACGACCGCCCTCTCCCTCGCCCTCCTTCTGGGGGCCGCGGGTCCCGCGATGGCGGTTCAGGAGGAGGTTCCGCGGGCCGTCGCCGCCGAGGACACGGCCGACGCTCCGGTCCCCGGCGCCGAGACGGTCCTCGCGCAGGTCACAGTGCTGGACAACTTCGGTGGCGTGGTGGTCCCCGTCACCGATCTGCTCAAGGCTGTTCTGGCCGCCGACAACGGCCGGCTCGCCGCCGCGGACGCGACGAAGCACGCCGACGCCATCAAGACGGCCATCGCCGCGGCCAGAGCAGCGGCCGCAGACCCCGCGACGACGCCGACGACGCCCTCGATGCCGTCGACGCAGACCCCGCAGACTCCGGCTGCTCCGAAGCCGCAGGCTCCGCAGCAGCCCGAGGCGAGTGTGCTCGCCGCCATGGCCCGGGCGGACGTGGTGGAGGGCGCGCTGACGGCGCTGCAGCAACGGGTGGACGCGCTCGTCGCGGCCTCCACGTCGGGTGATGCCACGGCGGTTGCCGACGCACTGCCCGCGGCCGTGGAGGGTGTCGTCAATCTCGTCGCGGCCACGCTGCTGGGCGAAGGCCTCCCGGAGGCGAACCTCGTCGGGCTGCCGGCCCTCCCGAAGCTGCAGCCTGCCCAGGAGGACGCGCAGTCCGTGGCGCCGGCGCTCCCCGAGAGCTGAGCCGGGCCCACCTCAGCGTCACCGCTCGACGGTCGTGGGGGGGGGGGGGGGGGGGGGGGGGGGGGGGGGGGGGGGGGGGGGGGGGGGGGGGGGGGGGGGGGAGGGGGGGGGGGGGGGGGGGGGGGGGGGGG
>NZ_JBWKDT010000099.1:0-6050 GCF_056435785.1 Streptomyces sp. NPDC043870
CCCGATTCCGGCTCCGGCCCCGATTCCGGCTCCCGCGACCAGCCTTGACCGGGGACTTCGGGTCGGCGGTGCCCAGACATATCCAGTGATGCATATGTCCTGGCGAAACAGTAGATCAGGCAAGAAATAGGTTTGATTGGGGCTATCCTCTCCCCCGCGGGTGGGATGAACCGCCCGGGGCCTCCGCGAGAGGGGGGTACGTGCTAGTCGTTCCAGGAGCGTTCGCGACCGCCGTCGTCCGCGACAGGACGGGAGAGCCGGTGGTGCTGCTCTCCGGTGAACTCCCCACAGCCCTCACCCCCTCCGGCGTGAACGAACTGCTGAATCTGGCAGCGGCCGTACTGAGCGCCGAGGAGTTGGCGCTCTTCCGGAGTTGCCTCGCGGCGCTGCGCTGCGGCGAAAGACTCGAGGAAAGGCGTATCGAGGTGAGCGGGGCCGTGTTGACCATCTACCGCAGCTGACCACGGAGCGATGAAGGGCTCCCGGGAGTCCTCCCGGGAGCCCTTGCTCGGTTCCGGCCCGAGCGAGACCGGATCAAGCCGGATCAGAAGCGGCGGTAGCAGTCTCTGTCGTAGTCCCACCTGTACCCGTCGTGAGTGCGGTACCTCCCATAGGAGTTGTGCCAGTACGTCCTGTGCGCACCCCGGCGGTCCCAGCGGTCCCAGCGGTGGCGGCAGTCATCGGCCCACCGGTTCCAGTGGCGTCCCCAGCTGTTGTGCCGGTGCCGCCGGTGGTCGAAGTCGCCGCACCGGCCGTTGAAGTCGCGGACGCTGTTCACCGTCACGGACGAATGGGCCGGGGCGGCCATGGCCGTGCCGGTCAGCGGAATGACGATCGCGGTCACGGTCAGGGCCGCCGTCGCAGCGGCGCGCGCGAAATTTCTCACCACGTTTCTCCTCGGTTCGATGGATTTCCTGTGGCCCACCGGACGTTACTCGGAACCCGTACTCGCTTCATTCGTGAAATCGGGCCGCGAGGGCTTGTCGGCGCAGGGCCGACTTCTGTACGAGGCACGCCGAAAAGCTGCCCTGAGCTTTACTTCAGGAAGCTTTCAGGAATTGCGGAAGGTGAGGCCGGGAAACACTCGCCAGGGTGACTGAACTGCGGTGTGTTGGGGGTTGTTTGCGGACTTCGGCGGTTTTGCGAAAAGGCTTCAATGGTGCACCGTGTTGTGCGTTGAAGAACTCGCCTTGTTCGCCATTCGGGGTGGGGCTGGGCTGCCGGGAGTCCCGGTGTCGAGAGATGTCCCGCCACGTGTTCTGCGTAGTCGGTTCCGTGGTCAGCTGCGGTAGATGGTCAGCACGGCGCCGCGCACCTCGATGCGGCTCTCCTGGAGTTCTTCGCCGTAGCGCAGCGCCGCGAGGCAGCTCCGGAAGAGCTCCAGCTCCTCGGCGTTGAGCACAGCGGCTGCCAGATTCAGCAGTTCTTTCACCCCGGAGGGGGTGAGGGCTGTGGGGAGTTCACCGGAGAGCAGCACCACCGGCTCTCCCGTCCTGTCGCGGACGACGGCGGTCGCGAGGGCCCCTGGAACGACAAGCACGTGCACCCCTCTCGCGGAGGCTTCGGGCGGTCCGACCCGCCTCGGGCCACGAGAGAATAGCCATCGGGGGCCCTGGCGTTGCCGGTTGGAATGCACCGGACTGGGCCGATCGGGTGAGGCTGCGTACGCGTCGGCGTCTGATGCGGTCTCACCCGCCACCTCTCCCACCTGCTGGTTTCCCGGACGTGCGGCGTGCGCCGCCGGTGAGCGGGATGTGCGAGTCGCTTGTCCGGAGTGATCCGGCGCCCTACTGTCCAACCTCGTCAGACAGATTGTCCGGCATGGATGGACGCGTTCGGGATCGGATTCCGTCCTCCATGCCCTTCGTGCAAAGGACCCCACCATGCTTGGCATTCGAGAGCTGGACGCCGAGGCCGCCGCGGAGCTGCTGCCCGGTCGCGAGGCCCTGGGCCGGCTCCGGTTCAACTTCACCAGGACCACGAACGTGAGCGAGCGCATCGCCTACGTCAACGCCCACAACGAGTCGCTCGCGGCCAACGTCTGCTCGCCGGACGCCATCGCGTCGTCCGGGGCCACCCAGTCCATCAACGTCAGCCAGTAGCGGGCGCTTCATTCCAAGAAGGGTTTCACCATGAACGACGAACAGCTCAATGCCGAGGCCGCCGCGGAGCTGCTGCCCGGTCGCGAGGCCCTGGGCCGGCTCCGGTTCAACTTCACCAGGACCACGAACGTGACGGAGCGCATCGCCTACGTCAACGCCCACAACGAGTCGCTCGCGGCCAACTTCGACTCCCCGGACGCCATCGCGGCGTCCGAGGCCACCCAGTCCATCAACATCAGCCAGTAACAACGCCCGGAAGTGTGCGGGCCGCGTTCTTGGGGGCGCGGTCCGCACCGGGAGGAAGAGCAGGGCGGTGACCGAAAGCCAAAGGGTTCACCCCGGTCCCGTGGGGGCG
Source organism: Streptomyces sp. NPDC043870 (assembly GCF_056435785.1). Lineage (NCBI taxonomy): Bacteria > Bacillati > Actinomycetota > Actinomycetes > Kitasatosporales > Streptomycetaceae > Streptomyces > Streptomyces sp. NPDC043870. The sequence continues at coordinate 2,458 of NZ_JBWKDT010000099.1, forward strand.
GCGGCCTGCGACCCGGACGAAACGTTTCCCTCGTATGAATGCACGGAGATACTGTTTCCCGTTCCGCGGCTCGGCGCGGGACTGCAACTCCTCGGCGAATACCAGGGATCCGGTTCCACGGAACGCAAGTATCTCGTCCGTCGCGGAGACGGACAGGTGGTCCAGCTGTCCCGGTTGCTCTACCTGGTGACCGAAGCCGTCGACGGCGTACGGGACACCGAGACCATCTCGCACCGGGTCAGCGGCCGCTTCGGGCGCGAGGTCAGCGCGGACAACATCGAGTACCTCATTGAGCAGAAGCTCGAACCGCTCGGGGTCACCGTCCCCTTCGGCCAGGAGAGCGACCAGGTCGCCGGCCCCACCACTGACCTCCTCCTGGTCCTCAAGGGCCACCGGGTGATCTTCCGCGAGCATCAGGTCGCCCGTATCGCGAAGGCGTTCGCGTGGCTGCACCGGCCGCCGGTGGTGGTCATGGTGCTGCTGTCGGCCCTCTGCTTCGACTTCTGGCTCTTCGCCGTCCACGGCGCCATCCAACCGGTGCTGCAGGTGCTCGAACAGCCGGTGCTGATGCTGGCCGTGTTCGTGCTGATCGTGGCATCGCTGGTCTTCCACGAGTTCGGCCACGCATCGGCATGCAGATACGGGGGCGCGAGACCGGGAAGCATCGGATGCGGTCTCTTCCTGATCTGGCCCTCGATGTACACCGAAGTCACCGATGTCTACCGCATCGGGCGGGCCGGCCGGCTCAGGACCGACCTCGGCGGGGTCTACTTCAACATCGTCTTCGTGCTGGGCCTCGCCGGCGCGTACTTCCTCACGGGGCAGCCGTTCTTCCTCGCCGCGATCTACCTGGTGCACTTCGAGATCATCGAGCAGCTGCTGCCGGTGGTCCGGCTGGACGGCTACTACATCCTCGGCGACCTCGCCGGAATCCCCGACCTCTTCGGCAAGATCAAGCCCATCCTGCGGAGCATGCGGCCGGGCCGTCCGGTGCCTCCGGAGGTGGCCGCTCTCAAGCGTCCAGCGAGGATCATCGTCACGATCTGGGTGCTGACCATGGTGCCGCTGATCGCCGCAGAGCTCGGTTACGTCCTGTGGAACCTCCCGCGCCTGCTCAGCACCAGCCTGCGCTCCCTGACGGAGCAGCTGGGCGGGACGTGGTTCGCCTTCTTCGACGGTCAGATCACCGCGGGACTCGTCGGCGTCGTCGGAAGCTTCATGCTCATCTGCCCCCTGGCCGGCGCGGCGTACCTCACCGTACGCCTGGTGGGGCGACTCGTGAGGGCCACCGCCCGCGCCACGGAGGGCAACACCCGGCTGCGCCTGGCCATCTGTGGCTGCGTGGTGGCGGGAGCCGGCGCACTCTGCGCGGCGTGGCTGAGCGGCATGACCCCCGAGGTGCTGCCGCGGCAGCCACCCATCACCCCCATTTTCCAGCCCGGCGTCCCCGTGGTCCGCCCGACTGCACCGGCTCCCGCCGCAGCGCGGCCGAGCCCTGCCCCGCCGGACTCGTTCGCCCCCACCAGCTCGCCGCCCGAGGCGGTCCCGTCCGAGCCCACCCCGGACGTCAGCGCTTCCGGCGAGGTCCCCACGGCGAGTGGCTCCCCGTCCGCGAGCACTCTGCCGGTCACTCCGGAGCCCCCGCGGGCGAGCCCGACGCCGAGTGTCAGCCGCACCTCGGCATCACCCTCGCCGTCGGCCAGTGTCAGCTCTTCGCCCGGGACGCCGAGCCCCACGCCATCCGGATCCCCTTCACCCTCGGCGACCCCTTCGGAGTCACCGAGCGACCCGGACTGACAGCCCCTCCTCCCCATCGAGAACCCCCGATTCTTCCCGTACGTCCGCAAAGGAGCACCCAGTGACGCACCGAAAGCCACGCACCAGCCAAGCAGGCCGCAAGGCCGCGCGGCTGGGCATGCTGGCCGCCGCCTGCATGGCCGGCTTCGCCACCACGAGCCCGGCCGGAGCGACATCGTCCGCATCTACGGCCACCCGCCATGTCGGCATCGCGGTGGACGAAGCCCATGCGAAGGCCACCCCCAGGCATCGCATCGACTACGACGACGAGTTCGCGATCCATGAGCTCGGAACGCGCGTCGGCGTCGGTGCCCGCAACAGGGCGGTCGCCCGCTCGGTGGGCTGCTCGCTCGACAACCCGTGCCGGTCGGTCGCCCTGTCCTTCCAGGTCGTCACCACGACCGGAAGCATCACGCACCTCAACGCCACGAACACCAGCCGCGCGGTCAACGACCACTGCGAGGGCTGCCAGACGTTCGCCGGCGCGTATCAGTTCATCGTCTCCACCCCGTACTCGTTCACCCTGAGCCGCTCGGCCCGGAACGAACTCGCCCGGCTCGAAAGGCGGCTGGGTGAACTGGAGCGGAGCCGCGAGACGATCCACGTCGTCAAGGCCCGCGCCGATTCCCTCGCCGCCGAGGTCGTGACCGTGCTCAGGGAGGCGGTGGCCGCCGCACCACGTGGCGCGGACGTGAACCCGCTGAGCAGCTTCCGGCCCACAGTCACCATGCGGCGTCACATCGACTAGGCCCTGTCGGCCGATCAGGCCGGACGGGCCCTGCCGTCTCTCCGTGCCGAACTCGGCATCTCCCGGCTCGGGGATCCGTTCCCCGAGCCGGCAGCCGGACCTCGTCTCCCGTCTCTCGTCTCTCGTCTCCCGTCTCTCGTCTCCCGTCTCCCGGAGGGATGACCAACCATGAGCTACCCACCCGAGCTGCGTCGTCGGGCCCTCGACCTGCTCGCCGTAGGCGAGCCTGTGAAGAAGGTCGCCGTCGCTCTCGGCCTCAGCGAACGGACGATCTACCAGTGGCGGCGCAGGTACCTGCCGCACCTCCGGAGCGGGCGGGCCGTCCCGCACGGCGGGGCGGAACTCAAGGCCGCGCGCAAACGCATCGTGGAGCTGGAGACCGAGCTCGCCGTTCTTCGGCGCGCGACCGAGCTGCTGTGTGACGCGACGTCCCCAAAAGGCGATTCGGGGCGGTACACGTGATGGCCTGCGAGGGTCTGCCGGTGCGGATCGCCACGAGTGCCCTGGGAGTGACCGAGTCCGGGTACTTCACCTGGCGCTCCCGCCCTCCGTCCGCACGGTCCGTCCGCCACTCCTGGCTCACCGAAGTCATCGCGGCGATCCACGCCGCTTCGCACGGGACCTATGGATACCGGCGCATTCACGATGAAATGACGCTCCGACATGGCATCGCGGTCAGCCGCGGCACAGTGCAGATCCTGATGCGCCGGGCCGGCATCCAGGGTGCCGGCGGGCCCCGCCTTCGAGGCTTCGTACCTGAATGAGAGAGCAATTGGAGCACGATCATGGAATATCCGACATTCCCGACGCCCCCGCTGCCGATCTCCGCATTCCTGCGCCCCTACCTGCGCGTGGGGGAGGATCTGCCGGCAACGCAGGCACATCAGGTGATGCTGCACTGCGCGTTGGACGCGGCATGTCTCCCCGTACGGTTGACCGACACCCATGCCGTCGCCCGGATCGCCGAGCTCGACTACCGGACGGTGAACGCCGTGATCAGCTGGCTGCGGGCCCTGAGCGAGCGGTGAACGTCCGAAAGTCCGGCTCA
>NZ_JBWKDT010000100.1:0-6038 GCF_056435785.1 Streptomyces sp. NPDC043870
GGGGCGGTCCGCGGCAAGAGGGTCATAACGACGATCCAGGACCAGGCGGCCGAGCGGGCACCGGACCTCCTTGACCGCGACTTTGTGGCTCCGGCCCCGAACCGGTGCTGGGTGGCCGACTTCACGCACATCGCGGCCTGGGCCGGCACCGTCTATGTCGCCTTCGTCGTCGACACCTTCTCCCGCCGCATCGTCGGCTGGTCCGCTGCCACCAGCAGGAGACCCAACTGGTGCTGGACGCTTTGGAGATGGGGCTGTGGCAACGCGACCACGAGGGCCACGGCCATCTCGCCGGTGAGCTGGTACATCACTCCGATGCCAAGCAATACACGTCCTTCAAGCTCGCCGAGCACCTGGATGCGGCGGGCATCGCAGCATCCATCGGTTCGGTCGGCGATGCCTATGACAATGCCCTGATGGAATCGACGATCGGCCTGTTCAAAACCGAGCTGATCAAGCCCCGGCGGCCCTGGAGGACTCTCTCCGAGGTCGAGTTGGCCACCGCCGAGTGGGTCGACTGGTTCAACCACCGCCGCCTGCACGGTGAGATCGGCCACGTCCCGCCCGCAGAATACGAAGCCGCCTACTACCAGCAGAACGCAAATCTCCAGGTCACAGTCACAGCCTAGAGTCTCGATCAAACCCGGAACGGTTCAGCGGCCCACTTCACGGGCCACTTCCGTGGCCCGAGGCAAGGGAGCGAGGGTGCCGAGCGCCACACCGCTCACTCGGGTGAAACACAAGTGGTCACTAAACCAAGGAGCTTGGACATCGGCGAGAGAGTTCCACGCCGTGCGGCACGATCGGGAAGCGCTGCCGCAGCTCGGACAGCGTCTCGCGCTGGTCAGCCGGCGCGAAAAGGTAGCGTTCGGTGAGGACCTCGAGCCAGTCGATCCGGTCGGCGTGATCCCGAACGGCTGCAGCCAGCTCCGGACGGTAGCCAAGACCGGAGCCCAGGGAAGGAAGTCCGGAGGGCATTCTCGTCTCCCGTTTCAAACGATGGGCTTGGCAGGAGCGGCGCGGCGTGACTGCGGGCTGCCGCGCGGGCGCTGCCTCATGTCCGCTGCGCCGCCCTTAACGCTAAGAGCCCTGCGCGTGCAACGTGGTCGCGTGTTTGGCTGACCCATGGGGCGAACGACTATTCCCCTGATCGGTGAGCTCTCTCACATGGCAGGTACAAGCCGAACTCGTCACCGACGACCTTGGCCGCGGCAATACGTCCCCGCGACGGTCTCGCCGGGGCAGTTATCTCTTTCACGGTGGCCACTGATCGGGTGACGAGTGCTCGAACTGGCTTGTGGCGGCGATAAGGGGGGGCATGCGGAGCACCGGACGGATGTCCGATGAAGACCTGGGTGATGAACCACGCAGGAGAGCGGCACCATCCGGTGTCCTCACGGCCACCACCACCGTGGTGACGCTCCGTGGGCGTCGAGCGGATGGCTACGGTGGACCTGCCATTGAGTCGGCGAACAGTCGGCCAGGCCGGTGACGCGGACGCCCTCGAACTCCGAGGATGCGGTATCGCGTCCAGCAGCGGCATCAACTGTGTGACGTCGTGGCAGTTTCCGCTGGTCAGCGACACTGCGAGCGGGGTTCCGTGCCGGTCGGTGATCAGGTGGTGCTTGCTGCCCGGACGCGTGCGGTCGACCGGCGAAGGTCCAGTGTGAGCCCCCCTTTGAGAGCCCTGTCATACGAGGGGCTCACCACATCCCGCAGAACAACGTAGGGAACCCTTTTCATCCTCTGTTTTCGCAGATGAGGAGGGTGTGGACGGCGGCGATGATGCGGCTGATGCGGTTTGTCGAGCAGCGAGCTCGGCGAAGGACGCGCCACTGTTCGAGTTGGGCGAAAGCGCGCTCGCCTGGGGCGCGCAGGCGAGCGTGGTCGCGGTTGTATTGCTGGTAGTGGGCGGGCTGGTCGTAGTGGCGGTAGTAGGGGGTGCGAACGGTGGCGCCGGCGCCTTGGTGGGCGCGGTCGGTCAGGACGAGGATCTGCCCGGGTGAGGCAGGCCTGGAATGCTGTGAGCACGGGTCGCGGTCAGATCATGAGTCCGGCCCGGCAGTGCGCGTGAGAACCAGAGGGGTGTGCCGTCTGGGGGGCGATGGCCTGCACGTTCATGCCGTGCTTCTTGTGTTTCTGGGAGTAGTACGGCTCGTCTGCGGCGATACGGCCGGTGGAGATCAGGGTGCCGTCGACGACGATGAAGTCTCCCTCGCCCAGGTCGACGAGCGCCTCATGCAGGCCCGGTGCCCTTGCGGCCAGGACGTCAGTGGCCTCGGTGGCATACCGCCAGGCAGTCGTGGTGGAGATGCCAAAGCCGACGGCAAGGTCGGTCAGTGTCTCGTTCTTACGCAGGTGGGCCAGGGTCAGCAGAGCTTGCTTGAAGCAACCGAGCCGTATCCAGGGCGAGTTCAGTTCACGCCTTCGGGCGTAGATGAGCCAGGCGACATGCTCAGCCAGCTCGTACGGAACATCAAGTGTGGCAGGATCGGAACCAACGAGGCCCCCGGCCGTCGGCGTGTTGAGTGGAACGTCCAACGACGGGGGCTTCGCCATGTCACCGCACCTGACCAGTACGTTTCACCCTCACAGCACAGGGTGAAAAGGGTTCAGTAACCGTGACTTCAGTACTTCATCAAACGACAATCCGGGACCATTTAATGCTAAATAGTCACGGTCGATGCATGGCTATGGCGGCTATGTCATCCTCGATTTTGTGGCCCTTTGAGACGTCCGTCAAGAGATCATCTAGCAAATCTTCGGGACCTGATGAGAGTTTCTTCCCGAGGTGATTGACTGGATCATAGAAAGCGCCGCACGAATCCCGTGCTTCAGTGACTCCATCAGTGAGCGCAACAAAAGTGGAACCGGGCGGGAAGGCGGTATCGTACACTTCGGGCTCGCTGAGTTGGAACTCTCCCAGCCCAAGTGGCAGACCGGGCTCTTGTGCTTCCACTATATGCACTCCACCTCCAATGATGAGTAGCGGGGAAACGTGCCCTCTATGCACCATTCTAATACGCCATCTTCGAATATCGATTTCCCCGAAAATGGCAGTGGCAAAGGATTCCAGACTGTCACCCTCGTTGTGCGTCCTGCTGCGCTTGAACGCTCTTTCGGTTCGGCTTACTACTTCCATAATTTCTTTTTCCTCAGCGGCGGCTCGAAAACTTCCAAGAAGATTCACCACCTCTGCCGCGGCCCTTATTCCCTTACCTTGAACGTCGCCGATTACGAATCTCACCCCGAAAGGGGTATTGACGATAGAATAGAAATCCCCCCCAAGGGGCGTGTCGCTGGTTGCTGCTATATATCTCGCGGCAATCTTCAGTTCCCCAATACGCCTGGGTGGGGGAGGTTGGACGCTGCAGACAAGGCTTTCGGCGAAATTCTGCGTAACTTGCAGAGATCGGCGCTGGCGCACCATCACATGCCTCACGCTCGCAACAAGCAACACCATGGTCGCACAGCTTATAAGATCTACGGTCGTGGCAAGGTTCAGCCCTGGGCCATGAAACTCGAAAAGTAGGAAAGCTGTGAGGACTGCAGCAAACCCGTATATCAGCGTTACTTTCCAGCTGTGGAGTGCGGCGAAGCCGACTGCCGCCGTTGTGAGAATGGGTATAACGCTGATCGCCGGGGGTGCCAATAGATCGACTGCGACAGCAGCTAGAATCATGGCAATAGGGAAAAATATTCCCAGCATTCTCCTCCGTGTTGCCAGGTCATTTCCCACCACTCGCTTCGCGGATGCAGAGATTCGGAGCGGCCAATTTTTGCTGAATTGAATCAATCTCGCGGTCATTTTCATGGCTATTTCTTGATCGGTTGATCATGTGCTGTGGCGCGTGGAGATCTGATGGGATGCGCCCGTCGCCCGCTCTTCAGGCCGGGCTGGTGGGGAACTCGGACCAGACGATCTTGCCTGAGGGTCCGTGGCTCTCGTATCCCCAGGCGGTGGCCAGGGTGTCGATGATCAGCATTCCGCGTCCGCCGGTGTCCCCATCCGTTGCGCTGCGCACACGCGGAGCGGTAAGTGGTTCGCTGTCCTCGACCTCAATGCGGATATGGGCGTCGTCCGCATCGATGCGGACCTGAAATGCACCACGGTGGCTGATGGCATGCGTTCCGTGGTTGACGGCGTTGGAGGCCAGCTCGGACACGCAGAGGCGGACGTCATCGGCGCGGCCGGTCAGATGCCAGGCCTCTAGGGTCTGCTCGATGAACGTTCGGGCGGCACCGATGGACTGGGGGATGGCGGTGAAGGACTGCTCTGCGTGGTCATGCCTGTACATTCGAGATCACATCCGGTCGCAGCCGTCGAAGCTTGGGTGCTTGGAGGCGAAATGCGTAGTCGATGGGTGCCTGGATATGTGCAGTTGGTCCAGGGCTTGCTGCCCGTCTGTCGACCAGTAACCCACGTGGGGGACACGCTCCGCCTCATCACAACGGTGGAGGCTGAGGATGAGCACGATGTAGGCGTTCTGTGGCCCGAAGGACGACGCTTACGACCTGGCCCGCGATTGGTCGGGGGTGGGGCCGTGTCGTGACGGGGGCCGCGCGGGTTCTTCATGGCGATGTGCTGGGGTGGCGCAGGGTGTTCCTGCTCGGAATGCTCTGTTTCGGTGCGGGCTCGGCGCTGTGCGCCGTCGCCCCCGACGGGTCCTTCCTGGTGGCCGCCCGTGGGGTGCAGGGGCTGGGCATCGCTCTGGCCGTGCCCCTCGCGCTGGCGAACCTGACGGCCGCGCTGCCGGAGCACAGGGTCGGATGGGCGATCGGCGTCCAGACCGCGGTGACGACCTTCTTCGGGATCGCCGTTCCGCTCGCGATCGCCCTGCTGGTGGAGTACGCGAGCTGGCGGTGGGCCTTCGCCGCGACCGTCCCCGTCACCGCACTCGTCGTCGTGCTGGCCCGCCGGTGCTTGGAGGAGACCCACGGGCCGGCCGGGACGAAACGGCTCGCCGTCCTCTCGTGCGCGATCCGGCGGACGTCCCCGGCGTCGCCCGGCTCGGACCCGATCCGCTCGCCGACGGCTTCGGCAGGGACTTGTTCGCGCACTCCTCTCCGGCGAGCGCCGCCAGATCAAGGGATGCACTGCGCGGCCAGAGCCTCATCGCGGGGATCGGCAACGCCTACAGCGACGAGATCCTGCACGCAGCGCGGATGTGTACAAACTCGCCTCGAAGCTCACTGACGAGGAGGTCACCGCCTCGTCGTTGCAGTACTGCCCCACCTGCCAGACGGGTGGCAGGCCGCTCGCGGACCGCCGGATGTCCCGGCTGCTCAAGTAAGCCCTCACCGTGGGGCCTTACGTCAATTGCCAGGCGTCACCGGCCGAGGGACACCAGGTGCTCTCCCTTCATGGTGCGGACCTCGAAGTGGCCGATCTCCTCGCGCCAGCAGCGCCGTGGCCGCCTCTATGTCGAGCGGCCTCTCAGCCCTCGGCGAGCCGGGCACGCCGTATCCGGCACTCGGCACCGACCAGCTCGTGACCTGGTACTCTCTGCCGACCGCGAACGAGCTCACAGGTCCGCGGACCGTGAAGCCGAGCGACCCGCAGCCACCGACGTGCCCGAGGCCGAGGACCGCAGGTCGACTGCGCCGTACACCGGTTGCCCCGTCCGTCGCGGCGATCCGTTCGGGACCGATGCCCGCCCGGTCCCGCAGACCCAGCGCGGGCAGCGCAACGTCAGCGTCCGTGCCAGCTCTGCTCCGTGACCTCGTCGAGCAGGCGGTCCAGAAACCCCGAGGACGGCGGCGTCGCCGGCATGCCGGAGCCGCCGAGGTCCGCCAGCGCTGACGTGACTGGTGTGAAGTCGAGGAGGCGGACGGCACACTGCACGCACTCCGCCAGATGCTCCTCGAAGCGGAACACGTCGGCAGGGTCGAGGACGCCCAGGGCATAGGCGGCCACATCCTGATGCTGGTCGCGCAGATAAGTAACCCGCTGCTGTTCAGCTGCGAGCCCCTGAAGCGTCCGCATCGCGGACCGAAGTACCGTCTGGGTAGCTGCCTCGGCCTCAGCGTATGCCTGC
>NZ_JBWKDT010000101.1:0-5839 GCF_056435785.1 Streptomyces sp. NPDC043870
TTCACGGAGGTGGAGCTCCCCGAGGACGGCCGCCGCGACGCCGCACGCTTCGGCCTGCACCCGGCCCTGCTCGACGCCGGCCTCCACGCCATCGGGCACGGCGATCCGGCCGCGACCGGAGCGGGCGCGATGCTGCCGTTCACGTGGTCGGGTGTCTCGTTGCACGCGGTGGGGGCTTCGGCCCTGCGGATGCGGTTGACTCCGACCGCTTCGGGTGACCCGCACACGCTGGCGCTGCTGATCGCGGATGAGTCCGGTCGTCCGGTGGCGTCGGTTGACAGGCTGACCCTTCGCCCGGCCTCAGCCGACCAGGTCCAGGCAGCTGCCGGGGCGCATCTGGAGTCGCTGTTCCGCGTGGAGTGGGTACCGGCGTCTGCCGCACCTGCCGCACCTGCCGCACCTGCCCAGGTCACCGATCTGCGGTGGGCGGTCCTGGGCCGGGATGAGATCGGCCTGGGAAGCACGGGTGCCCAGGTCACCGAGTACGCGGACGTGTCCGCGCTCGGCGCGGCGCTCGACGCCGGCGAACCGGCACCCGACGCGGTCTTCGTCCAGCCGTCTACCGCCCCGCGCGAGCGGGTTGACGTCGTGGGCTCGGTCCACGCGGCGGTGAACGGCGCACTGGAGACGGTCCAGCAGTGGCTGGCGGACGAGCGGTTCGCGGCGACGCGTCTGGTGTGGCTGACCTCGGGTGCGGTGGCCCTCGATGCGGGTGCTGGTGTGCGGGATCTCGCCGGTGGCGCGGTGCGGGGTCTGCTGCGCTCGGCGCAGTCGGAGAACCCGGGCCAGCTCCTCATGCTCGACCTCGCCCCGGACCTCGACGCGGACCTCGATTCGTCGTCCGTGATTCCCGCCGCGCTGGCCTCCGGTGAACCGGAGTTGGCGATCCGCGGCGGAATCGTCAGTGTGCCGCGCCTGGTTCGCGTGCCGTCCTCGGACAGTGCGGCTGAGCTGCCGCTCAGCCTCGGGGACTCGTCCGGGACGGTGCTGGTCACCGGTGCCACCGGCGGTCTTGGCCGGCTGTTCGCGCGCCACCTGGTCACCGCCTACGGCGTCGAGCGCCTTCTGCTGACCAGCCGTCGTGGCCCTGACGCCGACGGCGCGGACGAGCTGATCGCGGAACTGCGCGAGTTGGGCGCTCACGCCGAGCTGGTCGCTTGCGACATCGCCGACCGAGAGGCCCTGGCGGCCCTGCTGGCCGCGATCCCGGCCGATCACCCGCTGTCGGCCGTGGTGCACACCGCCGGTGTCCTGGACGACGGCGTCCTGGCCGCGCTGACCCCGGACCGGGTAGCGACCGTGCTGCGCCCGAAGGTGGACGCGGCCTGGAACCTGCACGAGCTCACACGCGAGCTCGATCTCTCGGCCTTCGTGCTGTTCTCGGGTGCCGCTGCCGCGTTCGGTGCGGCCGGTCAGGCGAACTACGCTGCCGCGAACGCCTTCCTGGAGGGCCTGGCCGAGCAGCGCCGCGCCGAGGGTCTGCCCGCGACCGCGCTCGCCTGGGGCCTGTGGGCCCCGATGGCAGACGGTGGCAGCGGTATGGCCGGCCGGCTCGACGAGGTCGACCTGCGCCGTATCGCGCGGGACGGAGTGGCCGCGCTCGCCGCCGACGAGGGACTTGCCCTCTTCGACACCGCTATGACGGTGGACTCGGCGGTGCTCCTGCCGATGCACCTGGACGTCGCGGTCCTGCGGGCGCGGGCGGTCTCGACCGGTTCGACACAGCCGCTGCTCCGCGCCCTCGTGCGAGTGCCCGCGCGTCGCACCGTCGACCGGCGTGAGGGCGGGACGGACGCGGGCTCGCCGCTCGTGTCCCGGCTGCTGGCGCTGCCGGCCGCCGAGCACGAGGGCGTACTCCTGGACCTGGTGTGTGGTCGTGTCGCCGCTGTTCTGGGTCACGCCGGCGGGGACGCGGTCGATGCTGAACGGGCCTTCCGTGACCTCGGCTTCGACTCCCTCACGGCCGTTGAGCTGCGTAACGTCCTCAAGACGGAGACCGGTCTTCGCCTCCCGCCCACGCTGATCTTCGACTACCCGACGCCGATCGCACTCGCCCGGCACCTGCTGTCGGAACTCGGCGTGACCGGCGGTGCGGCCGACCAGGGCCGAGACGGGGCGCGGACGCCGGGGGGGACCGCCCTGGGCCTGGCGGACGACCCGATCGTCATCGTCGGAATGGGTTGTCGCTTCCCGGGTGGTGTGCGAACGCCCGAGGACCTGTGGCAGCTCGTCGCGAACGGCGGCGACGGCATCACTACCTTCCCGACCGACCGTGGTTGGAACGTCGAGGCGCTGTACCACCCGGACCCGGACCACGCGGGGACGTCGTACACGCGTGAGGGCGGTTTCCTGCATGACGCCGCCGAGTTCGACCCGGCCTTCTTCGGTATCTCGCCGCGTGAGGCGCTGGCGATGGACCCGCAGCAGCGGCTCCTCCTGGAAACCTCGTGGGAGGCGTTCGAGCGGGCCGGGATCGATCCGACCGCCATGCGTGGCAGCCGTACGGGCGTCTTCGCCGGCGTCATGTACCACGACTACGTGAGCGGCATCGGCATCGGAGACGGTGTCGGTGCGGGCGACGAACTGCCGGAGGGCGTCGAGGGATACCTCGGCACCGGTAACGCGGGCAGCATCGCCTCCGGCCGGATCGCGTACACCTTCGGCCTGGAGGGTCCGGCTGTCACCGTCGACACGGCCTGCTCGTCCTCCCTCGTCGCCCTGCACTGGGCGATCCAGGCGCTGCGGCAGGGCGAGTGCGACATGGCACTGGCCGGCGGTGTGGCGATCATGGCGACGCCCGAGACTTTCATCGACTTCAGCCGTCAGCGTGGTCTTGCGACCGACGGGCGCTGCAAGTCCTTCGCGGCGGCCGCGGACGGCACCGGCTGGGCCGAGGGCGCCGGCATGCTCCTCGTGGAGCGGCAGTCGGACGCGCTGCGAAACGGCCACCCCATCCTGGCCGTTGTACGAGGCTCCGCGGTCAACCAGGACGGTGCGAGCAACGGTCTGACGGCGCCGAACGGGCCCTCGCAGCAGCGGGTGATCCGCGAGGCCCTGGCCGGCGCCGGCCTGTCGACCTCGGATGTGGACGTCGTCGAGGCCCACGGCACCGGCACGCGACTCGGGGACCCGATCGAGGCGCAGGCGCTCCTCGCCACGTACGGGCAGGAGCGTCCGGATGGCCGGCCGCTGCTCCTGGGCTCGATCAAGTCGAACATCGGTCACACGCAGGCGGCGGCCGGTGTGGCGGGCGTCATCAAGATGATCATGGCGATGCGGCACGGGGTGTTGCCCAAGACGCTGCACGTGGATGCGCCGTCGCCGCAGATCGACTGGGAGGCCGGTGACGTCAGCCTGCTGACCGAGGCGGTGGCCTGGCCCGAGACCGGGCGTCCGCGCCGGGCCGGTGTGTCGTCGTTCGGCATCAGCGGTACCAACGCGCACACGATCATCGAGCAGCCGCCCCTTCCTGCGCAGGTGGCGGACGTACCTCAGTCGGACGCCTCACTTCCGGTCGTGTCCTGGGTGCTCTCGGCGAAGGGCGAGGAAGCCCTCCAGGCGCAGGCGCGTCAGCTGCACTCCTACGTCCTGTCCGCGCCGGATGTCCGTCCGGTCGACGTCGCCTGGTCGCTCACGACCGGCAAGGCGTCCTTCGAGGACCGCGCCACGATCGTGGCCACGGACCGCAACGGGCTCCTCGCCGGACTCGAAGCGCTGGCTGAGGGCCGCTCGACGACGCGTGTGGTGGCAGGCTCGCCGGTCGGCGGGAAGGTCGCCTTCCTGTTCACGGGGCAGGGCAGCCAGCGGCTCGGGATGGGGCGTGAACTCTACGACGCCGTCCCGGTGTTCGCGGACGCGCTGGACGCGGTGTGCGAGCGACTGGACCCGCTGCTCGAACTGCCGCTGAGGGACGTGCTGTTCGGCTCCGACCGGGACGCCCTCGACCGCACGGAGTACACGCAGCCGGCGCTCTTCGCCGTCGAGGTGGCGCTGTTCCGGCTCGTGGAGAGCTGGGGCATGAAGCCCGACTTCCTCTCCGGTCACTCCATCGGCGAGATCGCGGCCGCGCATGTCGCGGGTGTCCTGTCGCTGGACGACGCGTGTGTGCTGGTGGCGGCGCGGGGTCGGCTGATGCAGGCGCTGCCGGCCGGTGGGGTGATGATCGCCGTCCAGGCTTCGGAGGACGAGGTGCTGCCGCTGCTCACCGAGACCGACCGCGTGAGCATCGCCGCCATCAACGGCCCGCAGTCGGTGGTGATCGCCGGAGACGAGGATGTGGCGGTCGCCATTGCCGAGTCCTTCGAGACCCAGGGCCGCAAGACCAAGCATCTGACGGTCAGCCACGCGTTCCACTCCCCGCACATGGACGGGATGCTGGAGGACTTCCGCCAGGTCGTGGCGGGCCTGTCTTTCGGGGCACCACGTATTCCGATCGTGTCGAACCTGACCGGCGTCCTCGTCGCCGACGACGAGATGGGCACGGCGGAGTTCTGGGTCCGGCACGTCCGCGAGGCCGTCCGCTTCCTCGACGGCATGCGTGCCCTGCAGGACGCCGGAGTGACGACGTACCTCGAACTCGGTCCGGGCGGCGTGCTCTCGGCCATGGGCGAGGAGTGCGTGACGGGTGACGGTCTCGCCTTCGTCCCCGTGCTGCGGAACGGTCGTTCCGAGACCGAGACCGTGGTCACTTCGCTCGCCCAGGCCCACGTGCGGGGCCTGGACGTGGACTGGTCGGCGTTCTTCGCCGGTGCGGGTGCCCGGCGGGTCGAGCTGCCGACGTACGCCTTCCAGCGGCAGCGCTACTGGCTGCAGCTGTCGGGCACGGCGCGGGGCGCCATCGGCGGTGACCTCGACTCCCGCTTCTGGGACGCGGTGGAGCGCGAGGATCTCGAATCGCTCGCCGACACCCTGGACATGGACGACGAGAGCGCGTGGAGCTCGGTTCTGCCGGCCCTGTCGGCGTGGCGCCGTGGCCTGCGGACGCAGTCCGAGGTGGACCGGTGGCGTTACCGGGTGTCGTGGAAGCCGCTGACCGATGGGGCGGCGGCCGGTGTGCGGCTCTCGGGTGTGTGGGTGGTCCTGGTGCCCGCCGAGGGCGTGGACGACTCGGCCGTGGTGGGTGGGCTGACCGGGCGTGGGGCTGAGGTCCGGCGTGTGGTGGTCGGAGCCGGTGCCGATCGGGCTGCGGTTGCCGGTTTGCTGGCTGATGCGGATGTCGTGGCCGGTGTGGTGTCGCTGCTCGCGCTGGGCGAGGCCCAGGGGGTGTTGTCCACGGTCGGCCTGGTGCAGGCGTTGGGCGATGCCGGGGTGGAGGCGCCGCTGTGGTGCCTGACCCGTGGTGCTGTGAGTGTGGGGCGTTCGGACCGTCTGGTTTCGGCGGTGCAGGCGCAGGTGTGGGGTCTGGGTCGGGTGGCCGCGCTGGAGGTTCCTGAGCGTTGGGGCGGTCTGGTGGACCTGCCTGAGGTGTGGGACGAGCGGGCGATGGCCCGTCTGGTCGGTGTACTGGCCGGTGGTAGCGGTGAGGACCAGGTCGCGGTGCGGTCCTCCGGGGTGTTCGGGCGTCGGCTGGTCCGTGCTGCTGCCGGGGGCGCGGTTGCGTGGGCGCCGTCCGGGACCGTGCTGGTGACCGGTGGTACGGGTGCTCTGGGAGGCAGGGTCGCGCGGTGGCTGGCGGGGGCGGGCGCGGAGCGTCTGGTGCTGACCAGCCGGCGGGGCGCGGACGCGCCGAGCGCGGCTGAGCTGGTGGCCGAGCTGTCGGGGCAGGGCGTGGACGTATCGGTGGTGGCGTGTGACGCCGCTGACCGCAACGCGCTGCGTGAGCTGCTCGCGGCCGAGGCCG
>NZ_JBWKDT010000102.1:0-5830 GCF_056435785.1 Streptomyces sp. NPDC043870
CAGCAAGCACCATGTGATCACCGACCGGCACGGCACATCCTGGCTGTCTCGCTGACCAGCGGAAATCGCCATGACGTCACGCAGCTGATGCCCCTATTCTGAAATGATCAGTGAGCGTCCGCCAGTAGGTCATCGAATGCGTCGTGTGCGAGGTCGGGTGTCCCACCGGTAGTGGGTCCAGGCCTGTCGGATAAGGCTGCGGACGGTGATGATGACGCAGGCCAGGGCGATGAAGAACGCGGTAGGTGTTGTGCGTCGTTCGGTGCAGCGTCGCAGTTTGCCGAAGTTGTTCATCCATGAGTTGGTGCGTTCGACCACCCACCGTCCGCCGGTCTGAATCGGGGTCTTCGCTCCGCGCTCGGCGATGCGGGCGTCGATGTTTCTGTCAGCGAGGTCGTTGTGGACTGGGCGGTAGTCGTATCCAGCGTCCAGGCTCAGGTGGGGACGCTCCGGGAAGGGCCCGAGAGTGGCTTCCATGTCGGCGTAACGGTCGAGGGTGGCTGGCAGCAGTGTGTGGTCGCGGATGTTTGCCGGGGCCGGCTCGGTGACCAGCGGTATGCCTTCGCCCTCGGTCAACTGCGAGCGCTTTGTGCCTAGTTTGGCCCGGTCAACGGGGCTCTTGCCGGCGCACTCGCCGCCCGAGGGGGCTTTGGTGATGCATCCGTCGGCAACCAGACGCTCGAGCTTCAAGCCGATCATGCGGTCGTACGCAGACAGTACCAATAACCTCAGTTCCTCCATCACGCCGAGCGCGATCCACTCGTCCCGCCGACGGCGCAACGTCGTGGCCGAGCAGTGTTCGTCCGCCATGCGTTCGTACCCGCAGCCGAACACCAGCACCTGCACCAGACGGTCGAACACCACCGCGTCGGATATCCGCGGGTTGTGACATCCCAACCGATGACTGTCCTCCCGCACTGGCAGCAGCGCAAGAAACTGGTCTCGGACCGGGCCGAGAATGCATGATGGGACAGCAGGCACGGATCCCCCGGATGGTCATGAAGCGTAGAGAACTCCATGATCGGGGACCGTGCCTGCACCACTACACCCGCCTACTGGCGGACGCTCTTAGAAACCTCACTCTGAATCCAGGTAATGGACATCTGAGCCACTCCTGGAACGCGGATGATTGACTCTGAATCGAGGTAGTTCATTCTCCCCGTTGACGCATCGCATAACCTCCGTGACAGTTGGGGTCAAAATCGGACCCACCTCGGAGTGAGGGAAGATGTCATGGAAGTCGGAGCCGCCAAGCCGAGCCGCGGCTGGCGACGCGTCAGAACTGCCGTGCCAAGCCGTTGGCGCTGGCTGAGCGGCATCGTCGTCGCTGTTGGTACCTCGACGTTCCCCTTTGTGTGCTCAGGAGTGATCAGCCTTCTCCCCAGGTGCCTGCGGCCCGGGGCCCAGCCCCCAAGCCCAGCGGCTGACCTGGATGCCCAGAACCTGGCCTCGGCCGCCGGACTGTCGAGCATCCCTCCCGCGGTCACTGACGGACCCGCGGCCGCGACCAGGTCCCGGCCCGCCCCCCCGGAGCGCCGCGAACCCCGTTGGCAGGGTTCCGGCCAGGGGTTGCACACGTACGTGGCCTGGCGGAATCCGTAGTCATGTACGCGGCATCTCGGATGTCCGGTCTGACCAGATAGCGACATTTTATGTGATCTGCACCGGCATCGCCCGGAGGTCGTGAGGACGACTACGACGCGGCCACTAGACGGGAGTGGTGTCGCGTGGGCCGGCGCGCACCCGCGCGCGGCCGATCACCTTCCTGCTCACATGGAGTGTCCCTGGCATGAAAACCGTCGCTCGCCTCGCCGCCGTGGGCGCCATCGCAGCCTCCTCCGTGCTGCTGCTCTCCGGCGCCGCCTTCGTCTACATCGCCGTGCAGCCGGAGGCCGAGGCCGCCACGGGCGGCTACGCCACGGTCAACTTCGTTGTCCCCAACGAGTGTGGCGACAACTCCTCGACGGTGAAGCTCGAGGTCACCGTCCCTGCGGAACACCCGCTCTCCTCCGTGATGCCGCAGCCCGTGCCGGGCTGGAAGGCGGTGGCCACCAAGACCAAGCTGGCCAAGCCGCTCACGGTGCACGGTAGGCAGAACACCGAGGCCGTTTCCGAGATCATCTGGACCGTGGGCGGCGGCAAGATCGGGCCGGGCGAGTTCCAGCAGTTCCCCGTCTCACTGGGACGGCTGCCCGAGGACACCGACAAGCACGTCTTCAAGCCGCTCCAGACGTACGACAACAAGCGGGTCGTGTCCTGGTTCGAGGAGCCCGACGAGGGCGTGGAGGAGCTGGAGAGTCCCGCTCCGGTGCTCACGCTGTGCGCCGCGACCGACGACCACCACGGTGGCGGGGGGAGCGATGGCAGGAGCGAGGGCGCCGCAAGCGAGGCCAAGGCCGGCGACACCACCGCCCGCGTGCTGGTCATCGCGGGAATCGCCGTCGGCGCGGCGGGTGTCGCGTTCGGTGTGCTGGCCGGCCGCCGCTCAGCCTGACCCCGCCGGTACGGACGTACCCGAGAGAGAAACCCATGCACATCCAGAAGACCGACGACCAAACCCGCCGGAGGCGCTCCCCGCTGATCGCGGTGATCGCCACCGTGGCGGCACTGCCGTCGCCACAGGCTGTATCGGCACTCGGGACGACGCCGCCGACGCCACCACTGCCGGAGCTCAAAGCCCAAGGAGAGGGGATTTGATGGCATCTCACGAACTGCAGCCGCTTCCGGGCGCACCCGAAGCGCGGACGGTCCGTATCGGGTGGGACGCGCCCTTGGCGACGTACTTCATACAGGTACTCGATGAGGACGACGACGGCGAGACCGTTGAAACGCTGTGGCACGGCACCGACCCGTACGAGATCACCGAGGCGCACACGGTGCTCGACTTAGCCCACCCGTACGCGCAGGTCGACGACAGGCTGGAGCAGCTTCTCATCGCCGATGCCATGGCTGAGGGCGAACAGTTCGCCGGTCGCGTAGGCACCGCACTGGTTGGGGAAACGACCCTCGCGCGCGTGACCGATGCCGGCCAGGCCGCAGTGATTCTCACCGACCTGCCGCCCATGGCGGCCGCACCTGACCGGCCGCACTCAACGGGCCGGTCGGCGGACGAGTAGCCCGACCGGGCCGACGGGACGGCTTAGCCTCACGCTTTCACGTGGCAGAGCGTCCGGTGGGGGAGCGGCTGTACGTTCAACGGTGGATCTTCGAACAGGAAGTAACACCTGATGACAGACGTGATCGTCTCGGCTGAGGCCGTCGAGGAAGTGCAGCCCGCCGGGGCGCCGCACGCGCTGGACGACCAGCTGATCAGCCAGCTGGTGGACCGGGCGAAAGCCGACGGGATCAAGCTGACCGCACAAGGCGGAGTGCTGCAGCAGCTGACGAAGTGAATCTCGAGTCCGCCCTGGAGGGCGAGATCACCGATTGAGGCTCAACCTCGGGAGTGGACACCGCGTTTCATGCACGAGTGACAGCGTATGTGATGTGGTGAGTGTTGTTCGAACTCGGCTGGTGTGAGGTAGCCGAGGGACTATCAAGGGTGTCCACTCCAAAGGATCAGCCTCAGTTCCCGGTTCTCCCGCCGCAGACGACGCAGTTCTTCCTTCTCATCGCTGGTCAGGGCACCCGCGACCCCCTGGCCCGATCCGCCCTGTCCTGGTTCCGCAGGCCCTCCGGGCTCATCGATCTCCCGGGCGACCCCTGACCGACTTCCCCGATGAATGGACCAGCGCGACCGCGGCCCGCTTGAACTCGGCTGTTGTACCGCTTGCTCGTGTTGCTCACTACCTGGAACTGCTTCCTCCGGACCAACCGTCCCCTTATCAGGCTGTCCAGCCCCATGGGGGAACTTCACTGCTGTTGCTCTCCCAAGCATCCGCCGACCAGCACGACGGTCGTCCAGGCTGCAGTATCTGGATGAAGATGAACGGGGGTACTTCCCCTAAAAATTGGGGTTCTGTTATCTAAATCTAGGGGGCATCGTATGGGTGATGGGCGAATAGCTTCGTGTACCATATTGACAGTCAACTGAAGAATCGCAGATGATTCTTGGGTCCTGCAGTAGAGGCACGCAGATGTGCAAACGACAGGATCAGGACTAGAAGACGTGAATGCGGATCGTGTGGTGATCCAATGGTGGAAGGCTGGTAGCCGACAGTCCGTCAGGCTTATTTCAAGGGAATGCTGAACAGGATCTCCGGGCCGTGTAATCGGTGGTTCAGGAGCGTGGTCGGCCAGCCGAACGCCCGCTGTCGACCGCCCAGGCGTCGCTCCAACTCATCCGGAGCCGACGGGACGTGTTGATGTCGCTCATCTACCGCCGCGCTGGCCACAGCTCACGGTCGGGGCACCACGAGCACGGGTGAGAGACCGCTGCTGGCGGGGAAAGAGAAACTAATGTACACGGGGATTGCGACACCCGAGCACGAGCGCCTGCGCCGACAGGTGAGAACCTTCGCGGAAGCCGAAATCGCCTCACGCGTGGCGGCGATGGAGTCGTACCAGACTGTGGGACGCAAGCTCACGACGCGGATCGCCCGGCAAGGCTGGATCGGGGCGACGATCGACACCGCGTACGGCGGCATGGCCGCCGGGCACCTGGCCAAGACCATCGTGATCGAGGAACTGACGTGCGTCAGTGGTGTCATGGGTGCCATGGTGCAGGCCTCCCAGCTCGGCACCGCCCCGATCAGCCACTACGGCAGTACGCGACAGAAACAGACCCAGCTTCCTCGGATCGCACGTGGGCTCTGCCTGCCCACCATCGCGGTGACCGAACACGGCTCCGGGGGCCATGTCCTGAGCATGCAGGCCACCGCGAGCCGTCGAGGCCGCGGCTGGGTCCTCAACGGACGAAAGCTCTACGTCGGCAACAGCCATATTGGTCACCTGCACTGCGTCGTCGTCCAAACCAAACCCGGCGGTGGCAGCAAAGGCCTGTCGTCCTTCCTCGTAGAACACGACCGGCCTGGGGTGGCACTCGCCCCTCACCGGTCGGCCATGGGGCTGCGCGGCTTCAGCTTTGGCGAGATCATCTGCGAACGCTGCCAGACACCTGCCGCCAACCTCCTTGGCGACGTGGGCGACGGCCTGGCCATCACCCACTCGTCGAGCGTCCTGTACGGCCGGCCGAACCTCGCATCCGTCTCCCTGGGTATCCACCAGGCCATCACCGAGGAGACCATCGCCTTCGTGCGGAACCGCCGTCGCTATGGCTGTCCGCTGGCAGACCTGCGGACGATCTGGCAGATCACTTCCCAGCTGCTGACAGCGCGTTCGACGGCCTACCAGGCCGTCCAGCTCCTGGATCACGGCCAGCCCTGCGAGCATGAGCTGATCAAAGCGAAGTACGCGGGTGTTGGGGCCGCCATCGACTCCGCCCCCACCGCGCTGGAAGTCCATGCCGCAGCCGGCCTCCAGACCAACCGGCCCCTGGAGCGCTTCGTCAGAGACGCCTTCCACACCTACGCACCCGCAGGCACCGGCGACGTCCAACTGCACCGTCTGGCGCAGGAGACCATGGGCACCAGCCGCGGTCAGTGGTCCCAGCGTCTGGCCGCTCTCACCGCCGCTCGCCGCCACACGGCAGGGACGACCAATGATTGACTCACCAACGAGCAGCACGAAGTCCGGGGCAGACTCACGCAGGACTTCGAACAGGCCGGGCGCGAGCAATCTGCCGGCTGACGTGACCAGTTTCGTGGGACGACAAGCGGAAACCGCTGAGGCGTTGTGCCTCCTGGCGGGATCGCGTGTTTTGACGCTCACTGGTGCTGGTGGGGTGGGCAAGACGCGTCTGGCTGTGCATGTTGCCCGTGCCATGCGGCGT
>NZ_JBWKDT010000103.1:0-5520 GCF_056435785.1 Streptomyces sp. NPDC043870
CAACGAGCTTCACTACTCGGAGAGTTGCGCGATGGCCGCCTCATGACCAGGGGCTATGCCGAGATCGCTGCTACACCACTCGGCGGGACACCATCGTTGGATTGTTCCGGACGGCTTGTGGGAGCTCGCCAGGCCGCTGATTCCGGACGACCGGGTGCGGCCGCAGGGCGGCGGAACACCGAACACGCCCGATGAGACGCTGTTCGCGGCGATCATCTACGTGCTGGTCAGCGGCTGTGCCTGGCGGGCTCTGCCACCGTACTTCGGCATATCGAAGTCGACGGCTCACCGCCGGTTCATGATCTGGTCGAGGGCGGGGTCTGGGGCCGCCTCCACGAAGCGGTCCTCCACCAACTCGACGACGCGGGCCTCATCGACGTCTCCCGCGTTGTCCTCGACTCCGCCCACGTGCGCGCTAAAAAGGGGCGAACACACAGGTCCGAGCCCCGTGGACCGGGGTAAGCCGGGTTCCAAGATGCACGTCCTGTCGGACGCGAACGGACTGCCCCTGGTCATCGGCGTCTCCGCCGCCAACGTCCACGACAGCGAAGGCCTGAAACCGATGGCCTGACCCAACCGGATGAGATCGCCTACTACTTCGCCTACGCACCCGTCACCTGCACCATCATCGACCTGGCCAGGGTGGCCGGCATGCGCTGGGCCATCGAGGAGTGCTTCCAGGCCGCGAAAAACGAGTGCGGTCTCGATGAGTACGAAGTCCGCCGCTACCCGGGCTGGTACCGCCACATCACCCTGGCCATGCTCGCCCACGCCTTCCTCGCCGCCCTCGCCGCCGAGGCCGTAAAGGGGGCAGCAGAAACGAATCCAGCAGCCTCGTTCCCTCACCGTGGCAGAGATCCGCAGACTCCTGGACACTCTCCTGCCCCACTCCAGACCCCACCACAACAAACGCCAGCACGACCTGCTTCGCCACCAACACCAACGACATGCCGATCGCGGCACTGGAGCTGCGGCACCGTCAGCGAGCCCGGGCTGAGGACCGCATACGGGCCGCGCGGGCCACTGGCCTACGCAACCTGCCCCTGCACGACACCGTGCAGAACCAGATCTGGCTGGAGATCGTCTAGCTCGCCCTGGACCTGCTGGCCTGGATGCCCATACTCGCCCTGACCGGCGAAACCCGAAGGTGGGAGCCCCGCCGCCTCCGGCTCCGCCTCTTCTCCGCTGCTGCCCAGCTCGTCACCAACGCCCGCCGTCGGCACCTGAGATTCGCCCGCCACTGGCCCTGGACCGACATGATCACCGCCGCCCTGGCACAGCTCGAAGCTCTCCCGAACCCTGGCTGACCAGCACGTTCCCGTCCCTGCGAGCAGCAACACCCCGACCGAAGCCGTGGAACCCGGCGCCTACCCGACACGACAGTCGGGCCATCAGCCTGACCGCCACCAGCCCGAACACCCGAAACGGCCCGCCGAAGAAACCGACGGACCGTCACGAAAGATCGAGGCTAAGTCGCCGGACGGCCTCCGCATCAAGGCGGTAGTGTAGCCCGGAGTTCCCTGCGATTGGCAACGCCGAGTTTCTTGTAAATGCTGTAGAGATGGTTGCCCACGGTTCGACTTGAGACAACCAACTGGTCAGAAATCTCTCTGTTGGTGAGACCTCGCGCCGCGAGCAGGGCAATTTCCCACTCTCGTCTCGTCAGCGGATTCAGAGGCGGCGTCAGTGCTACCTCGATGCTTTGAGTTCCTTCGCAGCGTTCCACGATCCGGGCTGCCTGGGTTGCAACAGCAGTTGCCCGTCGTTGCTGTCCGTCCGACATGAGACGCTGGGACGCCTTGACATAGGACTCTGCCGCGATCAGTAGAAGTCCGGCCTCCTCCAATCGCTTGGCAGTTGCCACGAGTTGTTGAGGACAGCGCTGGTACAGCGCTGACGCATGCTCGGCCTGCAGTGCGACAAGCGGGCTGTCCGAGTGCTCGGCAAGTGCTCTGAGACGCATGTGGACACTGCTGGCGTCACCGAGACGAGCTATGGAAGACAGGTGGAACGCCTCGGTAGCGAACGCACCAGCCTTGTGGGCAAGATTCGCGGAATCGAAGAGGCCGCCGCGGGCCGCGCTGAGGTTTCCCAGGGCAGCCAGCCGCCACGCAGGCACTGCAGCAGCATCGGGGTGTTGCTGACCTGACGCCCTCAGCTGCTCTGCTTGCTCCGAATACCGTCCCGCGAGCTCTGCATTTCCCTGGGTAGCCGCGGTCAAGGCAAGCCCCGACAAAGCCAGCCAATGAAGGCCTCGAAAGTTATTGTCGGAAGAAAGGACAGCGGCATTGGCGTACCAGGTCTGGGCACGTGTCAGATTACCGGCACCGTACTCCAACCGACCCAAGGCCAGCGCTAGCCAAGCTTGCGCGATCAGGGAGCGATCGGCGGCGACCTCGACATAAGCCGACTCTCCGATTCGTCGAGCTTCATCAAAACGCCCCGCCATGGAGAGGACCCGCACCCGAACCATCAGAGCCATGCGCGGGTCTAAGCATCCGACCGCTTCCGATGGTGGCAGCTCCGCGTGCCATGCATGCTCGGTGAGGGCTAGCGCATCCGCAGTCCTGCCCGCTTCAGCGAGGGCATACGCCTTCCAGAGGGCACCCACAATGCGCACGCGAGGCTCAGCCATGGCTTCAAGATCGTGAAGCAAGTCAAGGACACATGTGACTTCACCGCCAAACGCCCTCAGGTGAGCTTCAACCACTCGCAACGACTCATCTGCAACGGCTCCCTGTAGTTTTGCCCGCGCGTGGCGCACGACTTCCAGGGCGTCATCCACCCGCAAAGCCCCCCACGCCAAACATTGGGCCCGCAAGGTCACGGCAAGGAGTAACTCCTCTTCTCCCAGCGCTACGTCGGCGGCTTCGCGCAGAATCCGGTCCGCCTCATTGAAGCGGCCGAGCTCAAACAGGGCTTCGCCATGCAGCGTGCGCGGTCCGGCACCAGGGTCCACGCCGCTCAGGGCCTGGGCAAGCCGCGCCACCGAGACGAAGTCCCGAGCGTGCCGGGCCATCAGCACTGCGTGCCGCAAGTGCTCTCGATCTGCGGTACCCGTGGCAGCCAGCTGCCACGTGACGATCCGGAGGCGGTCTTCACGACGGCGGGCGCCGTAACCCTCCAAACGTTCGACGCTCTCCAGGAGAAGGCGCCTTGTCTGTGTCTGCCCCAGTGCGGAACGCATAGCTTCCCCATGCAGGGGATGCGTCAGGTCAACCACACGGCGCCGACGGCTCGTGACCACACGCACCACGTCCAGCTCCTCCAAGCGGGCCATGATTTCCGGATCGATCTCGTCGGCGCCAATGGCTCCGCACACTGCGATGCGCTCCAACACGGTGCGCCCCACCCGGCACACCGCGCGAATTCGACCATGAATCATCTCAGCAATGCGCTGAGTGCCCCTGACCGGACCCACCAAGCGCCACACCCCCCCTTCCCCGATCAGGACCGCGCTGTCCAGCGCTCCGCGGACCAACTCCCGCAGGTAGAGGGGATTGCCACCGCTGATGTCGTGCAGATAGCGAGCGGTCCACTTCTCGACAGGCCCGCCAAGAACCGCATGCAGCACCGTCTCCACCTCTGCAAGGCTCCACACCTGAAGATCGATACGAGCTCCTCGGTCTCCCCGTTCGAGTCCTTCGACTCTCTCCGCCAGCACCGCTCCACTCCGCAGCGTGCCTAGAAGGAAGATCACGCCTGCGTCCAGGAGCTGGCCGAGCAGGGTCATGGAAGTAGCGTCAAGGAGGTGGAGGTCATCGATAAACCAAACCGCGCGTGAGCGCTTCCCCTTCTGCGCGGTGAGATGCTGCGCCGTCTTGTCAAACAGTGATATCGGATTGGAGGCATCGATTCCTGACGGCAGCAGGTGTGCGATGGCCCCCAGAGGGATCGTTCTTGCGGCCATCCCGGCAACAGCCCTAGAGCACACGTAGCCTTCGCCGGCGGCGAACTCCAAACATTCCTCAGCCAAACGCGTCTTACCTGTTCCCGCCTCGCCATGGATGAGATAAACAACATATCGAGATCCGACAAGACAATTCTGAAAGCGTCGTACTTCGTCATCCCGGCCAGTCAATGGCCAAAGAGCATGCGCATATTCGATACTCATCAGTTCCGTCCATGACTCGAAGCGTCCGAAAAGGAAGGCGGAAGCCCGGCTGGGCCGGTCCCCGGCGGCCGCAAGGTGGACCGCAGGTGGGCATCGCTGACGCTGCCTCTGCACGCGGGCCAAAGAAGGCCCAGGGCTGCCAGGGGGCAGAGGCTGTGTCGGCCAAGCCCGTTGACGACCAGCTGAGCGACGAGCTGGTGGGGCGCGCTCAGGCCGAGGGCCTGCATCTGGCCGGTGAGGGCAGCCTGCTGCGAAGCGCTCGGCCATGCGCGACGCGAATGATGGCTTGTGCGCTACGCGCCAGCGTCTCGCGGGGTGGACTGTTGTCCCGTGTACCAGGCGGCGATCTGTGTCCGGGAATTGAATTCCAGCTTCGTGAGAATGTGGTCCACGTGCGCCTCAGCGGTGCGGCGCGCGATCACCAGTCGCGCCGCGATCTCCTTGTTCGTCAGGCCGCGGGCAACCAGTTCGGCGACCTGTTCTTCACGAGGCGTCAGGGGACTCTGCGCCCGCGACGTCCGAGAGACTGGGGAGACTGGCACTACCTCGAGCGCGTAGTCAATGGCTTGCTGCCTGGGCAAGGCGTAACCCCGTTGAAAGGCTGTCTCGAACGCCTGCTCGCCCATGGCTGTACGCGTCGCGGTCATATGCTGCTGATGAAGCGCTGCCATGACGAAATCTTGGAATGAAGCACCCATGTCGTCCCAAACGGAAGCGGCAGCACCGAAGAGGGTGGCTGCGCGGATGTGGTGCCTTTGTCGCTCGTTCGCCCAGGCCAGCGTCTGGAACGTGAAGGCCGAGAGCATGTAGCCCATTTGGCCTTGGAACCGCAGAGACTCTTTTCCCGCTGCCTCCGCCCGCTCCGGGTCGTGGTCGACCTCCACCGTCGCGGTGGCCCACAGTGCCCACGAGCGCCAGTACACATCGCCGCGTCGAGAGGTGATCGCGATGCATTCGTCGAGCAGGGCTAGGGCCTGGTGGCGTTCACCAAGGAGGCCCAGGAGGAGACCGTAGGTGAGCAACGCGTACAGCAGGTCGCGCACCTTACCGACGGCCCGGAAACCTGTCAGGGCCTCACCCAAGAGTGCGGCCGCGCTCTCCACCTCGCCGACGTGCACTTTCGCCATACCGTGCATGAAGGTGACATGGGCGCTTTCGGAGCTGTCCCCGAGCCGGCCGGCCAGTTCGGTCGCCTCAGCCAGCAGGGGTACGCCGGCATCGAGGTCACCCTGATGAATGGTTTGCATGGCACGCATGCGCAGTCCCGAGACGCGCTCACGCGTGAGTTCAGGTGCCGCCACAAGTGCTCGATCGAGCCAGTGGCGTGCTTCGGTCAGCAGGCCTCGGGCAGCCCAGTATTCCTCGATCGTGATGATCATGTGCAGTGCGGTGGTCGCCCCGCCGGG
>NZ_JBWKDT010000104.1:0-5372 GCF_056435785.1 Streptomyces sp. NPDC043870
TGACCGGCCCGGACCCGGACAACCGACGGCTCAACGACCGCCGGGCACTCAATCCTGCCCACACCCAGCCTGACCTGCTGCTATTTACGCGTCAGGACGTTGGAATTTGGTTGGCATCGAGGGCTGTTCAGAAGGGGCCGGGAGAAGATCTTCTCCCAGATTCCTCCCATGCTCACGACAGTGCGACGTCAGCTTCGGACTGCATCTGTTGGTCGTGCTCGCATCCCAGGCTTGCTCACGGTGATAGCTCGCGCTTGGCCACTGCAGATCCGTCCGGATGTACCGAGATGTATCTGAGTCCCAAGTAGCGTGTGGTCAGGCGTCACGACGGACGTGGATTTCGTCGCGGTACGTCTGGACGTGGCCCTCTTCCAGGTGGCGACGCAAGTGTCCTGCCGAGACATCCTCCTCGTGCTGCCTTCAGGGGCGTTGTGCGTTCTGCAACCGCTCGACCTGCCGGTTGACCAGATCGGCGGGGAAGGACGCGGTGCCGCCGATGTTCAGCTTGTGGAACGTCACGATCGTGTTCCCGGCCCGCACCACGGTGAACTGCTGGTTGCGATCCCCGGGGTACTCAGGGCCCATGGGGACCGTCTCTTGGAACCGCACGGCTTCGTCCCCGCCGTCTGGAGCCTGTTCCATCGTCAGCGTGGTCTTGACCTTCCCTACCCAGCCTGTGCCTCATACGAGCGGCGGGAGCCGAGTGCCTGCTTGAGCTGTGTGAAGTCCTGCTGGGCCTTCCCGTCTTCGTAGGCGGCAAGCGTCGAGCCGCCACCCCAGATGTCACCCTTCCAGTTGAAGACCTGAAGGACGACGGTGGACGCGCGCTCCCCGTTGCGGATGTCGAGCATGGTCTGGCAAGTGGGGTCGGACACCGGCGGGAATGAGCGCTGTTCCTCTTTTGGCTGGGGGTCCTGCACGGGAAGCCCGGCTTCGTGCGCCCTCGCAACTTCGCCCTTTTTGAAGGTGAGCGCCCGCAACTGTGCCCGCGTCAGAGGTGCTACGGCGGCTTTGGCCGATGCGGTCGCCCGCGGGCCCGCCGGGCCTGCTGGCGCATCTGGCCCTGCGGAACAACCGGAGGCCATCAGCACGCCGGCAATCACAGTGCCGAGTGCTGGCATAGGCCGCAGCGTGCGGACGGGCATGAATGTCCCCCCAAGGACTGTGAGAGTGAGGACGCTGACGGTAGCCGTGCTGGAGCGCCCATGACCAGGGACTTCCTATGAATAAGGTCAGGGCGAGATCCTGAGCCGACTCTGACGGCGTATATGCGGACCCACGGCGAGAACAAGGAGAAGCTGCGACGCCTTCTCGCGGCCACGGCCCGGTGCCTGCATGCTGAGAGCCCCGCGCCCCAACCGAGGGTCAGCTCCCCTCTCCTGACCTTGGCTGAGCGGTATCGGCGATCGCCACCGACCAGTACCAACCCGTACCCGCTGCGGTCACGGGCTTCGGCTCATCATGTGCCGCCCGCCGATTCGCCTGGTGTCCACACTCTCCTTCTGCTCGGGGACGGGAGGCGCGCCGCTCAGTGCCGCCTGTAGCGCCCTGCACTGGGTCAGGAGTTCGTTGAAGACCGCGGGCCGCCCGGACGCCAGCGTTTCGAGGAGACCGATGGCCGTGCTCACCGAGGACAGCGCTTCCGGGCGCTTGCCGCACTCGTCCAAGCGGATCGCGCAGTTACTCAGTGACACCGCCAGGTCGGGCAGGAAGGCATCCGGAGTCGCCCGCGCCAGTCGTTCCCGGATCACCACCGCGCGCATGATCGCCTCCAGTGCCTCTTTCTGCCGCCCCAGCTGCGCCAGCCGGTTGGAGTGGTTGTTGAGCGACACCGCGAGGTAGGGCAGGAAGACCTCCGGGCGGGCGGCCGCAAGCTCCTCACGGATCTCCACCGCACGCGTACTGGCCGCCAACGCCTCCTCCCACCGCCCCACCCCCGCAAGATCCGCCGACAAGTTGTTCAACGACACCGCCAGGTCGGGCAGGAAAACCTCCGGGCGGGCGGCCGCAAGCTCCTCACGGATCTCCACCGCGCGTGTGCTCGCCGCCAACGCCTCCTCCCACCGCCCCACCCCCGCAAGATCCGCCGACAAGTTGTTCAACGACACCGCCAGGTCGGGCAGGAACTCCTCGGGACGGGCCGCCGCAAGCTTCTCCCGGAGTTCCACCGCGCGTGTGCTCGCCGCCAACGCCTCCTCCCACCGCCCCAGCTCGGCCAGACGGATCGACAGATTGTCGAGCGCCCCGGCGAGCTTCTCGATACGGCCGGTGTCCCGCCGGCGCCGCAGCGTCCGCCACCACCCGGCGGAAGCGACGGATTGTGCGTGCTGGTCGACCTGGCGGCCGACGAGCGTCAGTGCGTGGTCGGCGAGCCGCTGCGTCTGATCGGGAATCGCGCCGTACAACTGGTCGCGCAGCTCGTCCGACAGCTGTGCCGAGGAGCAGATCGGCTGCAGAGCGTCCAGCAGC
Source organism: Streptomyces sp. NPDC043870 (assembly GCF_056435785.1). Classification (NCBI taxonomy): domain Bacteria; kingdom Bacillati; phylum Actinomycetota; class Actinomycetes; order Kitasatosporales; family Streptomycetaceae; genus Streptomyces; species Streptomyces sp. NPDC043870. The sequence continues at coordinate 2,470 of NZ_JBWKDT010000104.1, forward strand.
GGCCCAGGGGTCTGGGCCTGCGGGGCGATGGTGATCGCGGGCAGCGCGAGCGTCGCGGGATGGTCGCCGATCAGGCTCCGCAGCCGCTCGCCGAGCGCGTCGGTGCTCAGGGGGAGGGCGAGGGCCCGGGTGAGGACCGTCAGCGCGTGCAGTGCCTGCTCGTGGGTGGTGTGCGGCAGGACCGCGTTGAGAAGTTCGGGATGCTTCGTGAGCTCGCGTGCCAGATGGTGTTCGGCCAGCCTGTCCGGGTGGACGCTTCCCCAGTACGCACGCGGGGTGTCGGGCGGATAGAGGTCGTGGATCCAGGTCGCCAGACGCAGCCGGGTGTCCTCGGAGGTGTCGCGGAGCCCGGGGACGAGGGCGAGCGTGTCCACGGCCCGGGCCCGGCAATCCGCTCCCGTGAGCAGAGCGATGGTCAAGGCTGTCAGCCGCTGCTGCTCGGAACCGAGTCCGTGGTGGTGGGCGGTACGGCTCCAATAGGAGTGCTCATGGCTGAGGATGACGTCCTCGGGGCTGTCCTGTGCGGCGTCGCCGTCGCCGGTCAGCAGATCGGCGAGCGCGGACATGTGCAGGGTCAGGGCGTGGCCCGCGCCGTGGGCCGATACCTCGTCGCTGCCCGGCGCGGCCGGCCCGCGGGCGGCCGGTCCGTCCTGGCCGCCTGTGACGCCGTAGCCGGGAATCCGCGCCAGGGCTGCGGCGAGCTGCTGCCGTGCCTGTTCTCGGGCGTTGGTCAGCACAGTGCCGTCCGCCGCTTCGAGCAGCGGGAGTTGCAGCGGCCGGGCTGCGAGCGCCGCCCCCGGCGCGGCGTCCCGACGCACCTGCTGCCACCAGTCGCCGTCCGTCCTCCCGATCATCAGGACCCTGACGGGGTGGCCGCTGGGGTGGTTGGCCAGGTGCTTGACGAGTGCCGTCGTGAGGGCCGTACGCGTCTCGGCATAGTCGACGATCAGCAGCAGGGGCCTGGCGGCCGACGCGAGCACCCGCAGATGCTCGGCCGACAGCTGTTCCGCCTGCGCCAGATGCCCCACCGCCCACTCCTCGGCCCCGAGCCGCGAGGCCACTTCCCGGGCGAGGCGGGTCTTGCCCTGGCCGCCGGGTCCGGTCATCAGCAGGCCGGACAGCAGGTGGCCGGTGCGACACCACTGCAGCAGCGTGCCGAGTTCGGCGCGGGGGCGGAACGAGACGATCTCGTACTCCGGCCGCAGCAGGGATGCGGGTGACGCGGGTGCGAGAGCCGGGTACCAGGGGGTGAACACTTCCTGCATCTCGACGGGTTCGAGGACCAGGCTGCGGCCCGCGGCGTTCTCGATCACGCTGCGGAAGTCCGGTCGCCGGGCCAGCGCATGGATCGGTGTCGCGGTCAGACGGCGGGAATCGAAGCCGGGGGTGTCCTCCGTGACGACACCCGTGACCAGCGGTCCGCAGGTGACGGCCGCCCCCGAGATGCCGTGCCAGCCCGCGCGCCGCGCGCCTGGGGCCCGCACACTGTGGTCGGGCCGGTGTCCGACCGTGATGAGGTACTGCTCCGTCCGCGAGCCGGCGGTCGGATTGATGTACCCGTCGACCTGGTCGATCTCGCGGTCGCTGCCCGTCGGCGTGAGGCTGTCCGGGAACCCGGTCGCCTGGCAGGCGACCCGTACTCCTTGGCCGACGAGAGAGCCGAACCGGACCGGGGCCATGCCCTCCATGCCCTCCGGCATCGATCGGCCGCCCGGCTCCCCCGCATCGGGGACCTCGATCAGGGCTGCGTCCATGGCCGCATCCGCCCAGACGACCTGTGCGTCGTACAGCCCTTTGCCGAAGAGCCGGACGAGCACCCGCTCGTACGGACAGCCCCGTTCATCGGTGAGGACGTGCCAGGCGGTCAGCACGAGTCGCCCGGCGATCAGCGTCCCCGTGCCGAACGACGCACCGCGCTCACCCGCCCGACGGGCTGCCCATACCTCGGCGAGACGACGACGGTCGACCCATGCGCCCAGCACGGCCGCTACTCCGGGGGCAGCTCATCGACCTGACTGCTGACCTTCGCCGGATTGCCCTGGGCATCGGTCGGCTGCAGAGTGATCTTCATCCGGTGGGAGTCCGCCGTGGCCCGGCTGGTTCTCCCGCCGAGCGACAAGACGAACACCTTCGCCGTCGCGTCGCCCGCCTTCTCCTTGCGGACGTCGACGGCGAACTCCAGCTCCACCGGGCCCACCTCGAACTGCAACGGCTCTCCCTGCCCGGCGGCCATCGCTGCCTGCAGTTCGGCACGGACACCGCGCACGGCCTCCGCCAGACCCACCCACACCTCGTCCGGCACCGAGCACCCCCGCATCATGTGTGACGAATCATCAGCGCGCCCCACGCTAGCGCGTGGAGCGCCGCGGCGGCGCTCATCTGGGGGCATCCGCATGGCCCTTCAGCGAGCCGTTCCTCCGGCTCACCGCACAGGGTTGTCCGTTACGGTCCGCGCCGGCGGCCTGGGGCGTGGGTGAGGTGTGCGTGGCCTGGTGGAGGAGCTTTCCCAGGGGGCCGGGTCGGCGTGGGTGAGGTTGCCTTCGATGCTGCGGAGATTTCGGCGGACAGGGGCAGACCGGTTCGCTCGGTGATCAAGTGGATCTTCGAGCGGTACGTGTCCCGGTGGGCAGCCGGCGGGCCGATGGGGTCTGATGACGTGCGGTCTCGGCTGCGGATCCGTCAACTTGACCCGGTCCTGAAGGACCGGGCTTGGAGGTAGCGCCCGGCTGGCTGCTGGGTGGGCTCCTCCGTCCAGACACCCCTATGGGGTGGCAGGGACGCGTGACTCACGCCCCGCAGTCCACACAGCCTCGCCCTTGCGGGCGATGTTGTGGGAAGCGTTCCGGTCCGCGTGGGCAACGACCCCGCAGTTCCGGCAGGCGAAGAGGGCCTGGCTGGCCCGG
>NZ_JBWKDT010000105.1:0-5276 GCF_056435785.1 Streptomyces sp. NPDC043870
TGGTCGGTGACAGCGAGACCGAAGCATTCTGGAGCGAGTTCCTTCGAAGCTTGCGTGAACGCGGACTGGCCGGGGTCCGCCTGGTCATCGCCGACCACCACTCCGGCCTGGTCAAGGCCGTTCGCAAGGTCATGCTCGGCGCCGGGTACCAGAGGTGTCGCGTTCATTTCCTGCGGAATGTCTTCGCGGTGATCCCGAAGGACTCGGCGGAGATGGTAGCTGCGACCATCCGCACGGTCTTCGCCCAGCCCCACGCCACGGCTGTCCGGGCCCAACTCGACACCGTCGCTGACATGCTCGGCCGCCAGTTTCCCAAGGTCAGGGCCATGCTCCTGGAAGCGAAGGAGGGTCTGACCGCTTTCGCGGACTTCCCTGATCGGCACTGGAAGAAGATCCAGTCGACCAACCCGCTGGAGCGGATCAACCGCGAGATCAAACGCCGGACCGACGTCGTGCAGATCTTCCCCAACCCCGACGCCCTCGAACGCCTCACCACGTCCTCATCGAGATGCACGATGAGTGGATCGCCTTCCCCCGCCGCTATCTCCCCGAAGGCAGCATGGACCGGATCTATCCAACCGAAGATCAGCCCGGCACCGCTACACCACTACAAGGGACATGACCGGCCTTTCTCCGACCCAAGGCGCCGGCGAGGGCTCCCCGGCCGGTGATCCCGAGCTTGCGGTAGACGTGCGTAAGGTGCACCTCGACCGTGCTGGGCGAAACGGACAGAGCGTCGGCGATGGCCCGGTTGGTACGGCCATCAATCGCGTACTCAGCGATCCGCCGCTCCGATGGTGACAGCGCTCCGGGTCCAGCCAACTGCGACCGCCGCAGACGGCCGCCTGCGGCGAGCAACTGCTTGTGGGCCTTGCATGCGAGCACCGGCGCCCCGCATTCCTGAGCAAGCGCCATCCCGTGCCGTGACGCCTCGCGTGCCTGAGGCAGCCTTCCGTGGTCGGCGTGCGCCTTGCCCAGCGACACCAGCGAGTAGGCGAGTTGCAAGCGCGCCTCAGTGGTCTGCAACAGCGTGACGGACTCTTCAAGGAGACCGCACGCCTCCTCTCCATGCGCGAGCATCGCTTGAGCTCGCAGAGCCCTGCCGAGCACACCGGGGTCTCCCCAGCGTCGTGCCAGCTCGACATGCTGCTTGATGAGCCGCTGCGCCTCGTCCTCGTTGCCAAGTCGCTGCCACACCAGAGCCGCGTGGCTGCGCCAAGGCGTGAGTGCGGGGTTTTCGATCTTCAGCCTCTCCAGGCGGCGACCACACCAGAGCAGGTCAGCCAGGGCACTCCTCAGGTCTCCGACAGCCAGCCGACACCAACCCCGGGTCGCCAGGGCATCGGCCGACAGGTCGCTTACCGACTTGAGCAACATAACCGCTTCGTCATAGCGTCCCATGGCGCCATACACACGGGCCTGTTGGCTCACTGAGATGACGCGCAACGCTGCTAGCTCGGCTCGCTGGGTGAGCAAGCCCGCTGTCTGCGTCTCTTTCAGCGCCACCTCCAGGTCACCTCGGCGAACCGCAATGTCAGCTTTGAGACAATGGGCAATGCCGCAGGCGAAGGACATGCCGCGTTCATGGGCTTCGGCCAGCATCTGGTCCGCCCAGCACCACGCCTCCCCCAATCGGCCGGCCCAAGCCAGCACGGTGATACACCGCACGAGCAGGAGGGTGGAGCCGCTGCCAGCGTGCCGCTCCCCTGCGAGGGCACCCGCAACCAACTTCAGCGGGACATCCCGCGGCTCAGCGCGGCACGACAAGGTGCCGGCGTAGCATGCCAGCAGCTCGCGCTCACCCGGCGTCACCCCGAGACCTGCTCCAACCCAGCCGAGCGTCTCGGTCTCCCCGTCGGTGTCGCGGCCAACGGCCGACACCAGCGAGCGCAGCCGGGTTCGCAGTTCGGGGTCGTCACAGTCAATTGTGGTGACGCGGTCCGCCCAGGGCAGCGCGCCAGGCATGCGCAGTACGGCCTCGGAACCGCCCCCCAATAGAGCTTGGACCGTGACGAGTTCCATGACGGCTCCGGCCTGCCGCACCGGGTCGTCGAAGAGCTGAACGGCCTCGTCGAGGTGTCGGCGAGCAGCGTCCGGTGCGAACGCAGACTCGGCCTTGCCAAGCAGGAACAACACCTCAGCACGTTCTTCGCCACTGATCCTCAGGCGCAGCACCCGGCGTGCATACTCGGCGCACGTCAGCGGCGAGCCGGTCTGCAGGGCTTCCTCAGCTGCTTCCAGAATGGTGCGACATGCCCAGGTGTCACCCGCGATATCCGCGTGCATCAAATGCTGGGCCACCTCGGCCAACGGCGCACCGTGATCGTTGAGTCGGCGGGCGGCTGTCATGTGAAGGCGCCTTCTGGCCTCATCGGGCAGGGTCTCCAGGACGGCCGCCCGCATCTCAGGGCTTCGGAACGCGTACTCCCCCTCGGCTGTGTCGGGGAAGAGCAGGCCGATCCGGAACAGATCGGGCAACCGACGCCGAACCTGCTCCGTGCTCACATCCAGCAGTTCCGCAACCAGTTCTATGTCGAGGTCAGCCACCCCGCCGAGCACCGCAGCAGCGGCGGCCACGCCTCGTAGCTCTTCCGTCTGACGTCCCAGTCGCGTCGCGGCGGCCCGGGCCATCAAACGCCCTCCCAGCTGATGCACCCGCTGCACATGAACGGCCTCGGGCCTCAGTGCCAGAGACCTGAGCTCGTGAAGCAGCTCGTTGAGCAGCAGCGGACTGCCGCCTGTGGCGTCCGCGCAGGCAGCCACAAAAGCCTCATCGCAGAGACGACCAGGGTAGGCGGACTCGACAAACGACCGGACGCAGTGTTTGGACAGCGGGCTCAAGATGATGCGTCCGCATACTCTCTGACCAGCGATGTCGTCGATCAGCTCCGGTGCGCTCATCGGCTCGTCGGTTCGGTACGCGAGTATCAGCATCAGCGGCGAGCTCACGACGCGGCGGGTGAGGCGAGCGAACCAGCGGAGCGAGGAGACGTCCATCCACTGGACGTGGTCGGCGACGATGACGAATGGACGGCGCCTGGCGGCACGGAGCACCTCACGGCACAAATCGTCGAGGAGTTCGGCGTCATCCCCACCGGACAGGGCGGACGGTCGCCGGCGCAGGGCGCCCAGCTTCGCGAAGGCAGGCTCGTCCACGAGGTCGGCCAGCATCTGGCGAAGCGCGGCGAACGGCGTACCGGTCTCCGGCCGCCTACACACGACATTCACGGGCAGCGCCTCCTCCTGACGCTGGCTCTCGGTGAACTCCGAAAGGAGATCCGAGCACCTCATGCCGGAGGGGCCCCCGATCAGCACCGTGTTGCCCGCTCCTGCGCGTGCCCCACGTGCTCGGAACATCAATTCCGAGAGCTCAGTCGCTCGGTCCAGATGAACAAGCCGCCGGGCCGATTCTGACGAGAAATTGAGCAACCCCGGAAATGGGTGCGCATTCTCGTTGACAGCGTGAACCATGGACATGAGTCCTCAATCGCTCCTTCGATCTCGCATGGCTACGCCTCGCGGTAGTCCCTGTGCATGAACACCGGTCGGCGGTGACGGTCACATAGAAATTGCTGCGCCGCTGAGACGCCCGGAGTTGCCCACACAGCGATCACGGGACAGGCGGGAAACCGACCACAGGTGCACGAGGGCACGGGGGTGGGGACGCCTCCATCGCGCCGGACAGTCGCATTCGTCACGAGCCGCCCGACATTACTGCCCGGGCGATTGCCAGCCACGACAACGGCATCTCTGGGGGCTCGGAGCGAGCTTTCGCCAGGCCGTCGAGCCAGCCTGCAGTCTGAGCCGGCTCCCGGGGGTCGGTCAGCGACCGGAGCCATATGGCGGTCTCCATATCCTGGCTGCCGGCGGCTTTGCCCGCATGATGCGCGAGGTCGTACAGAAACTTCGTTGGCGGCGGCAGCGCGTCGGCCATCACATCGTCTCCTCAACTTCGGACGGGGGATTCCGCCTCGCGGCCCAGCACTGCCGCCCGCGCGCCCTAGGGCCTGTCCGGTGGCCACTCGGCACCGTCGACGTAATGGACATCGAGCCACCTGTGATCCGTAGCTACAGCTGCAACCTTCTCGTGAGGGGCAGACTCGACGGTCATAACCGAGGGCCGTGCTCTGCGACCACATTCGCCGCTCGACACACGGAGGGGAACGACAGGCGCCCCCACACACACCTGCCTCCCGTTCGACCATCATCGAAAGTCCATTTCGCTGCATGTATGGACCGGCGTACGGGACATGGCCATTCGGACGGCTGAACCGTCTCTCGAAGGCCTCACGGTGCGACAGCAAATCGACGTCCTCGGGGAACCAGGCCCAACTCGAGTCGGCTTTCACCCGAGGCGGGCGGGCGCAATCACGTGTCGGCTCAGGTCGGCTCATTCAAGATCCGTTGCGGGTGCGACGGGACGGGAAGGCCCCATCCTGCGTGCGTAGTGGCCTGGTGGGCGACGGTTGATGTACGTATTCGACTACGTATCACCACCACTACCTACGTACGCTTGTCCGATGACGCTGGGCCGCCTTCGCAGCATGACTTGGGATTTCGTGGCGGGATCTCGACGAGTTGCCGGGGGCGGACCCGTCGGGCGGACACCGAGTAAAGGCTGCCGTCGCAGGCGACCAGCAAGTCCTTGCCGACCGGGCGGCGATGTCACTCGGCCACCGGATACCGGGGGGGGGACGGCAGCGGATCCCAGGGCTGTTTCATCTCGCGGTGGTCGTGTTCGAAGCGCCAGCGGAGCTTGGCAAGCCGCACCAGCGAGGCCCTTCCGGGCCGGGAGCCCTCACGTAGGACCTCGGCACCCCAGGTGCGGGTCTCATCCATCGTGTCCAGGGCCGCTGAACTTTCCCCGTGATGCGGGACACTCGTTGCTTACGCTGCGAGGGCGTGTTCTTGCTCGTGTCGCTGTCGGATCTCCAGCGGGGTGAGGTACCCCCAGGCCGGATGCTTCCGCAGTCGTCTGCGGTTGTAGAAGGTCTCGATGAAGTCGAAGATCTCCGCGCGGGCAGTGGTCCGGTCGGGCCAGCGGTGGGTGCCGATCTCCTCTTTGAGCAGTGCGAAGAAGCTCTCGGCGGCGGCATTGTCGTAGCACGAGCCGGTTCGGCCCATGCTCTGCCGCAGCCCCAACCTGCCTATTTCCCGGCGGAGTTCGTCAGAGGTGTACTCCTTGGACTCAACCGGTCGTTGCAACACCGGATTGTTGGAGCAAGAGTAGCTGCTCGTTGAATGCCTCGGCCGGGTCCTCCAACCGAGTGTCTTGC
>NZ_JBWKDT010000106.1:0-5254 GCF_056435785.1 Streptomyces sp. NPDC043870
TGGACCGGCGCATGCCCCACCTGCCACCGCCAGTTACCAACACCAACGAGGAAACAACCCCCTCCGCCCGACTCAACCTAACGAAGTACTACTAGTGGTCTCCGAATAGTCGCATTCCGTAACGGCTTGTCGGATCAGTAAGCCTGGGAACCGCCAACCGAGTATCGGCTTCGCACTCGCCTCACAGCAGAACCTGATGCGGAGAGATGGCCCTCGGCCTGCGGGGCGCGGCCTCGGCGATAGGCGGCGGGAGCGGTCCTGCCGGTGCAGCGGGATACTGGTCATATTGCGCTTTCGACAGTGAACCGGGCGGGGATGGCAGTGGTGGAGGGAGGCAGGACATGTCGGCAGAACGGGTGGCCGTCGTGGGTGGCAGCATCGTGGGTTGCGCGGGGGCCCTGGCTGCCTCTCGGAGCGGCGCGGACGTAGTGGTCCTCGAACGGGCCACCGGACGGCTTCAGGACCGCGGCGTCGGCCTCACCTTGCACAACGACCGGTACACCGAGCTTGAGGAAGCCGGGTACCTCGACACCAGCATGCCGTGGTACCAGTTGGCACGGCGTCCCTGGATGGTCCGGGACGGCGCCACCCGCACGGGACGCGAGATCGGCGTTCTCTCCTTGCCGTTCCGCTCCTACAACTGGGGGTCGCTCTGGGAGGAGCTACACAACCGCATCCCCCCGAGCGTGGAATACCACACGGGTGCGCAGGTTTCACGGGTGACTCAAGACGCCAGCGGGACGGTTGTGCACCTGGCGGACGGCACGCAAGACCGCTACGACTTCGTAGTCGGCGCCGATGGCTACCGCTCGGTGGTGCGGGATGCGATGTACCCGCAGGCCTGTGCTGAATACGCCGGGTTCATCGCCTGGCGTGGGATCCTGCCCGAGCAGCGGCTCCCCGGGCCGCCGGGTGCCTTCCCGGACGGGGACGCGGCATCCGTGGGATTCCCCGGCGGCCACATACTGATCTACCGCATACCGGGCCTCGGCGGCGCGGGTACCACCGTCAACTGGGTGTTCTACGCGACCCCGCCGGCCGCAGCGGCCGCCCACTTCACCGATCCGCAGACCGTCCAGCCCCGGGTCATGAGCGATGACCTGAGGCGCTTCCAGCTGCAGCTGGTAGCCGAGCACCTCCCGCCGTTCTGGCAGGAAGTAATCCATCTGACCCGGCTCGAGGACACCTTCGTGCAGCCCATGTACGACATGGTTGCGCCGAGCTACACGCTCGGACGGCTCGTGCTGCTCGGCGACGCCGCCTCGATCGCCCGCCCGAACACCGGCAGCGGCGCGATCAAGGCGCTGCAGGATGCCGCAGCGCTGGAACGTGCACTACGGACGCACGACAGCTGGCAGGAGGCGCTGGCCGCGTACAGCACCGAGCGCGTACCCATCGGGCACGCCACCGTGGAGCTCGGCCGCAGACTGGGCCGAGCACAGGTCACCGAGACCCCCGACTGGCCGGCCCTGGACCAGTCGGCTGTCGAGCGGTGGTGGCTTGAGGCCGCCGGCCCCAAAGGGTTCGGCGGCCACGCGCTGCGCCGCTGACCGCGCGCGTTGCTACAAGGTGCAGGGGCGTGATGTTGTGTGCCCCAACGGGGCGGTCGGCAGGGCTGATTGAACTGCGAGCAAGCACCCCCGTCGGGTACCAGTTTCAGGAGCCGGCTCAAAGCTTTTGCCACAGGTCGAGTCGGGGGTCGAAGACTCACACCTCCGTACCATCCTCGGTGATCTCTTCGACCCTCAGGGTCGCCTCTTCTCAGACACTCCCGGAAATTTCAAGCATGGGCACAGGTTATGGCCCCGGATTATATCACCTCCTTTTCTTCGTAGCGCTCCCGTCCCCCGGCGCTTCAGCTTGGAGGTCCGGGTTGTAGGCGGGTGGGGGTATGTGGAGGTGGTCGGTGGTGTAGTCGCCGAAGCGCAGGACGTTCTCGCTCCGGTAGGGGCTGAGCACGGCCAGGTCGCAGCCGCCGCGTCGAACAACGCCTTCGGCCCGTCCCCAGTCGTCCACACCCGCGCGTCCAGCCACCCGCTCAGCTCGTCCCGGACCTCGGCAAAGTCCCGCCAGCCCCCGGCCTCCTGGATCTCCCCAGCGTGCGTACGGGCCGTGCCGTCCCGCTCGCCGTACAGCTTCAGACACGACGCATCGCCGATCTCCAGCTGCTCGGCCAGGTACTCGGCCACTTCCACCGGCACCTGCCGCGGGTCCGGCATGAATCGGCCCAAGTAGCGCACGCTCGTCAGCTGGACCGCATACCCGAGCCGATTGTGCGAACGCCTCTTGGCCTGCACCGCCTCCCGGTCTACGTCATCCAGGAAGAAGTACCGCTCCAGCTCCGCCCGCGAAGGTGCCCCGTGAAACACCCCGTACCGGGACGCCTGCTCATCCGTCAGAATCTCGACCGCCACAACAGCTCTCCGAAGGTCGACAACAACAACCCACGAAGGCTCCGACGCTCAATCACCCCAGGTCAAAGGCCCAACCAGCTGGGACCCGGCTTAGCGCACGATCTGACACGGATGTTCCTCGACCCCCGTCTCCCCGGCGAAATACTTCGCCGCCTTCCGCAGGATCTCGCGTTCCTCCTCCAGTTCACGGACCTTCTTGCGCAGGGCCGCGTTCTCTGCCTCCAGCACCGTGGGCGGCTCGGCGGACCCCTCCGCCCGGCGTCCCCGTGGCCGGCTCGCTCCGGCCGCCCGGACCCAGTTCCGCAACGTCTCCGGGTTCACCCCCAGATCAGCAGCGACCGACCTGATCGTCGCTTCCGGCCGCGACTCGTACAACGCGACCGCGTCCGCCTTGAACTCCGGCGGATAGTGCTTCATGACCACGGGACATCCGTTCTCCTGGACTCAAGATCCAAGTGTCTCGGGTGCCCAAGATCCGGGGTCAAGCCCCGCTGCCCTACTGCGTTTCGCCTGCCTGACGCGAAGTCAGGTGCCTGAGCCGGCCTGCACCGGTTCGCCGTCCCCTGTGACCTTCACGGGATTGGTGCCCGCGGCGTTGCGCTGTGCGGCCCAGTTCTCCAGGGCGGTGCGGACAGCGTGGTCGAGGTGGTGTATACCGGATAGGCTGACTTCGACGGGACGGTCCTGGGGCAGCGCCTCCAGGGTGTCGAGGATCTTTGGCAGTCGCAGGAAGGTCGCGTTGCCCGACAGGTGCGCCTGGACGGGACCGGCGCCTTTGTCGATGATCTCCAGCTTGACCTGGGAGGCATCCCAGGCGGTCTTGATCACGGCAAGGGCCAGACCGATCAGCACGCCCTCGAGCATGCTCACCGCGACGATCGCCACAGCCGTGGCCACAAGGATCAGCGACTCGCCCCGGTGCGCCCGCCACAGCGGCACGATCTCGCGGAAGGGGATCAGCTTCCAGCCGGCGTGGATCAGGATGCCGGCGAGCGCGGGCAGCGGTATCAGTGTCAGCGCGGCGGGCAGCAGCGCCGCGAACAGCAGCAGCCACACGCCGTGCAGGACACGGGAGGCCTTGGTCTTCGCGCCGGCCTGGACGTTGGCGGAGCTGCGCACGATGACCGCGGTCACCGGCAGCGCGCCGAGCACACCGCACGCCGCGTTGCCCGCGCCCTGCGCCATGAGCTCCTTGTTGTAGTCGGTGCGCGGACCGTTGTGCAGCTGGTCCACCGCGGCGGCGCTGAAGAGGCTCTCGGCGGAGGCGATCAGGGTGAAGGCGAGGATTGTGGCGATCAGGGCCGGGTTGGCCAGCTCGCCGAAGGCGTCGGCACTGGGCGGCTGGATGGAGTTCAGCAGGCCGTGAACCTCGACGGTCGAGACTGGCAGGTTGAACGCAAGCGTGGCCAGCATCGCCAGGATGACCGCGGCGAGGGCCCCTGGCACCATCTGTACCTTCTTGGGTAGCCGCTTCCACAGCACGATCACCGCGATAGTGCCCGCGCCGATGGCGAGCGAGGCGAGCATCTCGGTGCTGCCCAGCGCGTCGGCTGCGACCCTGGGCAGCCCCAGGATCTTGTCGATGTCGGAGGCCGGAGCCTTCAGGCTGGCCGCCGCATATAGCTGGCCCGCGATGAGCACGAGGCCGATTCCCGCCAGCATGCCCTTGACGACCGAGACAGATACCGCCCGGAACCAGCCCCCCAGCTTCAGGGCGCCCATGGCGAGCTGGAGCAGTCCGGCGGCCAGCACGATCACTCCGAGCGCGGGCAGCCCGAACTCGCGGACAGTCTCGAAGACCAGTACGGTCATGCCGGCGGCGGGCCCGCTCACCTGCAGGCTGCTGCCGGGCAGCAGACCGGTGATGATGCCACCCACGATGCCGGTGACCAGGCCGAGTTCGGCCGGGACACCGCTGGCGACGGCGACGCCCACGCACAGCGGGAGGGCGACCAGAAACACGACGAGCGAGGCGGCGAAATCCTGCCGCAGATAAGGGAACTTGGTCATCGCATCCTCACAGCGCCTCGAACGTGTCGGTCTCCGCGCGGTATTCGCGCACCGCTCCGGTGTGCACCTCGTAGTACCAGCCATGCAGCCGAAGTTGACCGGCCGCAAGCCGCCTCTCGATGCCCGGGTAGGACCGCAGCCGCAGCAGCTGCGCCAAGACGTGGTTCTGCACGGCCTCTTCGACCGTCGGGTCGGCCGGATCGGACGACTTGGGCTTCTCCGCGGCCGCGAGCCAGTCGCGTACTGCGGGTACGGCCTCGAGGTCGTCGCCCCGCACCACTGCGCCCACGGCACCACAGTGCGAGTGGCCGCAGACCACGATGTCACTGACGCCGAGGATCTCCACGGCGTACTCGATGGTGGCCGCTTCGCCGGTGGCGATGCCGTAAACGAACGGGGGGACGATGTTGCCCGCGGTGCGCAGCTCGAAGAGCTGGCCGGGCCGAGCGCCCGTGATCAGGGCCGGTACGACCCGGGAGTCGGCGCAGGTGATGAACAGGACCTCGGGGGCCTGGCCTTCGGCCAGCCTGGCGAACTCCGCAGGGCGCTGTCCGAACGTGCGGGCGTTGTCGATGAGGGGTTGCATGGTGTGGTGACTCCTCCTGGCGCGCCGGAGGCGCGTCGGGCTTGCAGCGATTTCCGTCGGTGCTTTTGAGTCTTCCTCGGCTTGGACGCTTCGGCAGTAGCGCGATGTGCCCCCGCACCGGTGGACAGAGGGTCTCCCAACCGGGGGACTGAACCGTTCCGGGTTCGGTAGGGACTCGATCATTTGAGAGGATCGAGTCATGGCACGCCCTTCCCCTTACCGCCTTGAGCTGCGCAAGCGCGCG
>NZ_JBWKDT010000107.1:0-4851 GCF_056435785.1 Streptomyces sp. NPDC043870
CACGACAGTCGGGCCTCCGCGCTGCCCTCGCCAGCCACAGAACGCACGACGGTCTGCCGACTCCGTCGGCAGACCGTCAAGAAAGATCGAGGCTAGGAGCAGCCGACAATCAGGTTCCCCCACGAGCCTTCGTACCCACCGTGTCGTCGCACATGAAGCAGACTCAGACCGCCCAACAGGATCAACACTCATGTCCACCGTGCGTGTCGCCAACCCCTGCCTACATGCTCATACAGAGAGTCGCCCAACAGCTGCCCGGCGCAGGATCTCGCGCTCGAGGTGCCATTCCTTCTCGGCCTTCAGCAGCCGGGCGTTCTCCGCCCGCAGCCGGGCCAGCTCCTCCACCTCGGTGCCGCCCGCGTCGTGGCGTCCGGGCACGGCCTGGGCTTCGTCCTTGCGGACCCACGTCCGCAGCGACTCCGCGGTGATGCCGAGCTCTGCGGCCACCGCCGCGTACGTCCGCTTCCCGGCCGCGGCACGGTAGAGCGCGACCGCGTCCTTCCTGAACTCCTCCGAATACGGAGACTTGTGTCCCACGTGGACATCCCTCCCTGGACCATCAAGATCCATTGTCAGGGTATCCACTCCAAAGGATCATCCTCAATCCTGCCTCTGAAGGGCCATAAAGGCTGGTCAGTGGGGTGGTGACGTGGCGAAGCCCACCGTCGTTGGTTGTGGTGATCTCACTCAACACGACCATCGGCCGGGGCTTGGCTCTTCAGCCGTCACAGGCCGTCGTAGGAGGCAACTACGCTGCTGCTCGCGGGCTACTGGTTCGTCGGGCAGGCATCTTCCGGGCTCCCGCGAGCTTGCATCCGGTAGCTGCAGGCACGCTGGCCTACGTGAGCTGACCAGCTGCTTCGCCGAAGGCCTCCAGTAGCAGATCCAGGAATGGCGGCGGGCCATTAGGGTTCCATACGACGGAATAACCAGCCACTGGTGAGGCTTCCAGGGGCAGCGCTACCAGCCCTCGGGGGAGATGCGCGGTGCTCGATGCAGGCATAAGCATCACCGCGTCCATCCTGCACAGACGCGCGTAGGCCAAGCTCAGCCACACCTCCCGGATGGGTGGGATGCGCTCCAGGGCGGCAGCCAGGCTGTGCACTGCGTTCCAGTACCCAGGGTGGCTGGAGCGCGGCCAGCACAGCCATTCGTGTTTGGCCAGATCGGCGATCGCAACCCGCTGGCGGTAGGCGAGCGGATGGTTGGGGCCGACCACGACGCGCCATGGTTCGCGGCCCACCCCCTTCTCGGCCAGACCAGGGCCGGCCGGACTAAGCTCGAATCCGACTCCGACGTCTACCTGGCCACTCAGGACAGCTGACCACAAGGTCTCCTCGCTGCATTCCATGCTGCGGATCTGCAGTCCTGGCGCAATGCACTCCAACAAGCCCACAGTTTCAGGCAGGAGGCGATGGGCCACATCCGGAGTGTGTCCCACCATGATGAGGGTCTCGCCCCCCCCGATACGTCGCACCGTACCGATGGCTCGGTCCAAGGTCTGCAATCCCAGACACACTTGGTCACGCATCACTCGTCCCGCAGGTGTCAGGCGCACATGGCGGGTAGTTCGCTCGAACAGTTGCACACGCAAGATCGACTCCAAGGACTGCACGTGGGATGAGACTGCCTGCTGAGAGAGGAAGAGCCGTCTGGCTGCCCTCGTAAAGCTCAGTTCCTGCGCAACCATCAGAAAAGATCGCAGCAGACGCACGTCGAGGTCGTCCATATCCGCCACGCAACCTGCCTCACCCTCCCGCGCCTACTCGTCACCGACGACCACGGCAGCCCCGTCACCCCGTTCCTGTCCGCGTAAGCCATGGTCTGGCCAAGGCAATGCACAGCGCAGCTCACGCAGTACGCGGACACCGCTACCCAAGCTCCATTCCCGGTTGGGCTGAAGCCGACCATAACGAGGTACCTGCCGTGCTTTGCAGTTCGAAAGTCCCGTCGAAGGCTCGGACCCTGGCGGGAACATGCGCACTGCTACTTGACAGACATCTCCGCCCGATCCTGATTGCGGTTGTTGGTTGGCGCCGGGCGGGGTGGTCTGACCGGCGCCAAGTTGTGTCGGAATCATCAACAACCTTGAGGTGGCACGTCAATAACGATCCGAGATTCACATCAATGTCACGTGAAACATGGCGCATGACGGCAGCCGGACATGCTCCAGGCGGGCAGGGTCAGCCGAGTCCGGATGATAGTCACCAGAATTCCTGATGAATAGCCGTGATGTTCTGATCGCTCCCGGAGCTGAGCCGGGGTGCGCACATACGTAGTCCGGCGGAATCCGTAGTCGTGTACGTGGTACCTCGGATGCATGGGGCTAGCCCAGATCGCAACATTTGGCGCGACCTGCATGACAGCTACCCGGAGGTCGTGATGACGACTACGACCCACCGCCACCAGACCGGCACCGCCCTCATGGATGCGAGTACCGGCACCGACCTGGCCAGCGTGCGAGACCTGAGGCATCGAATGGCCGCAGTCCTCAAAAGTGCCGGGCTCGCCGATCTGGTCGAGCCCGCGACGCTGCTCGCGGGAGAACTTCTCAGCAACGCGGCAACCCATGCCCACGCACCCAACGGGCTTGATGCCTGCATCTGTCTTCGTGTTTGCCGAGAAGCACGGCACCTGCGTGTAGAAGTCGCCGACCCTGACCCCCTGCTCCCCCGTCCCCGACGATCCGACGAGGACGAAGAGCACGGACGGGGCCTGGCCATCGTGGAGGCTCTCGCCGAGGAATGGGGAGAGCGCCGCCTTAAGCATGGCAAGGTCATCTGGTTCGTCCTCAGCCTGACCGACTGATGCAGACCTTGCCCTGGCGCCGGTGCACCGTCGGAACCCGGACAAAGACTGTGATGACCGTGGACGGCACTGCGATTACTGACTCGAGGCCAACATCCGCCTGGTCGTCACGGTCGGCCGCCCGCCCAGCAGGCTCCACGACTCCTGGCTTACATCAGGTTGGGCGCCAACCGGCTCGTCAAGAATGCCCCGGTTATCGCCGACGCCGGCCATCTGGGCTGGGCTCCGGCACTCTCGTCCCCCACCTCGGCGACAACCTGAGCTGACCGCGCAGCAGGAAGCCCGCCGCAAGGCTAGGCCGTGTCTGACAAATGGCGCCGTCCGCCCGCAAGGCGGGGCGCGCGGCGTCCGGTGCGTGCAATCGCAAGGCGGAGGATCATCCTCGTACTGGACGTCCTTGAATGACTCCGACAACGCAGCGAGTGTGCGTGCCGGGCGTCGCGCGCCAGGCGGGATTTGTCAGACACGGCCTAGGGCGCTCGTTCGAGCATGTCTTCGCCGGATGAGGAACTGGAAGATCCTCCGCGACTGCTCGCTCAAGGGCGACGCCGTCTATCAGGTCCTCCACAGTGCGCCCGCTTTCAAAACCTTGCTCTCGGGACAGATCACGGCACGAGCGAGCATCCCGCAGTCCCTCAGACCTAACGGACAACCCCCAGGCAGACTCCGCCTCAACCATTGGGGCATGCGCCCCGAAGTCCACCGCCTGAAGTGACGCGTCAAGATCGTAGCGGCGCTGTAGGGCAATCAGCGGCCATAGAGCCGCCTGGGCCCAGGCACTTTGTCAGAGCCTGCTGAAGCCGTGCAGGTCGCCGGCGGCACGACCATATTTACGCCACCGCTGTGGAACGACGACGGCCCGGACTGTCTTTCCGCCTATCTGCTGAGGAGAGAAATCGAGGCACTCCGACAGGGCGGCCACGATACCGAGTCCGTAACCACCGTCTCTGAGTTCCGGAGCGCTGGATATGGAAGACAGACTCGGAATATATGGATCACTGTCCCATACCTCGATCACGGCTGCGTCACTTGACGCCTCAACACTCATTCGACAAGGTCCTGATGAATGTCGGCAGGAATTCGTCACCAGCTCCGACATTACCAGGGCTAGATCCTCCTGAGCCGCACGTGGCCACCCGGCGTTCCCAGCGAGGCGGCGGCAGGCGGTTCGAGCACGGACAAGAGACGCCTGCCTCCCTTCAATCCAGATCTCGACCCGCTCGGAAACAAGTTCTACGAATGCGCTGTCCACCGCTCCATCTCCTAAGATCGCCGCCGCGAGCCAGCTGGTCCGGTCCGGTATCAGCTATGGAACCAGGCGGGGCGCAAAAGCAACACAGGCGCTGTCTGATTCACAACGGGTCGGGTAGAGGTTGGTTGTGGTGCCGGAAGTGGTGTGCGGCGGCATTCCGGCAGCAATCGCAACCTTCAGCGGTGGCGGGAGCATGTGTCGCCCGCATCAGAGGACGTCCCGCTTGAGTGCGTGCTAGTTCATGGATTGTGCCAGGTTATGGCGCTTTCGCCGGTTGCTCGTTTCGCCAGGCTAAAGATCATCGCGAGGCGGATCATGCTCTCGGAGTGGGCTGGTTTGGTCTCGTAGTCGCGGGGCCAGTCGACGGTGCATCATGATCCACCCCAAACTGCGCTCTACCACCCAGCGCCGCGGTAGCACCGAGAAGCCCTTGGCATTCGTGTTCCTGGGCACGACATCGACGTCGATACCGAGGGTGGCGCCGTGTTCGATGGCCTGGGTCTTGTAACCGGTGTCGACCCACGCCTTGGTGATGGTGGGCTGGGTGGCGGCGAGTTGGGTGAGTAGCTGCTTGCCGGCCTCGTTGTCGGAGACCCCGGCCGCCGTCACCATGATCAGCAGTAATTGGCCGAGGGTGTCCACGACGATGCTGCGCTTGCGGCCTACGATCTTCTCGCCGGCGTCGGTGCCCTGGGTGCTAGTACTCCAGCCGGACTTCTGTATTTCTGCTGGTCAACGGCCTGGCGGTGGGGAGTGTAGCGGGGGTTTTGCATGGGTGGGACGGTCTTGGG
>NZ_JBWKDT010000108.1:0-4827 GCF_056435785.1 Streptomyces sp. NPDC043870
AACAGGACCCTCAGCAAGTCCCATCGTTGCAGGTCAAGGGCACTTTCCGCGTTTCTGATCAGCTCTTGGACAGCCTGCTTCGTGAAAGCGCGAGGTTAGCCGCTCTGCCCTGTATCCCCTCCTGGCCCGCATCAACGCCTACGTGATGCGGTGGTCCCGCAACAAGTATCGGCGGCTTCGGGGCCGCAAGAAGGCTCAGGCCGCGTGGGAGAGGGCCGTGAAGTTGCGGCCGAAGTTCTTCGCGCAGTGGGCCTGGGTGACTTGGGTCCCGGCTGCCTGGTGACCAGAGCGACAAGAGCCGTATGACGGGAGACTGTCACGTACGGATCTGTGGGAGCCCTGGGGTGCGATTCCCCAGGGCTACCCGACCGGGAGACGGCATGCCGATCTCGGTATCGGGCGGCAGCCAACGGGTTGATCGCGAACACCAGCCGCTTCCCGGTCCGCAGCACGGCAACGAGCAGGCCGCGGCTGGTCTCGATCGCCACCGGAATCGGGTTCTCCTCCGTGTCTCCGTACTCGGCAAGCAGGTCCAGCAGGACCCTGTAGCCAGCCGCGTCGTCGGTGATGTGCCGCTTTGCCACCAGCGTGCCGACGTCGTCGACCAGGGCGACGTCGTGGGTTCGTTCCGCCCAGTCGATTCCGCAGTAGATCAAGATGCCCTCCGCATTGTTCTGGTGTTTGAGCTGGTCACGAGCACATGCGGGCCACGCAGCGACGTAATTCCAGGACTCAACCGACTGGCCGGTCCGCCACCTCACTAGCCGTTCGTGGCACCAGCGCGCCGCACGGGCCTCGGTCTATTGCCGGAGCTCGGAGGCTCGGGCGTAACGAGAGGTCGCCATGAGGCGGGCTCGCACCGCCAGCACCAACGAGGGGCCAGGCGTGTGGTGTTGACAGCGGTGGGGTCCCGAAGACGCCGAACGCCGCCGCTCTACCGCGAGGGATCAAGAGCCCGGAGTCAGTCAGGCATCCGTTCGACGCCCACGGGACGCCACCACCGTTACGAGTGCCTTCTCCGGCATTCGAACGGACCAAGAAAGCAGCAGCTTGGCTTCCACGATCCGTTAGCAAGGAATTAGGAGTCGGTGCCGGTCTCGATGATGGTGCCGTTGAAAGTCAGGCGGTCGACGATGGCCGCGCAGAGGCGGGGGTCGGTGAAGGTTTTGGTCCAGCCATCTGGGGCTGGCACTTGTTCCCTCACGAGAGTTGTCGCTGCCACCTGGCCGTTTCCTGTTCCTGCGGTCCTCGTTGGTTCTCGCGGTAGCAGCCTGTTTTTCAAGGTGCTGCCTTGACCGTTCAGGTGCGAGGAAGGTGTGCCGGTGGCTGAGGCGAGACTCCAGGTCATCGCGGGAGGGGCCGTTCCGCAGGAGCCGCTGGTCACGGATCCGTGGCAGTTCCAGACTGCATGCGTCGACGCGTTTGTCGCCTCATGGCGGGCTCGCGGGTTCAGCCCGGTGACCGTCGACAACGACATCGGCCTGCTGGAGCGGACCCTGGCCGCTCTGGGCCGGCCCGCGTGGGAGGTCACCCCCGAGGACATCGACCGCGTGGTCGGTGACCTCGCGGTGAAGGGCCGCAAGACCTCGACGCGTCGCGAGTATGTCCAGATCTTCAAGGGGTTCCACCGGTTCCTGCAGGTCCGCAAAGCGGCCGAGATTGAGGCTGCGTTCGGCGTCCGGCTGGTCTGCCCGGTCGACGAGTTCAACGCTTCCCGGCATGTCGGTGACGATTCCCCGGCCCTGGTGCCGCCACCGACACCGGAGCGGGTGGCGGAGTTCTTCGACTTCATGAAGCAGCGGATCGCGACCGCCAGAAAGTACGGACCTGCCGCCCGGGACTATGCGATGTTCTGGACGCTGTATCATGCCGGGTTCCGCTCGGAGGAAGCATCGCTGCTGGACAAGCCGGACGTGCACTTCGTCCGCGGCCCGTTCGGCAAGCTCCACGTTCGCTTCGGCAAGGGAGCCCACACTTCCGGGCCGCGTCCGCGTTGGGTGCCCATGCTCGACGGCCTGGACCTGGTGCTGCGATGGTTCCTCGACGACGTGCGGCCCAAGTTCCCCGACTCGCCCGTGCTGTTCGCTGACGAGTCCGGCGGCCCCTTGCATCGCGGGACCATCCGCAACCGGCTCCGCTATCTCATGGAACTCGAAGGACGCCCACCGTCTGAGCGGTTCAGCCCGCATGCCCTGCGGAGGGCCTGCGCGACCCACAACTACGAACGCGGCGTCGATCTTGTGGCGATCCAGCAGATGCTCGGACACTGGACGGTCAGCTCGACAATGCGTTATGTCCGGCCTTCCGCGACCTTCATCGAGGACGCCTATCAGCGGGCAGTGGCCAGCACTCTGGCGGAGCTGACTGGGAAGGACAGCACAGCATGAAGATCCGATGGCGGCTGCGGATGGCAGCCGCTCAGCGGGAGGTCTGGACCGGGACCGAGCTCCGGCGACTGCTGGCGGAGAAGGCTGGCCTGGAGTTGTCCTCCGCGTCGGTGTCCGCGCTGTTCACCAAGGAACCGTCGCAGGTGAAGATGACCACCCTGGCCGCGTTGTGCACCGCGTTGGAGTGCACCCCCAACGACCTGATCGAAGTCGACACTACCCCCGTCGAACGGCCCATCGTCCCGCCCCGGCCCGTCACCGACATCCCGAAGACCGCCGCCTCCGCCCGGGGCCGATCGATGCCGCCTCTGTGACCGATGGTCATCTCGATGGGCAAGAAGCAACGCGACTGCGTCACTTGCGGAGCCCCCGTTGGCTATCTCGATCGCCAGCACTGCTGCCGGTGCTGGCTCCGCATGAAGGAACAGGCAGCCAAGACGGTATGCCCGACCTGCGGCAAGGGCCGCGTGCTCCAAGTGGACACCGGCCGCTGCATCACCTGCTCGCGCGTCTGCGAACAGTGCGGTCATCCCGTCCGTGCGGCAAGCAACCGGCTATGCGGGGTCTGTCGGCGAAAGGCCGAGAGACTCGCCGCCCAGCAGCCCTGCCCCCGCTGCGGCAGGCCGGGATTTCTCCGCGAGGAGACCGGCTGGTGCGGCCACTGCTCTCGGCCCCGGCAAGCCAAGCAGCCGCCACGGACCTGCCGCGAGTGCGGGCATCTGCCGCGGCATGCCGGCCTGGGCCTGTGCTCAGCCTGCTGGCAAAAGCACCCCGGCCGCCCCTTCATCCGCGGCGAACACCTCCGCGACCAGCTCACCAACCCGCCCGCATGGCTCGACGACTTCGTCACCCATGTCGCGTCCCGTTTCTGCGTCTCCCGGGCCTGCGGCCTGGTCACCGACCTCGGCCGACTCCTGCAAGACGAACACTCCAACTCGCCCCAGGCCCTGCTGGAACGGTCCCGCCGCCCCGGACGGTCGATGGGCCCCTTCGCCCGAGCCCTCGAAGACTTCTTCACCCATCGAGGTCTGGCCCTGCCCACTGACCAGGCTGAACGACTCGCCGCCGGGCGCCGCAAGCGCCGCATCGACGCCGTCCCCGACTCCCTCAGAGCGGCTGTCGCCGCCTTCGACGTCTCCCGCATGCGGGCCCAGGACCGGGCCCGCCGAGCCGGCACCCGGCCCCGCAGCCATCACACCCTGGAAACTGCCCTGGGTATCCTCCGGGACCTGGCCCTCTTCCTCACCAAGCACCGCGGCAAGGACGACTGGGCCCTGGCCGACGTGCACGACATCGAAGCCTTCCTGGCACCTTGCCCAAGGCCCGCAAGCGCCGGCTGGTCGTCCTGCGGCAGTTCTTCCGTTTCGCTCGCTTGCAGCACATCGTTCTGGTCGACCCGGCACGGACTCTGACAGCGAAGGAGTCGAACGGCTTCCGCGGCAGAACACTCACCCTCGACCAGCAGCGCGAGCTCTTCCGCCGCTGGACCACCGACGAACGCGTCCACCCGCACGAGGCCCTGATGGGCATGCTCGCCCTGCTGCACGGTGCCTCCAGTTCCGAGGTCCGGATGCTGCAGGTCACCGACCTCGACCCGGTGGCCCAGACCGTCCAGCTCGGCAAGCGGCCCCACCCTGTTCCATTGGATCCCGCCTCGTGGACGGTGGTGCAGCGGTGCCTGGCCCACGGCGAGGCATGGCCAACGGCCAACCCTCACGTGGTGATCACCAAAGGAACAAAAGCCGGGCGAAGCCCGGCCTCAACTGCCTATCTTTCCCATGTCCTTGACGACTGCGGATTCCCGCCCCGGATGATCCGCAGCACACGCCTGCTCGACCTGGTGAACACTATGGACCCCAAGCTCGTCGCCGCCGCCTTCGGTATGGACCCACAAGCCACCTTGATCTATCTCTCCGATCGCATCGACGAGAGCCGCTTGTCGCAGTGGGAGACGGACAGAACCTGATCAGAGTACGTAGGGGTAGAGACTGACCTTCTCGCGCTCGATGAGCAGCTCGACCCACGTATTGGCGACATCCTCGGGCAGCGGATCAGCGAGATCCAGCAGGATCAGACTGCCGTCCAAGTCCAGCACGGCGGCACCATCCTCTGTGGGGTTCAGACGTCCTCGAAGGACAACGCAGTGTCCACCAGGCCGGACTCCCGGTCCGGAATCGGCAGCCGGTTTCGCATTCCGCCCCCAGACGATGTCCTCATCGACTGCCCACTCGACGTGGTACTCGCCCGGCTCCGCGTTCTCGTCACCGCACCAGCGGACCGTGGTCCTTCCGAAGGGGGTTCGGATCTGAGCCAGCCAGGGGCTCCAAGGAAACTTTGCGACCTTCTCTAGTAGTACTTCGTTAGGTCGGTTTGGTGGTGTGGTGTGGGTTCGGGCATGGTGGTGCGGTGGACTTGGGGGAAGTTGAGGGACTGCGGGGCG
>NZ_JBWKDT010000109.1:0-4715 GCF_056435785.1 Streptomyces sp. NPDC043870
GGGGACTTATCTGGCTGCCACCGGGGACATCTCGGTGGCCGCCAGTGGGGCGAACTCCTGGCCGCCACCGGGGAGAACTACACGGCCGTTGACATACTAGCACGTCCCGGCTTTGTCAGGGCCGCTCTCGCCCTCCCCGGCACCACCCGGATCAGGCTGCCCCCAGCTTCGGCAACCCTGCTGCGACAGGGCTTTGGCGAAGGTCTCCCACCTCCACTCGAACCAACAGCGCCTCACGGCGCAAACAAGATCGTCGACAGAACCAAAATCCGCGATGGACAGGTCGCCAACCGGCCCATCTACCTGGCCTTGGCCGTCACGGCTGAAGGACATCGCGGCATCCTCGGCCTGTGGGCCGGCGGCAAAGGGGACGAGGACGCCCAGTGGGCACCGAGGTCGGTTGAAGTTCTCCCGGCTGCATCAGGGCGCCCTCGGCTAGGCATGACCGCCCAGTGATCGATGACGCCTTCGTCAAGCCGGTCAGAGCCGACTCTGGTTGCCAGAGAGCTCATGATCGTGCCGCCACGACCGTGTTCATCATCTTGGCAGCTGGCTATCCAAGATCCCTGAGTGGGAGCACATCCGCAGTCGTAGACGTCTATCTTGACCCATTGCTCGTCGCTGCTCTCGGAGTGCACGTGAATGCGGAGTGTGATGGGCGGCAAGGCGTGTTCGACAGCGTTTGTGACGAGCTCGGAGACGACGAGGAGAACATCGCTCGCCGCCTCTGCCTCCGCTCCACATTGCGCCAGCGCAGCTCGGGCAACATGTCGCGAGACAGCCGGTGCTGTGGAATCAAACTCGAGCGGGACCCAGAACACCGCGTCCTGAGAAGCTGCTATGCCGGGATTGGTCGCGCCCATGATGTCCTCGTTTATGTGTGGCGGATCTGATTTGCCCTGCCAATCTGTCCCATGAGACCGCGCTGAGGCATCACACGAGAGGGCCACATCGAGGGGGACCGAAGATTCCCCCTTTAAGGAGCGTTTTGTCCCAGTGAGCCTCTTTCACCTGAATAGTCGCAGGTCAGCAGGGTGTGGACGGCTTGGACGGTGCGGCTGATGCGGCGCGTGAACAGCGTGCCCGGCGCAGGATCCGCCAGGACTTCAACCAGGCGAAGGCGCGTTCGCCCGGTGCCCGCAGGCGGGCGTGATCACGGTTGAACTGCTGGTAGTGGGCTGGTTGTTCGCGGTAGTTGTAGTAGGGCGTGTGGACGGTGGCGCCGGCACCTGATACGCGCGGTCGGCCAGGATCAGGATTTGCCTGCTCAAACAGGCCCTGGACGATGCCGTGAGCCCGGGCCGCGGTCAGATCGTGAGTGCGGCCCGGCGTCGCCCGTGAGAACCACAGCGGTGTGCCGTCCGGGGCGGCGATGACCTGCACGTTCATGCCATGCTTCCGGTGTTTCTGCGAATAGTACGGCTCGTCCGCGGCGATGAGGTCGGTCGGGATGAGCGTGCCGTCGACGCACGAAGTCGCCTTCGCCCAGACCCACCAGAGCCTCGTGCAAACCCGGCGCCCACGCGGCCAGCACCTCGAGACTCTCGTCGACGTAGCGCCAGGCCGTCGCCTCCGACACCCCGAACCCGGCACCGACCTGCGCGAACGTCTCGTTCTTCCGCAGGTGCGCAAGCACCAGCAGAGCCTGTTTGAAACAACCGAGCCTGCGCCAGGGCGGAGTTGAGTTCACGCCTTCGGGGCGTAGATGAGCCATGAGACATGCTCAACCAGCTCGTGTGGGACGTCGAGCATGGAAGGATACAGAACCAACGAAGCCCCCGGCCGATGGTCGTGTTGAGT
Organism: Streptomyces sp. NPDC043870; assembly: GCF_056435785.1. Lineage (NCBI taxonomy): Bacteria > Bacillati > Actinomycetota > Actinomycetes > Kitasatosporales > Streptomycetaceae > Streptomyces > Streptomyces sp. NPDC043870. The sequence goes on from NZ_JBWKDT010000109.1 coordinate 1,801, forward strand.
GAGGTCACCACAACCAACGACGAGGGGCTTCGCCACGTCACCACCCGCTGAACGGGCCTTATAGTCCTTCAGAGGCAGGATGAAAGAGGTTCAGTGGGGGTGCTTGGTATCGGGGTGCGCCATGCGGCTATGGCTGCTCGGCAGGTTCAATGTGAATGTGGATGATTCGTTGCAGAGCAGGCTGTCGGTCGAGACGCGAGCAGGGGTGGACGGTCTGATCGCCGGCCGTCGGTTGTCAAGCCATCAGCCGTCGCAAGCGCTGCGCTGGACTCGTGCTCGCACGGTCTGGGATGCCTCCCGGACGGGCCTACAAAGTTCCCTGCAGCCAGTCGAAGACGACCTCGCAGTGCAGCTGCGGCGCCATCGGGGAGACGTGCAGCTGCGCGCCCTGAGCCGCGGTGAGCTTCACGTAGTCCTTGGGCGCGGTCAGCGCGTCGAACATCTGCTTGGGCTGTCCGGGATAGAACAGCTCGTCTTCGTAGTCGAGTACGAGCGTCGGCATTTTGATCCGCGGCACGGTGTCCGTGATATCCAGTGACTGGATGAGCTTGGCCGGCGTGTAGAAGTCGGTGAACATCTTGCCCTCGCGGACGGCGAGCATCGCGGGGATCGAGAAGGGTTCGAAGCGCTTCTTCACCGTGGCGGCGGCGTCCGGGGGCAACTGGGGGACGACCTCCTTGTTCCAGATCTGGTTGGTCTCTTCCTTGCTGGGGGTGAGGATTTCCCGGAACTCTGCGGGGAAGCCCAGCCACGGATTCATGCAGCCTGGCATCGCCACCAGCGCGGCGATCCGGTCCTCGAATGCCGCGGCCCGCGGCGCCAGGTCGCCCCCCATACTCAGCCCGGTGAGACCGATCTTGGCGGTGTCCACGTCGGAACGCTTCGACAGCCAGTCGATGAGCGGTGTGACGGCCTTCTCCCAAGTCGGGGTGAAGACTACCTGGTCCACGAAGAGCAGTTGGCCCTGGCCGGGGCCGTCGTAGACGAGGGCGTTCCAGCCGCGTTCCAGGGCGGCCGAGACCCCGTATGTCCACATGTCGACGTTCTGGCCATCGCTGCCGTTGGTGAGGATCACGGTGGGACGGCGGGTGTTCGACTCGTCGGGTCGGAAGAACCACACCGGCAGCGGGGTCTTGCCGTACGGGACGTTCGCCTTCACCGGCGCTGGGTCGCACAGATCGCAGAACTTGTCCCAAGCCCGCCGCCCTGCCTTGTACAGTTCCTCCTCGCTGCCCGGGTTGTCCGAGCCCAGCACGAAGAACAGCGCCTGGCCGTAGTACTGCGCGGCGCGCAACGCACGCATGCGGGTGGTCTGGTCGTCGGGCTTGCTGCCCGGGGGCGGCTCCATCAGCTGGTCGCCGAGCTTGCGGAAGGTTTCGACATATGTCTGTGAGGACAGGCCGACCTTGTTGATGGCGTTCACGGCGGTGAGGACTTCGCCCACCTCGGCACTGCCGGCGCCGGATGCGCCCAGAGCCAGCAGTCCGTTGAAATTGAACTCCGGGTCCTTGAATAGTGTCATCGCCCCCGGGGTCGGGTTGTCCGCCCGTGCCTGCGGCGAACGGGTCCGGCTCGGCGAGGCCGCGGGCCTCGAGGTGCACCCGGCCAGTAGCGCGGTCCCGGCGACGAGCCCGGCCAGAGCGGTGCGACGGGTGGACCCGTGATCACCTGATTCATGCGTCATACCAGTCGAACATACGAGTCGCACCGCCCGGCCCTTGACCACGACACCGGCGGCTCCCCCGAACGGCCCTTCCCCGACGGGCCTTGTCTCCGGAGGGTGGGCACCTGCCGGAGATGCGCATACCACATCAACGAGCCACGGAACGTTAAGCAACACGTTGATTCTCTGTGAGCCCTTATGGGAGGGCATCAGGAGGGGGCGTGTGTCATCTGGTTGATGGTCTGGCTGGGGGAGGGCCCGCGGGGGTGGTGTGAGCAATGGTGCTGGTGGGTGGGTGACAGGACTGCCGATCCGGCCGTGCAGGACTGTCGCCGACCCGGGCCGCGGAACCTCACGACGCGGCAGCCGGCCTTCCACCCTTCCTACCGGGGTGGCAGGCCGGCACCCCGTGGGAGTCGGCACCGATATCTTGAGGGTGACGATATGCCTGACCGGTGCGCCCCACCCCCATTGCATATGCAGCGTGACGCTTTCGTGCTCAACGCCACATCGAAGGGCATATGCGGTCGTATTTACTCGGAATGCACGTAGTTGTGCGGCTGCCGCGGCAGACAACGGCGGCAGAACACGGGTACCCAAGCGCGAACGGCGGCCCGGGTGGTACGTCGCCTCTCGCGGCGCTCTTGCACCTGTGCGGCGACTGCTCTTGTGCGAGACGCGCAGCCGATCGAGATCGGGGCAGCTGGCGGTAGGGGGCCGCGGCCGCGGTGGCCAGTCCGCTGGGAGTGACCGCCCGGTGGTGACCACTGCTGTCGCAGACGCCGAACAGCAGCGCAACGAGAGCGGCTGTCACGTGGGTGACGTCGGGGAGGGTCAGGCCGGTGCCGGCTATGAAGCCGTCGAGGGTGTCGGGCCGGTATGGGAGGCGTTTGAGCCGGTTGCGGACGAGTGTTTCCAGGAGAAGGCGAGGACGGCGAGGTTGGTCAGGGTGCGTTTGACGTGCGCCCACCACGCGCTCGACCGGGTGAGGTGCCGGTCCCAGACAAGCACGATGTCTGCCGACCAGTAACCCACGCGGGGGACACGCCTCATCACAACACTGGAGGCTGAGGATGAGCCCGATGTAGGCGTTCTGTGGCCCGAAGGACGACGCCTAGTACTCCAGCCGGACTTCTGTATTTCTGCTGGTCAACGGACTGGCGGTGGGGAGTGTAGCGGGGGTTTTGCATGGGTGGGACGGTCTTGGGCCGTCCGTCCCACCAACGTGTGCCCGCGCCGCATGTAATGGCAG
>NZ_JBWKDT010000110.1:0-4616 GCF_056435785.1 Streptomyces sp. NPDC043870
GACTCCACTGTCGTGGCCAGGGCCCGGCCCTCACCAGCTCTCCCCAGAGGACAACCCAGAGGCAGCCCCAGACTTCTTCAGGGGCAAGTAGCTAGGGCCGGGATCGAAGGTGTCCACTACTCGGGGACAGGCCCCGGAGTCAGAAACCAACGAGACCGTCCCGCCCACCCAACTCACCGCATAGCCTCAAACAAGATCACCGAGCGGCCGTCGATACACCACACCAGCGGACGTGACCGCGTTGCGCCTCCATACACTGGGGTTCGGCGGAGAAAGGGCGTCAGACGCCCACGCGCCCAATAACTCTCGGGACCTCACTGCACGACGCCGTTCGCCAGCATGGCGCATAGACGGGAGGCGGCGGCTTCTGGATGAAGCACGGTTTCCGGTTCGAAGGAGGGCTGGCCGCAGTATCCAGCACCGCCTGTGTGAGCGACCAATACCTTGCTACCCGCAGCGATAAGCCCGTCTTCGATAGCTGACAGGGCACCCAGAAGGCTGTAGAGGCCGGCACGCTCGTGGGGCTGGCCGTCAGCGTCCAGGCACACGTGCACACCAGCGTCGTCCAGCATGCCGATGAGCGAGGGCTCCATGTCCAGGTACTGCTGGTTCGACATGGCGCGCACTTGCCCATTTGTAGCTGTGCAGACTTCGCCGACCTCTTTGATGAGGTCGGCGCTGGGCCGACGACGGAACATGGTCGGCTCGAGCATCGGTACATGGCCACTGTCGTCGCTCGCCTTGGTGTTCTGGTCGGATAGTGCGTCCGCATAAGGATGTACAGCTTGCTGCTGGACTCCGAGGAACCGCGGCCAGTGCGCCGTAGGGATTTGCAGCTCTGCGAGGCCGCGGTAGAAGCCGAGCGGGCCGAACGCGCTTGACAGTGCTTGTACGTGCCAGTCCCAATGCAGGCCGGTGCTTGCTTCTGCGTCCCGCAGCAGACGGGCACGAAGCGCGTTTCCAACGTACTGGTCCTTCAGCGGCGGCAGCGCCGGGACGTCTGTGCGCTCCGACACCTCCTTCAGGATGCGCTTGATTTCCGACTCTGGTGCTTGCACTTCTACGAATGTGTTGTTCTCTGTCGTGAGGGACGCGCGCAGACGTCTACGGGAAGCCGGAGGGTACAGGCCAATACTGCTTATTCCGGCTTGTGCAGCGTAGTAACTCAAAGAGTTTGCCGTGTTGCCGGAACTTTGGAAGACGATACTCGTGAGCCCTGCGCTTTTGGCCCGGGCGACGCTGAGGGCCGCTACCCAGTCCTTGAAGGTCCCAGTGGTGGTCAGCGTCGAGAGATCCAGGCAGTACACGTCAACGCCCCTGACGGTCCCCAGAAATAGGATGCGTGCGCCTTCTCGATGTGACAGCTTCTCCAGATGACGCGGGTCGACACCGCTGAGATGCTTCGCGTAACGAAGTACAACACTGCGGTCTTCACGGAAAACTTCATTCATGACGTCAACTCCTCTTCGCCGAGTCGCTGCAGCAGCAGGTCGTTGGGCTGTCCGGTGATGGTGAGCGCGACGGCGTCTTGATACTGCCGCGCGATGGTGTTATCGACGGCCGCGAACCCGGTGCCGCCGCACAGAGGTACTGCCGCGGCGAGGAAGCGCTGGAGCGTCGAAGTGCAGAAAACTTTTGCATGCCGGGGATCCATTGAGGACTGCGGGCTTGTACAGGAACGCCACGCGGACCACAATGCCTGTCGCAGTACAGCGAGTTCACCAATGCGCAGGGTGATGCCTCCGGTGGCGCTGTCGCTGCGGTCGCCGAGCGTGTTGCGGGTAAATGTCAGAACCGCTTCAAAGACTGAGTCCGCCGCAGCGACTGCACGAGTCGCGTAGCTGGTTAGATCATAAGAACACAGTGCGGGAGTAAGGTCATGGCCCCAGCCGCCGATGGTTTCAGCAGCAGGGTCGAACTCGTATCGGTCCAGGTAAATTTCTGCAAGGGAGATACCGTGCATGCCCGCACGCGGGAGATCCTTCCCAGTACGCACGCCAGGGCGGGAAGGGTCGACCCACACGCCCACAGTGGCACTGTCCGTAACCGCAATGACTACGATGCGGTCGGCGTCGCGGGCGTTGGTCACCCAGTGCTTCTCACCGGTGAGAAGGCCTGTGTGGCCATGGCGTTCGGCCCGCGTCTTCAGTGCCCGCGGATCATTTCGGCCCCGTTCCTGATATCCACGAGCGCAGATGATGTCGCCTGCAGCCATCGCTGGCAGCCACTGCTCTTTTTGGAAAGAGGTGCCGTGTTCGGCCACCTGCCGACACAATTTCAGGTGAGTGCCGACGAGCCCGGCGAGCGCCTGCCATGAGCGAGCTAGGGTGTAGCTGATCTCTTCGGGCCGCGGCACGATGTCTCGGCGTCGGTACTCCGATGGCACGGTGGCAGCGAAAACGTCTCTCTGGGCAAGCTCCACTATCAGTTCGTCTGGGTAGCGCGTAGCGCCATGCTCACGTACGTGATTGCGGACGACATTATCGATTTCGGTGCTCAGGCGCACCGTGGCCGAATTCTCCATGGCCTCTCTCCATAACGTGCCGGCGAATCTCTGATGCAGAAGACTAGTGATGAGGGAAGGTGCTGACTGGCGCCGCTTGCCGTGAGTGAGGGTGCCTCGCCCTGCTCAGGAGCGACCTGCGAGTGGCCGCTTTCATGACCGACGTATGTCGGCATGCAGGAGACCGGTCCACGTAGGTACCTGAGCTCATCGAGCACCTTGATTGCACGAAAGTCGACCTGCGATGTATCGACGCTGCCGGCTTCCGAAAGATTGGACGGGAGAACGCCCATTCGGGTTTCGCCTACCATTCCCTGTGTGTGAAAAAGTCCGCACAATCGACCGGGTGTCCCTGTCGGTGGGGGATGTGGTTATCGTCCAATCGGTGGAGGTCTAGGCTCGGATTTCTGCGGTCACCAAGAATAGGCTCCAACGCGTACCCCGCGCCATTTCCTTATCCATCGGACCGTCGTTGCCTATTCAGTCGAAACTATTGACCACGACTCGTCAGCGAGGTTCGTTTGCTGACCGACTCGGCGGTTCGCTTACCCTTCCGGTGTCAGCGTGGGTCGAGGATGTTCGGGCGATGATCGACCGCCGCGAGACCGTCAGCAGCGGCGTGTCGCGCATTCTGCGTGCCCATGGATGAGGAAATCCGCTGGCCCGGCCGGGGAAAGCGCCTCCCAGTCGGGCCAGCGGTCCCCCGCAGCTGGTCACCCACACCACTCAGGGGGACACCTGTCGTCGCCGGTGCGGTGACCGTGCGAACCGTAGCCGTGATGCCCCTTGTCATGTCCCCACCGTTCGGCCGAAGCGTTGTGAGCCGCGCTCGAGATACTCGGGTGCGCCGGAGAGGCGGAGGCAATCTGCGGCACCGCGAAGGCACCTCCGCACGCCAGCAGCGAGGAAACACCGAGAGCAATGATTTTCATCTTCATCAGGAGACCCTTTCGCTTGTGGACCTGACGTCCACGAGTAGTCCCAATAGTTCTCGACCCGGACCCCCTCGGCAGTAGCACGATCTACCCCTTTACCGGTGGAAGGGCCGTCTACCAACTGGCTGATCGAGTCCGATGTGTGCGGGCCACACTGAGCCGAACCTGACGCGGGACACCTGGAGTGCATCGACTGCTGGTGAACGCTCCTCCCAGAGAACGCGGTTGGCCACCGTGCAACTGTCCTTGTGAACGGCCAGTTTGATCCAGGGGCGCCGCCCGGTGGCCTCGTCCCGGCATGGCGGTGTGTCGCCCCGCTCGGTCGACGACCTGGTCAAGGCCCTCGGCTCGGACACCGGCATATCGAAGAGCGAGGTCTGGCGGATCTGCGCGGGCATCGATGGACAACTCGATGTGTTCCGGACCCGGCCGCTGGACCACATCCGGTTCCCCCACCTCTTCCTCGACGCGGCTGCTGCCGTCGCCCGATGCGGCGGCTTTGGCTGCGACCCTGCCCGTGTGTAACAGGGCGGCCGATGCTGTATTGGTGGTGGTGCACGAGACGGGTACCACGTCCCGCAACGAGTTGCAGAAGCTTGTCTACACCCGTCTCAAGGCGAGTTCTGGCTCGCTGCCCAGCTGGCTGTCCGTACGGTGAGGAAAGTCGTGGACGTGGACGCCTACACGACGTTGCGTGCGAACATCCGGGCGGGGAACCTCGGCCCCGAGGGGGCGCAGCGGCGCAGGCGGGCGGAGTCGAAGCGGATCGTGCTTACGACGACCGGATCCTGTCGTGGCAACACGACGCGCGCATGGGGTCCATGTCACCCTGACGTTCCAGCGTCCGGCGTTGTCGGCGGCGGGGAGTACCGTCAATCAGTTGAGCGACCGGCAGCGTGGCCGGGCGCCGCCCGGAGGCGGACACCCTCGTCCGCACCGCTGGAGGTTGCATGGCCTTGGACAGACAAGGACAAGCTCTACGGCCACATCAAACCGGTCAAGAAGCGCACTCAGTTCCTGGAGTTCTGGCCGCACCTGCGTAGTCTCTATCCGTCCGCGGTCCGTATCGCAAGCGACAACCTTCTACTGATTCCCAATACGGTTGTCAACCCGGTCTGGTGACTCGCTGTGAGTGAGTCAGCCCAGCGGTTTGGGGCTGGGCGGCGCGGCGATTTCGA
>NZ_JBWKDT010000111.1:0-4520 GCF_056435785.1 Streptomyces sp. NPDC043870
CCCACAGGTCATCAGGCACAAGATCGTCAGACACTGCCGCCACAACACCCAACTGCCAAGCCAACACGCCGATCTCATTCTGAAATGATCAGTAAGGCGCAGGCTCAGTCGCGACGAGGTCAGCCGCTGGGCTTGGGGGCCGGGGCCGGGGCCGGCCCCGGAGGCGCCTGGGGAAGATCGCCGAACAGGTGAAACCACGTCCCGCCCGCGATCAGCAACCCAAGAACACCGAGGGCGAGCCCGCCCCATACTGCCATTCGTACCCACGGCGTGGCACCCCTGGCACTGACCAACACAAAGGCCGCGAGCAGGATGGCGGCGAGTGCAAAAACACCGTTGACAGCAGCGGTGGTATGCCATGCCCCGCCGAGGACCTGCTCAATCTGCCGATTCAGACTCTGGGAAGACCCGTTGAGCTGTGCGATCGTCCGTTGGCGTTCCGCCAGTACGGGGGCAAGCCAGACCCCAGTGAGTGACACCAGGCCGAGACCAGCGCACACCACAGCTGCCGCGCCCGTCACGATCCCAGTGGACCGGGGCGTGTCCGACTTACCAGTCGACTCGTCCTCGGCATGTACATCGTCGGTGACCTTGCCGTCCTCGGAAAAGACGGTGTCGGCCATCTCGTTCTCAGCGAACTCGTCGGCTGCTGCCTCGAGGCCTGCCTTGCCGAATATGGTGAAATCGTTCATCGACCATAAACCTTACGCGGGATGGAATAGGGACCGTAAATCTTACGTCGGAAGGTAGAAGGCTGGCCCTCCTGAGGGTGTAAAGGGAGACGGTTGCTCGGCGAGGCGCTCGATCAGCGGTAGAGCTAAGCTCCCACGAATACCTGGGGGTGAACAGAATAATGAGTCCGATTCGGACCCCAACTGTCGCGGAGGGTTATGAGCTGCGTCAACGCGAAGAGTCAGTTACCGGGATCTGGAGTAAATCAGTTCGGGAGTATCGGCGCGGGCCACTGGCGTGGCCCCAAGATGCCGGTCCAGCACCTGCGGGTCCGGGAGATTGATGACGACGAGGGCAGGCGGTTGCTGCGGATCATCCGCAGAGGTACCGGTTCGGTGGTGACCTGGCGGCGGGCCCAGATGGTGCTGTTATCCGCACAGGGCATGCCCGTGGCGAAGATCGCCGAGGTGTCGTTCACCAGCGCGGACCGGGTCCGGGACGTGCTGCACAACTTCAACGCGGACGGCTTCGACTCGCTCTACCCGAAGTACAAGGGCGGCCGCCCGAGAACCTTCACCCTTCCCGAACGCCGGGAGATCAAGAAGATGCTTGCCGGCCGTGGTGCGGATGCGGTTGCCGGTCAGCTCGCTCAAGACGTTTCCTTCATGCTCGGGTGGGGGGTGAAGGGGCGGGTGCCGGTCAGCTCGTCATAGACCGACAGCGGTCGCCGACCGACCTCGATGCGGGTGGCCGCGGCCTGGTTCAGCAGGGCCTTCAAGGGGCGAGCCTCCTCCCCCCGTGGCTGTGGGCGGGCCGGGACGGGATGTCGCCGGTGGTGGTCCGGCGTCCCTTGCCGGTGGGCAGGCCGTCCCAGTGCTGTTCTTCGACGACGTGGACACCGCGGCCGACCGCCCGTGGGTGCATGGCCAGCAGCGTCTCGGCCCCTGGTGTCGGGGGGTGGAGTGCAGCATGACCTGGGACTTCGTGGCTCGGACCTCGACCAGGTGGCGGGGGCGGACGCGGCGGGCGGGCACCGAGTAGAGGTTGCCGGCGAAGGCGACCAGGCAGTCCTTGCCGACCGGACGCAGGTGTCGCTCGGCCACGAGATACGGGGTCACCGGCAACGGTTTGAGGGCCGCGTGGTCGCGGGCTGCCCTTTCGCCGATGACCTCCCGGTGAGTCTTGTGGATCTGGGCCTGTCGCTGCGGCACCCAGGCGGCGAAAGCGGCGTCCATCTCCTTGACGGAGGAAAAAGCGCGGCCGGACAGGACGTGGTCGCGGACGATGAGGACCTGGCGTTCGACGCGGCCTTTGCCGGTGGGCCGGTAGGCGGCGAGCACGTCGCTATCCGCCGCCCTCAGCAGTCCTGTTCTGGCGCCGCAGCCGTCAGGCCATAGCCCGCCACTGTCACTATCAGCGGCCTTCACTCGTTGGAGGGGCGCTCGAGCAGGACCGCTTCCGGCGCCCCACCAGCCAAGCCGGACGAAGAAGAAGATCGATGCCCGCGTAGAAGTGGAGGCGCAGGACGAGCGGGCGCAGTGTGCTCCAGGTGGAGCGGGACTCGGCCGCGGGTGGCGCGTCGGGACTTTCGGTTCCCCGTACGGGGTGTCGGCGTACAAGTGAAGATGGTGTCCCGCCGAGTGGTGTAGCAGCGATCTCGGCATAGCCCCTGGTCATGAGGCGGCCATCGCGCAACTCTCCGAGTAGTGAAGCTCGTTGAGAGAGGTGACGCGATGGCCTTGTCCCAGCATGACTTACTCCGGCTGATGGAGTCACTGCGTACGGCGGACGGAATCGAGTTGATCAGGGTTCTCGCACAGAGGATCCTGCAGGAACTCATCGAGGCTGAGGCCACCGCCCACATCGGCGCGGAGCCCGGCGAGCACGCCGAGACCCGTACGACCTGGCGCAACGGTCACCGCGACAGAGTGCTGACCACGCAGGCCGGGGACCTGGACCTGGCGATCCCCAAGGTCCGTACCGACAGCTACACATCGACGCCGCCCTTCTCGTGGGCGCCCTCGATGCCGGGCCGGCACTGGGGCGCCACCTCGCGCACGAGCACATCGTCGCCGGCCTGGCCACCGCGCTGCGGGCCGGGGCCCTGACCGCGGACGCGGTGGCACTGGAGGCCCGCAAGGCGGCCCAGGCTGAGGACGAACCCGCTGCCGCCGAGGTCCCGGTGCCGCGGCCGGCTGCTGGGCCAGGAGAGGCGAGCGTGACGTTCCTGCACGAGTGGAAGCTGAACCATCTTCCGCCGGACACCAGGCCGCTGCCTTCCGTGACCCACTACGACCAGTTGCTCCGACACCGCCGCGCCGGCGGCGGTGACCTGCGAGAGGGAGAAGCGCCATGACCACCCTGCCCCGCCAGCGGAACCTGACCGAGCAGGCCGCGACCACGGCCATCGACACCGCATGCCGACTGCTGCGGCTGCCGTCGATCCGCAACGAGTTCGCCGAGATCGCCGACCGGGCGGCGAAGGACCAGATGACCTACCGGGGCTTCCTCGCCGAGCTGCTGATGACCGAGTGCGACGACCGGGCCCGACGCCGCTCGGAACGGCGGATCAAGGCGGCCGGATTCCCCCGGGACAAGTCGCTGAGGACCTTCGACTTCAACGCCAATCCCAACATCGACCCGGCTGTGGTCAACACTCTCGCCAGCTGCGAGTGGATCAAGAAGAGCCAGCCGCTCTGCCTGATCGGCGACTCCGGCACAGGCAAGTCCCACATGCTCATCGCCCTGGGCACCGAGGCCGCAATGCAGGGCTACCGGGTCCGCTACACCCTCGCCACCAAGCTCGTGAACGAGCTGGTGGAGGCCGCCGACGAGAAGCAGCTGAACAAGACGATCGCCCGCTACGGCCGTGTCGACCTTCTCTGCATCGACGAGCTCGGCTGTGCGCCACGAGGCGCTGATGGATCTCGCGGGATGAGAGGCCCGCCGCCGGTCCTCGCAGGGACCGGTTGAAGCTGGAGGCAGGCTGAACCCCGGGTTGGGGGTGAGGCCGGAAGCAGCCTCGACAACGTAGGGGCGGACCGACACCACCAGACGGTTCGTGCCCGCAAGCGAAGACGGAATGGGTGCAAGGAAACTGAACCAGTGGTTGACGTCCCGTGAGTCGTCAGCGGCCTGCCGAACCTGGTGGATGGGCCGCTTTGCAGTGCTGGAGAGTGCTCTATCCGATGGCCTCTCCTCTCCCGTCGCCTCTATCCCATGGGTTTCGGGAGGCCCGGACCAAGACTGCGATGTGCGGTCCGTGGCGATGCTGCCGGGGTATAGCTGGGCACCGAAGCCGTCACAGAGATCCTCAGTGAACGTGGGAAGCGATCTGGCATCGCCCTTCCCGTCCGGCAGCCGGCCGGACGGCGGGCAGGCGCAATGCCCGCTGATGACGCCAGATCGTGGCGGAGTCGCCGTAGTACTCGGAGGCCGGGAAAGCCGGTCACATGGGGAAGGGCGACAGCGTGATGACAACGTCCGGTTCGGCGGGCGGGGACGGGAAAACCGACACCTGAAAGGGTGCACGGCGTCTCGTCCCCGACCCAACACATGGAACTCGACCGCCACGGCGCCGAACTCCTCTTCCAGGTGCTGACCGAACGCGAGGAGAGGAACAGCGTCGCCATCGCCTCCAACGGGGCGTTCACGAAAGCGCACATGTTCCGGCGAACCCGTGCCAGGCGGTGCCTGAACAGCACAGGTTCCGGCAGCAACTCGGATGCTGCATGATCGAACGGTGTTGGTCGAACTAGTGTCCCGAGTCGGAGATTCGTCGGCAGTATGTTGCGACTTTGTCGAGGATTTCGTCGGCTGTTTTGGTCCAGATGAAGGGCCGTGGGTTG
>NZ_JBWKDT010000112.1:0-4266 GCF_056435785.1 Streptomyces sp. NPDC043870
ACGACAGTCGGGCCTCCGCGCTGCCCTCGCCAGCCACAGAACGCACGACGGTCTGCCGACTCCGTCGGCAGACCGTCAAGAAAGATCGAGGCTAACGAGCCGAAGTCAGTAACCGGCGCCGCAGGCTTCGCTTCATGCTACGGACCGCTGCTTTGCTCCCCCTTTGAAGGGCTTTCGACACTGGGCTTCGGCGCCGGGCGTTTCCCCCCGACGCCGCCAGTCTGCTACCGGGCCTCCTGGCAGCTACCCGGACCGGACTCCCACCGGCAGGCGGCAACGAGCTTACGACCAGAGGTCACTTACAACACCAAGACCTCCAGTCTGCTGGGCGCGCGAAAGCCCGAGGCTAAGAGGCGGTCTGCGATCGCAGCTACTGAAGGATGCGTACATCGAAACCGTCAGTTGCTCGTCAACCAACCCTGTCGAGACATTCCAGCTCAACGGTCCCGCCTGGTTTCTTTGCCAGGCTACCGAGCGGGACTGCCTGTCTGATCACGAAGATGGCCCCGTGAATGTATACCCTGAGCTCACCTGCTTTCCCGTCAAGGGGAGAGGCAAATCGCCCTGGCGGTAACGGTGTGGTTGTTGCTACCGGTGTTGACCACGGTGACAGAAAAGGTGTCGAGGGAGCTGGTGGCACCGATGTTTACCACCACCAACGTCGGGTCATTAACCGAATATCCCCCACCGGAGAGAATGGTTCCAGAGGGGCAATTTGCCGTAGCGGAGCCGACATCCCCCGGCCCAACAGTTTGCGGCGTACCCGAGATCTGGATGTTTCCAATTACGCCAGCAGGTCCAGTGGCTCCGGTGGGGCCAGCAGGCCCGGTGGCTCCGGTTGGTCCTGTAGGGCCAGCAGGCCCGGTGGCTCCGGTTGGTCCTGTTTTGCCCTTGCACCGGTTTGTGTCGTTGCCCGAGTAGAAGTCGGCGAGGTCGTCGTAGGTGTAGTAGCACCTGTCGCCTGGCGACAGTGCCGCGCCGTCGGTTGTCCTGTGGGTGGGGGCGGCTGCCAGGGCGGGGCTGGCGAAGCCCAGCGCTACGAGGGCCAGTGACGCCATCGCGCCGCCGGTGAGCAGCCTGGTCCTCACCGGACCCGGACCAGGACCGGATCCGATCCTGCTCGCAGAGCTCATGAAAGTGTCCTACCTTCGTGTGGTTCAACTCGGTTCCGAGTGGCAGGTGGCAGGAGTGGAAATCGTCCACCCGCTCTTTCGGAGAGCATTCGGCCATATTCCGAATGCGCACGGGAGGCGCGCGAGCCGTTCGGCTTTTCGCCTGCCAGGAGAACCCGAAAGGAGTATGAACGTGCCAGGGAACGCGAGCGAAATCGGAAGTCCTCACAACGGTGCCGGCACCGGGCCCGTCTGCGGCCGGGACCGGACGCGAACTGGCCACGTCAGGGAGTTCCTGACGCATGCCCGACCCCCGGGACCGTCGGCATCACGACTCCGGACCGACCCGGGGGCCGACCAGGGCTGATTCAAAGTCCTGGTGATCACGAGGGTGTGCAGGGCGCAGCGGTATGACGATGCGGGTGGGGGCCGCTACGAACACAACGAAGCTCCGGCTAATGTGGGTGACCGCCAAGTCGCCCTGCTCAACCGGAGCTTCGATGTGCCGCCAGTCTGCCACCGTCTGTCTGGCCATGTCGCCCACTGCCACACAGCGTGCCGTCAGCGGCATCGCTGACCGGCTGGCCGCGCTGCGCGATCCGCGGGGAGGGCGCGAATGTCAATCCCCTTGGACTGTGGAGAACTTCTATGCGGCGAGCTCCAGGCCGGAGTTGGCCCGGTGGTCGTGTTCGTAGTCGATCGGGCTGTGGTACCGACACACGCTGTATAGTCGGCGGGTGTTGTAGAAGCCGGTAAGCCACGTAGCGATCTTCAGCCGGGCCTCGGTCCGGGTGGCGAAAGTGTGCCGGTGGACGTACTCGACCTTGAGTACGCTGTTGAACGCCTCGCTGACGGCGTTGTCGAAACACGAGCCGACCCGTCCCATGGACTGGGTCACGCCGAGGCGCCGGCAGGCCCGCCGGAAGCGACGGGAAACATACTCGCTGCCTCTGCCGCTGTGAAAGATCACGCCCTTGACATCGCCACCGCGGGTGGCGGCGGCCATGTGCAGCGAGGCGACGACGAGCCCGGCATCATGGCGCTCGCCCATCGCGTAGCCGAGCAGGCGGCGGGAGAACAGATCGATCACCGTGGCCAGATACATCTTGCCCTCACCCGTGACGATCTCGGTCATGTCGCCGCACCACACCTGGTCCGGTGCCTCGGCAGTGAAGTCGCGGCGCATGAAATCCGGAGCCGCCGCCCTCCTCCCGGGCCCGGTCAGACCGTGAAGCCGACGGATCTTCCGCCCGGCCAGGCCCAGCCCAGCCATGATCTTCGCGACGGTGTTCACCGACACTCGCCACCCCTCCCGCAGGAGCATGATCCAGACCTTCGGCGAGCCGTAGGTGTCTCCCGAGCCCTCGAAGATCTGCTTGATGGCATCGGCCAGCTGTCCCCGCCAGATCTCACGAGCGGTCGTGGGCTTGTCGCGCCACTTGTAGAACCAGGACTCCGACACTCCAAGAACCCGGCAGGCGGCGGTGCGGAACCTGGTGCGCGGCCCTCTGGTTACCGATGAACGCGGCCAGCGCCGCGGGATCGGACTCGGTCACTTCACCCAGAGGGCCATGCATCGCTTGAAGACATCACGCTCCATCTCCAGCTCACGGATGCGCTTGTTCTTCTCCGTCATCTCCCGGCGCAGCCGCTCCAGCTCGGCCTGCTCCCCCTCGCGCAGCCGCCCACCGCGATCCACGGCCGCGGGCCGGTCGGAAGACGCCGACCCGTTACGACGCCACCGCGAGACCCAGCTGTGCAGCGTGCCCGGATGAACACCGAGCTCCTCAGCGACCTCCGGGATCGGCCTCCCTGTCTCGATCACGATGCGTACAACACCCTCACGAAACTCCGGCTCATACGTACGTCGCTTGGACCCCATGAACCCCACCTTCCCCTGCAATCACGGACTCCACGCTACGAGGGGAGGGACAAAGCGCCCTGCCTTCCGCACGGTGCAGGCCAACAGTGCGCGCGTCGTGGACGAGTGGCTGCCCGTCAAGGACTGGTCGACCGACGCGGTCAAGGAGTGGCACGCCAGCGCGCCGGTGCCGTACTGCTGGACGTATGACTCCGTGCCCGGCGCAGGCGACTGGGCCGGAACCTCCCGCTGCTCGTGCTCACTGTGTGTCTTCGCCTCCCGCGCTGACGTGCTGCTCTCTCTCGGTCGGCGGCCGCGGCTGGCCGACCTGCACGCCGAGGTCGAGCAGGTGCGGGGCGACAGCTTCCGCGCTGACTGGCGCATCACCGACCTGATCCGGCACGCCGCAACCTGCGGGGCGCCCAGCCCCGGCGTCGTCTGCCCGGACGATGGCCCGGAGTTCACTGCACTCGAGGAGCAGGTCCGTCAGACGCTGAAGAAAGAGCCGCGCAAGGAACCTGAGATGGCCCGCGGCGGCGGTCGTGCGCTGTGTGACGGCTGCACCGCCCACAGCTGATACCCGCGTGTGTCGGGCCGGGTCTGTCCCGACCCGGCCCGGCACACGTTCCCATACAGTGGATGAAAGAGATTCCCAATGAAGTTGTCAACCAGGCTTGGTGACGCTTTGTGAGCGTGTCACGCCGCTGTGGCAGCGGGTCGGGTTGGGCTCGCTTCGAAGGTGCGGTTGTCGCGTATGAGAGCCCACAGGACGTTCAGACGGCGTCTAGCGAGGGCGAGAACGGCCTGCTTGTGATTCTTCCCCTCAGCTCGTTTGCGCTGGTAGAACGTCTTCGAAGCGGGGCAGTGGATGGCCGCGACCTGGGCGACAAGGTAGAACACGCGCAGCAGGCGTCGGCTGTAGCGGCGTGGTCGGCGCAGGTTGCCGCTGACCTGTCCGGAGTCCCTGGGGACCGGGGCGAGCCCGGCGACGCCGGCAAGGCGGTCTGGGCTGCCGAAGGCGCTCATGTCGCCGCCGGTCAGGGCGATGAACTCGAGCGGCAGGGCCGACTCACCATGCCTGGCAGATACTCACCATGAACGCCGTTGCTCAACCGTGATTTCAACCGGGTTCTGTGGTGAGCGAATCGGTGAGTGGTGCCGGGTTTCTTACTGATCATTTCAGAATGAGTTTCGGAGTCGTCTCAAGCAGATGATGCTGCAGGCGAGTTGGAGTAGGCCGAGGTGGAGGTCGGCGCGTATCTCGTAGCGGATCCGGAGGCGTTTGAACTGGTG
>NZ_JBWKDT010000113.1:0-4238 GCF_056435785.1 Streptomyces sp. NPDC043870
CGAGATGCAGTTACTCCTCGCGGTCTGGACCGGCGCCTGCCCCACCTGTCACCGCGACATACCCACGGCGATACCAACCTGACCAAGCCCTACTACGACCTGGCCCGCGATTGGTCGGGGGTGGGGCCGTGTCGTGACGGGGGGCCGCGCGGGTTCTTCATGGCGATGTGCTCGGGCGGCGCCGGGTGTTCCTGCTCGGAATGCTCTGTTTCACGTCCAACCGAGCTTGCGACCAGGGCGGAGTTGAGTTCACGCCTGCGGGCGTAGATGAGCCATGAGACATGCTCGACCAGCTCGTGTGGGACGTCGAGCATGGAAGGATACGGAACCAACGAAGCCCCCGGCCGATGGTCGTGTTGAGTGAGATCACCACAACCAACGACGAGGCTTCGCCTCGTCCCCCTGGCCAGCCCTTATAGCCCTTCAGAGGCACGATGAAGAGGATCACTACGCCGAATCCCTCATTCCCGCTCATTCCCGCCGGTCGCTGGCCGGGGACCGGCTGAACGATGGAATTGTCGTCCCCTTGCCTCTCCACCGTAAGGCGGAGGGATCTGATTCTCCGGTGACGGCACGCTTGCTCTTATGAGTACCAGCAAAAACCGGCCGGGAAATCTGCCATCCCGACTTACCACGTTCGTTGGCCGTCGACGCGAACTGCGTGCGATCAAAGAATCCATGGGAAATTCCCGGTTGGTCACCCTCATGGGACCCGGCGGGGTAGGGAAGAGCCGCCTGGCGCTGCGTGCAGCTGAGGAAACTTCTCGCGCTTTCCCGGACGGCACATGGTGGGTCGAACTCGCCGGAATATCGGATCATCGTCTCGTCGCGTCGACAGTAAACGATGCCGTCGGTATCCACGATCTTTCTGATGCGCGCCCCGTTGATGTCCTTATCGAGCATCTGCGCAACGCCAGGGCATTGATCGTTCTCGACAATTGTGAGCACGTGCTGTCGGGGTGCCATGAAGTAATCTCCGCCACGCTCGCGGCTTGCCCGGAATTGCGTATCCTGGCGACCAGTCGCCATTACCTGGGCGTCGAGGGTGAAACCATTCGCGTGGTCGATCCTCTGCCGCTTCCTCCCGACAATGAAAGGCTCCCGGACAGCCCGGACGCCTATCCAGCTGTCCAGCTCTTCCAGGACCGCGCCAGCGCGGTCCTGCCAGGATTCACAGCAAACAAGGACAATATGGCTGCGGTATCGGCCGTGTGCAGGAAAGCGGAGGGAATACCGCTTGCCATTGAGCTTGCGGCCGTCAGGCTCCGCTCACTGAGCATCACCCAGCTGCTCGACGGAATGGAGGACCGATTCCGTCTCCTCAGCAAGGGCTACACCACCGCACCGAAACGCCAGAGTTCCCTGCAGACAGTGATCGACTGGAGTTACGAGCTCTGCTCTGATGCGGAACGCTCACTGTGGCGGCGTAGTTCAGTCTTTGCCGACGGATTCGATCTGAAGGCAGCGTATGCCGTGTGCGCCGATCCTGGCATGACGCCCATGGACATGGCCGATCTCATCGAAGGACTGATCGACAAGTCCCTCCTGCAAAGGGAGAACCACAGCGGCCATGTGCGCTACCGGATGCTGGAGACACTACGCGACTACGGGCGCGAGCGACTGGCACCTGCCTCCCTCTCACGCTTGCAGGCTCGCCACCGCATCTGGTGCCGGGATCTGGTCGGGCAAGCCGCAAAAAACTTCTTCGGTGCAGAGCAGCTGGCATGGGGGGAGCGTCTCCTGCTCGAGCACGCCAACCTGCGTACCGCCCTGGCCTCCTGTCTCAGCAGCTCAGACGCTGGCACAGTCGGACTGAGTATAGCGGCCGAACTGCGCTTTTATTGGTTCACCTCCGCCCTGCTGGCCGAAGGTCGCCAGTGGCTGCGTCTTCTTCTCAATCTGGCCCGCGTTCCCACCCCGACTCGGGTAGCTGCCCTGGAGGTCGCTGGCTACCTGGCTATTCTGCAGGGAGAGCCGACAACCGGTAACCGGCTTCTTGACGAGGGAAGGCAAATGGCGGTCAGACTGGATGACCGCGCCGGTCTGTCCAAGATCGCTTATGCTCAGGGGCTGGCGAGAATGCTTATGGGCCGGTCGGACGAAGCAACCCTCCTTTTCCGTGAGTGCCTCAGGCTCCACCGCGAGGAAAACCAGCCACCGTCGGCCATTGAGGCTCTAACGTACTTCCACCTGACGGTACTCTCATGCGCCACTAACGATATACAGCATGCCCTCGCATGGTGCAGCCGAGGAATCGAAATTAGTGAAAGTGCCGGCGAAACATGGTGCCGCGCTTTCGGGCTCTGGGCCAGGGGAATCATCGCATGCTGCCGCGGAGAACTCGAACAGGCCATCCGTGACGAATGCCATAGCCTGGACCTCAACCAGATGGTCGGCGATAAGGTTCACGGAGCACACGCAATCGAAGCACTTGCCTGGGTCGCTACGGCGGAAGGCGCACATGAACGAGCCGCCATGCTACTGGGCGGTCTGGACACGGCATGGAAAGACCTGGGTACGAGTCTGTTCAGTCACGTCACTCCCTGGCATGAGAAGTGCGAACGAGAAAGCCGTCAGGCACTAGGATCATCTGCCTATGAAAGAGTATTCAGGAAAGGCACAGAAATACCGTTCGAAGACCTGGTCGGACTCGCTTTCCGGGTGGATGCCGATCGCTCTGATGAGTCAGCCCCGGTCTGCCTTCCCCCGGACGGCGAGCCGCTTACCCGACGCGAACAGGAGGTAGCATCCCTGATCGCTCAGGGCATGGGAAACCGCGAGATAGCCAGTACCCTGGTGATCTCTGAGCGCACTGCGGAAACTCACGTCTCCCACATACTTGCAAAACTCAACTGTGCCCGGCGCAGTGAGATCGCAGTGTGGGCACAACGGCAAGAAGAGAGGCAGGCAGCAGACAATACGTGAAAAATCACCCCGCCAAACAGGTGAATATCCTGCGGGCAGAGCCCCTGGGCTGTTGAGTAAGGTGTCGAAGCTCAACTCTTCAGCCTCGGGGCTCTGTTGGTTCCCTATCGAGCCGTACTCGATGTCCGCATGCACTCGTGGAGTGGGTCATGATGCTGATCGTCACGTGGGGTGGGCGCGTGGCGTTCGTCCTGGAGCCTTGTCCATTTGGGAAGTAGCCGCGGACGATGTGCGGCTGGCGCTGGTGGCGGTGGGGGAAGCGTCGGGTCTCTTCCGCGAGATCGTCCACGTTGCGGGCGCGGGCGGTGTGGACATGAGAGTCTGCCGTGACCCGACATTCTCATTGAAGAGCCTCGCTCGCCTGGATGACAATTTGTTCTCGCGGCAATCCGATTTTCCCGGGGAGCTGGATCCGGTCTTTTGGCGAGATAAATTAATGGTTCGAAAACTGTCCCCCGACGTGTATGGGAGAAGGGCTTACTCGAGCAGCCCGCGACGCATCGCCTCGGCAACTGCTGCAGCCCTGTCGGAAACTCCGAGTTTTTCGTAGAGCCGCTGGGTGTGCGTTTTCACCGTGCTTGCTCCGATATATAGTTCGGCAGCGATTTGCGGGATGCTGAGTCCTCGCGCAAACGATTGTAGGACCTGACGCTCACGTTCAGTCAGAATCGGTTCGGTATGGTCGGCACGTGTGCGGATCTCGCCTGCCAGCTCTGCAGCAAGCTCAGACGGAATAACCGTCCGGCCTTTTGCCACTTTCAATACCGCATCCACGATTTCGGATCGTTTGGCATCCTTGGGAAGGTATCCCGCCGCGCCCTCCTGGACGGCCTGGAAGACAACGGAACTATCAGTGAACGCCGATAGGATAAGGACACGGGTGCTGAGTTTATCGCGGGTCACCGCGTGAACCACCGCGACACCATCCAGTCCCGGCAGTCGATAGTCCACGACGGCGACCTGAGGACTCTCGCTGCGGATGAGCGCCAGCGCGTCCGTACCGTTGTCTGCCTCGGCCACCACCTCGATAAGACCGCTCAGAGTCAGGCCACGTGCGATGCCCTCCCGGTAAATAGGGTGATCGTCGGCCACTATCACTCGCACGCGGGCACTGGGTTCGTTCATCAGGGAACACCACCCTTCACAGGCACTGCGTACCACCAGCATCCGCCATCTGCCCGGACGGCACACATCGAGTCCCTATCTGACCCGGTCTAACCTCGATCTTTCTTGACGGTCTGCCGACGGAGTCGGCAGACCGTCGTGCGTTCTGTGGCTGGCGAGGGCAGCGCGGAGGCCCGACTGTCGTGTCG
>NZ_JBWKDT010000114.1:0-1854 GCF_056435785.1 Streptomyces sp. NPDC043870
ACACAGTGGACGCGAGCAACTGAGGACAAGCCCTCGGCCTATTAGTACCGGTCAGCTTCACCAGTTACCTGGCTTCCACATCCGGCCTATCAACCCAGTCGTCTACTGGGAGCCTTACCCTCTCAAGGAGGTGGGAATACTCATCTCGAAGCAGGCTTCCCGCTTAGATGCTTTCAGCGGTTATCCCTCCCGAACGTAGCCAACCAGCCATGCCCTTGGCAGAACAACTGGCACACCAGAGGTTCGTCCGTCCCGGTCCTCTCGTACTAGGGACAGCCCTTCTCAATATTCCTACGCGCACAGCGGATAGGGACCGAACTGTCTCACGACGTTCTAAACCCAGCTCGCGTACCGCTTTAATGGGCGAACAGCCCAACCCTTGGGACCGACTCCAGCCCCAGGATGCGACGAGCCGACATCGAGGTGCCAAACCATCCCGTCGATATGGACTCTTGGGGAAGATCAGCCTGTTATCCCCGGGGTACCTTTTATCCGTTGAGCGACGGCGCTTCCACAAGCCACCGCCGGATCACTAGTCCCGACTTTCGTCCCTGCTCGACCCGTCGGTCTCACAGTCAAGCTCCCTTGTGCACTTACACTCAACACCTGATTGCCAACCAGGCTGAGGGAACCTTTGGGCGCCTCCGTTACCCTTTGGGAGGCAACCGCCCCAGTTAAACTACCCATCAGACACTGTCCCTGATCCGGATCACGGACCCAGGTTAGACATCCAGCACGACCAGAGTGGTATTTCAACGACGACTCCACAACCACTGGCGTGGCCGCTTCACAGTCTCCCACCTATCCTACACAAGCCGAACCGAACACCAATATCAAACTGTAGTAAAGGTCCCGGGGTCTTTCCGTCCTGCTGCGCGAAACGAGCATCTTTACTCGTAGTGCAATTTCACCGGGCCTATGGTTGAGACAGTCGAGAAGTCGTTACGCCATTCGTGCAGGTCGGAACTTACCCGACAAGGAATTTCGCTACCTTAGGATGGTTATAGTTACCACCGCCGTTTACTGGCGCTTAAGTTCTCAGCTTCGCCCCACCGAAATGGAGCTAACCGGTCCCCTTAACGTTCCAGCACCGGGCAGGCGTCAGTCCGTATACATCGCCTTACGGCTTCGCACGGACCTGTGTTTTTAGTAAACAGTCGCTTCTCGCTGGTCTCTGCGGCCACCCCCAGCTCACCAAGAAAATTGGATCACCAGGCGTGGCCCCCCTTCTCCCGAAGTTACGGGGGCATTTTGCCGAGTTCCTTAACCATAGTTCACCCGAACGCCTCGGTATTCTCTACCTGACCACCTGAGTCGGTTTAGGGTACGGGCCGCCATGAAACTCGCTAGAGGCTTTTCTCGACAGCATAGGATCATCCACTTCACCACAATCGGCTCGGCATCAGGTCTCAGACTATGTGCACGACGGATTTGCCTACCGTGCGTCCTACACCCTTACCCCGGGACAACCACCGCCCGGGCTGGACTACCTTCCTGCGTCACCCCATCGCTTACCTACTACCACCTTGGGTCAGCGGCTCCACCACTCCGAGATTGTCCGAAGACGCACCCGGCGGTTTCACGGCCTTAGCATTAATGGGCTCGATATTGGGCGTTTCAAAGCGGGTACCGGAATATCAACCGGTTGTCCATCGACTACGCCTGTCGGCCTCGCCTTAGGTCCCGACTTACCCTGGGCAGATCAGCTTGACCCAGGAACCCTTAGTCAATCGGCGCACACGTTTCTCACGTGTGTATCGCTACTCATGCCTGCATTCTCACTCGTGAACCGTCCACAACTCGCTTCCGCGGCTGCTTCACCCGGCACACGACGCTCCCCTACCCATCACAGTC
>NZ_JBWKDT010000115.1:0-3594 GCF_056435785.1 Streptomyces sp. NPDC043870
CGCCGCGGCGGCCCGTGCGGAGACCCCCCCCCCCCGCCGACCCCCTCCCCCCCCCCCCCCCCCCCCCACCCCCACCCCCCCCCCCCCCCCCCCCCTCCCCTTCCCCCCCCCCCCCCCCCCGGCGCCGGCCGGACGCCGACGCGCCGCCCTCGCCATGTCTACGCCAGCGGGGCCGCGCGTCGTCGCCCGTCCGCGCCCACAAGGGCGAAGACCAGGCCGGGGCTGGGGGAATGGAGCGACACCACAGGTGAGAACCAGACCGTGGCTGGGGCGGTCGGCTCCGCGGCTTTACGCAGCCACCATGGGGCGAGCCTCGAAGATCGGGGGCCCACCTCGGGCTATTGCGGGCAGGTCCAGAGACTGCCCGAGTCGCGGAAGCTTACGGGCCCCCGATCTCTCGCCCCATGGCAGCTCCAGCCCAAAGCCGCTACACCGACCTCATCCGGGGCCTGGTGGCCAGCGCGCGCTATTCGCTCGGCGCCTCTGCGCTCCCGAAGACCGTTGCACCGAGCTCGCACACCGCCTCCGCCTAGTGACCCAGAGGGACTAGCACAGATTGCGGTCAGCCCGGGGCCCAGGCACGATCTTGCATATCCGCGTGACATCGAGGAAACGGAAGAGCGATGCCCAAAGCGAATAGTGCCGTGGAGAACTCCCTTTCCGCCAAGGAGATGACGGACAAGTTGCGGCAGGGCGCCCAGGCGGGAACTTCGTTCCTCGCCCTACTGAAGGCTCCTGACGAAGGAGACTTCCTCTTGATCTCGCCGTCTCTTACGTGCGAAGACTGGCTTGCTGTGCCCCATCGGCTCATCGAAAGCATCATCCAAGTGGGCCACATCCCATGTGGAGAGCATGACCACCTGCTAGCCGATGTCCATCTAAGTACTCCAGATACCGAAGAGGGGCAGGTCTTCGCTGCTCTGGCCACATCGTTGAAGGCTTCCAAGCGCAGACTGCCACCATCCCTCGGCAACGGCAAAGCCTTGTCAGAACTCAGCGGCAACGGCTTGCTTGAAACGCTGCCGAGGAGTTCCGCTGCTTCGCGTGCCTCTATGGGGCTAGGATCTCGGATTCCTGGGGGAGCGGTGCCGGTTATTTCGAACTGCGAACTGTATCGGCGGGATTCAGTCGCCTACCATGTCGCAGCCGCTTACTATTTGGGAGCGGGCGACAGCGCCAATTATCAGCTCTACAGCCAGCAAGCCGCCCTGGCAGATATTCTGCTCGACGCCTGCGAGGCTACAATGCGCGCCCTTTGATGGATGGGGCTAGCCTGGAACTACGGACCAGAAGTTCCCCGTGCCACAACCGCGCCAGATCAGCCGGCAACTCACGGGGAACCGTGGCTGCCAGCGGGGCCCGGATACCGCAGGGCCGAAGCCAGCGATACCCAGGCCAGGGCCCAACCCACCCCACCTCGCTCCTAAAGCGGGTGTCGCAGGTTCGAATCCTGCCGGGGGCACCAGGCAAAAGGCCCCGGACCGATCATGGTCCGGGGCCTTTGACATCAGCTTTTGACACCAACGAGGGCGGTCAATCACGGCCGGGACGCCTCTTGAGCAGCCGGTCCATATGGCTGATCGCTTCGCGCTGCGTGTCGTGGACGACGTGCGTGTAGACGTCCATGGTGATGCTGATCTGGCTGTGCCCGAGGATCTCCATCACGACGCGAGGCGCGACCCCAGCCGCGGTGAGCAGCGTCGCGCAGCCGTGCCGGGCATCGTGCAGCCGGACGACGCGGAGGCCGGCGGAGTGGGCGACGCGGGTGAACGAGCGGTACACGTCGCGCGGCTCGACCGGGCGGCCGGTGCGGGTGGTGAAGACGTGACCGTTCTCGTCCCAGGACTCCCCCGCGCGAAGCTTGGCAGCGGCCTGGCGCATCCGATGCCAGCGCAGCGGCGGGATGCACATCGCCGGAAGCGGCAGCGCACGACGGCGGCGATTCTGCGTCTCGTCGTCGTAGAGCACGCCGCGCCGTCGCTGTGTCTGCTGCCGGACGTAGATCACGCGGTTGTCCAGGTCGACATCGGTCCAGCGGAGACCGACGATCTCGCCCCGGCGGAGGCCCATGGCGATGGCGAGCACGAAGGCCGCGTAGAGCGGGTCCTTACGGGCGGCGGCGAGAAAGTCCAGGGTCTCGTCGAGTGTCCAGGGGCTCAGCTCCCGGGACTTGGCACGCGGCGGCTCGACGAGGCCGGCCACGTTCCGGGTCACCAGTTCCTCACGGCACGCGGCGCTGAAAGCCGTCCGCAGCACGCGGTGAGACTCCTTTGCAGTGGGCGCGGTCGTCTTGTTCTCCAGCTGGACGATGAAGCGTCGGACGTCGGCGACGCCGAGAGATTCCAGCCGCTTCGAGCCCAGCATGGGCACGAGGTAGAGCCGCACATGAGCTTCGTACTTGTCGTACGTGCTCAGCTTGCGCCCTGGTTTGACGACGTTGTCCAGCCAGTACGGCAGCCACTCCGAGAGCCGGGCCGAGCGAGTCGGCACGGGTACACCCTGGTCGACCTTGTCAAGGTGCTTCTGCCGCGCAAGCGCGGCAGCGCGCGGCCCGTCGGCCGCACGCCGAAACGGCGAAGGGTTGACGATGGAGGGGCCCGCTGTGGCTGGAACGGTCGACTCCACGGCTTTACGCAGCCACCATGGGGCGAGCCTCGAAGATCATGGCCCCAGATCGGGCTATTGCGGGCAGGTCCAGAGACTGCCCGATTCGCTGACCAGCGTAAGGGGCCATGATCTCTCGCCCCATGGCAGCTCCGTGAGTTGTTAGGCGGCCCGGGAGGGCCGGGTGTGGCTGATGGCAGCTTGTCTCGTGTGACTCGGCAGGAGTGGCCGCCCGGCTCTTCGGGGCGCCCTGGCTGCTGATTGAGATGTGCGTTGTGGTCGCTGTTTACGGAGATGACAGCGGGGTGTTCCTCGGGCCCACGGCATGCTGCGCGGAACGAGGAGGGGCGAGTGAGCAAGCGGCGGGCCCGAGTCTGGGCCGGGATCGACGCAGGCAAGGGCCACCACTGGGCTGCGGTAGTCGACGAGGCCAGTGCCACGCTGTGGTCAAAGAAGATCGACAACGACGAGTCGGCAATTCTGGCCGCGCTCGTCGCAATCCTGGACCTGGCGGACGAGGTCTACTGGGCGGTGGACATCTCCGGGACGTCGTCCGCGCTGCTGCTGGCCCTGCTGGCGGCCCATGGCCAGCGTGCCGTCTACGTGCCCGGTCGGACGGTCAACCGTATGTCGGGCGCCTACCGAGGCGAGGCGAAAACCGATGCTCGCGATGCCTACGTCATCGCCGAGACTGCGCGTCACCGCCGGGACTTCGCCGCCATTGACGTGCCCGCCCAGCTGGCCGCCGACCTCGCGCTGCTGACTGCCCACCGCACCGACCTCGTGGCCGACCGGGTGCGGATGATCAACCGCCTGCGGGACGTGCTGACCGGTATCTTCCCCGCGCTGGAACGAGCCTTCGATTACAGCGCGCAGAAGGCTGCACTCGTGCTGTTGAGTCGAGTAGCCGAGGGGAATCTCACCCCTCGGCTCTCCCAGAACGGAGCGTGACAATCTCTCGTCACTCCGCTCTTGTCATCCTGATCACCA
>NZ_JBWKDT010000116.1:0-3518 GCF_056435785.1 Streptomyces sp. NPDC043870
GAGGGCGGTTTCCTGCATGACGCCGCCGAGTTCGACCCGGCCTTCTTCGGTATCTCGCCGCGTGAGGCGCTGGCGATGGACCCGCAGCAGCGGCTGCTGCTGGAGACCTCGTGGGAGGCGTTCGAGCGGGCCGGGGTCGACCCGACCGCCATGCGTGGCAGCCGTACGGGCGTCTTCGCCGGCGTCATGTACCACGACTACGCGACCGGCTACGGCAACGGCGAGGAGCTGCCCGAGGGGGTGGAGGGTTACCTCGGCACCGGCATCTCCGGCAGCATCGCCTCCGGCCGCGTTTCCTACGCCTTCGGTCTGGAGGGTCCGGCTGTCACCGTCGACACGGCCTGCTCGTCCTCCCTCGTCGCCCTGCACTGGGCGATCCAGGCGCTCCGCAACGGTGAGTGCGACATGGCACTGGCCGGCGGTGTGGCGATCATGGCGACGCCCGAGACGTTCGTCGACTTCAGCCGTCAGCGTGGCCTTTCGGCCGACGGGCGCTGCAAGTCCTTCGCGGCGGCCGCGGACGGCACCGGCTGGGCCGAGGGGGCCGGCATGCTCCTGGTCGAGCGGCAGTCGGACGCGCTGCGGCACGGGCACCCGATCCTGGCGGTGGTGCGTGGCTCGGCCATCAACCAGGACGGTGCGAGCAACGGTCTGACGGCGCCGAACGGGCCGTCGCAGCAGCGGGTGATCCGCGAGGCCCTGGCCAGTGCCGACCTGTCCGCCGCCGACGTGGACGCGGTCGAAGCGCATGGCACCGGCACCCGCCTGGGTGACCCCATCGAGGCCCAGGCCCTGCTCGCGACCTACGGCCAGGAGCGTCACGCGGACCAGCCGCTGCTGCTGGGCTCGATCAAGTCGAACATCGGTCACACGCAGGCGGCGGCCGGTGTGGCGGGCGTCATCAAGATGATCATGGCGATGCGGCACGGGGTGTTGCCCAAGACGCTGCACGTCGATGCACCGTCGAGCCAGATCGACTGGGAGGCCGGTGACGTCAGCCTGCTGACCGAGGCGGTGGCCTGGCCCGAGACCGGCCGTGCGCGCCGGGCCGGTGTGTCGTCGTTCGGCATCAGCGGTACCAACGCGCACACGATCATCGAGCAGCCGCCCCTTCCTGCGCAGGTGGCGGACGTACCTCAGTCGGACGCCTCACTTCCGGTCGTGTCCTGGGTGCTCTCGGCGAAGGGCGAGGAAGCCCTCCAGGCGCAGGCGCGTCAGCTGCACTCCTACGTCCTGTCCGCGCCGGATGTCCGTCCGGTCGACGTCGCCTGGTCGCTCACGACCGGCAAGGCGTCCTTCGAGGACCGCGCCACGATCGTGGCCACGGACCGCAACGGGCTCCTGGCGGGACTCACCGCACTGGCGGAAGGCGGCTCGATGACGGGGCTGTTCGAGGGGACCCCGGCTTCCGGGAAGGCGGCCTTCCTGTTCACCGGGCAGGGCAGCCAGCGGCTCGGGATGGGCCGCGAACTGTACGACGTCTACCTGGTGTTCGCCGCAACGCTCGACGCGGTGTGCGAGCGACTGGACCCGCTGCTCGAACTGCCGCTGAGGGACGTGCTGTTCGGCTCCGACCGGGACGCCCTCGACCGCACGGAGTACACGCAGCCGGCGCTCTTCGCCGTCGAGGTGGCGCTGTTCCGGCTCGTGGAGAGCTGGGGCATGAAGCCCGACTTCCTCTCCGGTCACTCCATCGGCGAGATCACCGCCGCACACGTCAGCGGCATCCTCTCCCTGGAGGACGCCTGCACCCTGGTGGCCGCACGCGGTCGCCTGATGCAGGCGCTGCCGGCCGACGGTGTGATGATCGCCGTCCAGGCTTCGGAGGACGAGGTCCTGCCGCTGCTGACCGACGGGGTCAGCCTTGCGGCGATCAATGGCCCGCAGTCGGTGGTGATCGCCGGAGACGAGGATGTGGCGGTCGCGATTGCCGAGTCCTTCGAGACCCAGGGCCGCAAGACCAAGCGTCTGACGGTCAGCCACGCGTTCCACTCCCCGCACATGGACGGGATGCTGGAGGACTTCCGCCAAGTCGTGGAGGGCCTGTCCTTCGCAGCCCCGACCATCCCGATCGTCTCCAACCTGACCGGCGCCCTGACCACCGACGATGAGATGACCTCGCCCGACTTCTGGGTCCGCCACGTCCGTGAAGCCGTCCGCTTCCTCGACGGCATCCGCGCCCTGGAGGCCGCCGGAGTGACGACGTACGTCGAGATCGGGGCCGACGGCGTGCTGTCGGGACTGGCGCAGGACTGCCTGACTGGTGACGCGGACACCGCCGCCTGCATCCCGGCTCTGCGCGCAGGGCGCGCGGAGGCGGAGTCGGTGGTCGCGGCAGTCGCTCAGGCGCACGTGCGCGGTGTCGAGGTGGACTGGTCCGCCTTCTACGCCGGTGCGGGTGCCCGACGGGTCGAGCTGCCGACGTACGCCTTCCAGCGGCAGCGCTACTGGCTGGAGATGCCGGCCGCTGCTCGCAAGACTGCCGCCGACGATGTGGACTCCCGCTTCTGGGACGCCGTGGAGCGCGAGGACCTGGAGTCGCTTGCCGCGGCCTTGGACATGGATGACGAGAACGCCCGGGGCACGGTCCTGCCGGCCCTGCCTGCCCTGTCGGCGTGGCGCCGTGGCCTGCGGACTCAGTCCGAGGTGGACCGGTGGCGTTACCGGGTGTCGTGGAAGCCGCTGACCGATGTGGTGGCAGTGGCGGCGGGTACGGGGCTCTCCGGGTCCTGGCTGGTCGTGGTGCCTGCCGAGGGCGTGGACGACACAGCTGTGATGGATGCGCTGACCGGGAGTGGTGCCGAGGTCCGTCGGATCGTCGTCGAGACGGGCACGGACCGAGCCGGCCTGGCCGGCCTGCTGTCCGACGCGGATCCGGTCGCCGGTGTGGTGTCGCTGCTCGCGCTGGATGAGGCCAACGGGCTGTTCTGCACGGCTGCTCTGGTGCAGGCGTTGGGCGATGCCGGGGTGGAGGCGCCGCTGTGGTGCCTGACCCGGGGCGCGGTGAGCGTGGGCCGTTCGGACCGTCTGGTTTCGGCGGTGCAGGCGCAGACGTGGGGCTTCGGCCGGGTGGCCGCTCTGGAGGTCCCCGGGCGTTGGGGCGGTCTGGTGGACCTGCCTGAGGTGTGGGACGAGCGGGCGATGGCCCGGCTGGTCGGTGTACTGGCCGGTGGTAGCGGCGAGGACCAGGTCGCGGTGCGGTCCTCCGGGGTGTTCGGGCGTCGGCTGGTCCGTGCTGCTGCCGGGGGCGCGGGTGCGTGGGCGCCGTCCGGGACCGTGCTGGTGACCGGTGGTACGGGTGCTCTGGGCGGGCGGGTCGCGCGGTGGCTGGCGGGGGCGGGCGCGGAGCGTCTGGTGCTGACCAGCCGACGGGGCGCGGACGCGCCGGGCGCGGCTGAGCTCGCGGCGGAACTGTCCGAGCTCGGCGTGGACGTATCGGTGGTGGCGTGTGACGCCGCTGACCGCAACGCGCTGCGTGAGCTGCTCGCGGCCGAGGCCGCCACGCTCACGGCGGTCGT
>NZ_JBWKDT010000117.1:0-3423 GCF_056435785.1 Streptomyces sp. NPDC043870
TGCAGGCCCGTGGGCACCTGCGGGTCAGAGCGATCCACAGAAGCGCTTCCTCCCGGGCGTGAACGCCCGGGGTTCCGCGCTAGATCAAGCTGAACCCAGCCGAGGGCGTATGGGCGCACCTGAAGAAGTCGCTGGCCAACCTGCCGCCTGCACTACCAGCCAGCTCGCGGCCAAAGCCCCGGACCAGGCTGAAGAAGATGCGGTACCGCCACAGCCCCCTCGACGACTTCATCGCCGAAACCGGCCTGATACTCGCTCCGCCCGTACCGTCACCTGAAGAGCGAGCCTCAGACGCGTCATCACCCTCCCCTCCCGGCTTGATCCCATCGCAACTCGGCCGCGCACTGAGCGCATCCGGAACTGGCTGCCCACTGTGGCGCCGATCACCGTCGGAGCTGGTCTTAGCTGTGGGTTCCGTACGGGTCGGCGTACGGTTCGAAGGACTGGCGGACCACGTCCTGCACGGTCGACATCCGGAGACCTGGGCCGTAGAAACGGGCCCGGGCCTTCCCGTGGGGGATAAGCCAATCGAGCCGGACGAGCTCGCGCATGTCCCGGATCGCCTGATGGTCGGACAGCTCAGCGTCCTGCTGATAGACCGTGCGCCGGGACCTTCGAGCCCCAGAATGCCGGGAACAAGGCGTAGACGACACGTTCGTCCAGGCCGGTGTCTGCGGCGGCTTCGCCCAGGTGGATCCACGCCCGCGCAAGCAGGTCAGTGCGGCGCTGGGCCTGCCGGTGGTGAGTGCCTCGCGGGCGAACACCAGCGTCGACAGGGCCCGGGACATCCGCCCGTTGCCATCCGTCCAGGGGTGGATGTTGACCAGGTTCAGGTGGGCCATCGACGCGCGCACGTGCACCGGGGCGTCCAGGTCTCCGGTGTTGAGCCAGTCGATCAGTTTCCCCATCAGGGCGGGGACCTGCTCAAAGTCGGGTTTTGACAGCCCAGCGGATGCGTGTTCACATGCTCCGCCTGCTCGACCCCTGTGGGGACCAGTTTGCGGCCCTCTTGCCGCGGGCTGGTCTCCGCGGGGCCAACCGGCACGACTCACGAGTCGCACAACGGCATTGGAGGTCGTCGTCGCTCACATGATGTGCATCCTTGAACCCGACTTGCCTCAGCCGGGATGTTAGTCAACGCAGCGCGGGGCTTCGCCATATGCCGGTACTGAGCGCCTGGCACCACGCAAGGAATCCGAGTAGCCCAGTGCATAGGACAGGCGTGCCGCACTGTGCAAAGTCGCCCAGTACGTCGCGTCGGGTCTCTGTGACGTCCGACTCGGGTGAACTGGGACGCTAATAGCACCCACCATACGGGACGTGAAGTCCCTTACCGGCACCGCCAGACCCCCCAGGACGTTGTGGAACTGGTTATCGAGCTGCGCGTAGCCCGCACTGCGGATCCGCTGCAGTTCTTCCCACAGCGCTTCAACCCCGGATATGCCGTGTACGGCAGGCATATGAGCGAACGCGGCTCGGACGACGGTCTCCTCCCACTCACTCATGAGTACCCGTCCAGCGGACGTGTACAGGACTGGAACCCTCAGTCCTTCCACGCCCGCATCACGGCCGATATGTGAAGCTGACTCCGCCAAGAGGACCACGACGTTGTGACCACGCAGTGCACACAGGTAGGCCGGCTGTCCTACCGAGGCGACCAGGCGCTGCATGCACGGTCCCGCAGAGTGAACCATGTGGCTTTCTGTGGTAGCCGCCGCAAGGTCGAACAGGCGCCAACCACATCGGTAAGCCAACGTTTCGGGATCGCGATCAACCAACCCCTCCTGAAGCAGTCCCGCCAACGCGCGGGAGACCTGACTCTTTTGCCGCCCGCACAACTGAGCAATGCGGCTGACACCCAGACCAGATGCCCGAATCGCCTCCTGGCTGCTCAGCACGTCCAGTAGGTCCACGTCTCGGCGCAGTCCGGATGCTGGCCTCCCAGCCATATCGAGCCTCACTTTCCCGGTCCGTGACTAAGCCGACAGCGGACCCGCATTTCTCATGTACCGAACGGCTCCAGCCCTCCCTCCAGCCAGTCGGTACCTACCGATCACAGCCGTGAAAAAGCCGGTCATGCATCACGTGTGTCGCCTGAGGCGGGCACGGACGGTGCATGAGGCGCCTCACGCCCACCGCGTGCCGCATGGTGCTGTTCGGCTGTGTCACCGTCACAGCCGGCACATCGCTCACCGCAACCGGCTGCCCTCTCTGAAGCCTTCCCGGCCCTGGATCCGTGGTGCAAGCGTAGGCGGATGAAGCGCTCCGCTCTGTGACCGATCAGCTGACATCGCGGATGGTTGGTGACGGAGCCGACCGGAGGAGACCACGCTCCCCCGGTCGGCGGTCGAGGACCTGGGCCCCGCTGTGCGAGCGGTGCACCAAGGCCAAGGCCGGACTCGTCCTGACGATCCGCCCCACTGCGGCCTCCGGGCATCGCCCGCGACAGGCCGCGCCACCGACCCCGGCTGGCTAGCGGTGGTTTGTTAGGGCGGGAGTGAGAGATAGAGGCTGAGCGGGCGGCCGGTGCTGACTGCGTTGATCAGGTCCTGTAACTCTGCTGGTGGGGGCGTGCTGGACCAGGCTCGCCACCAGCGTTGCAGCGTGATCGCCGGGGTGAGCCAGCTGCGGACGGCCCGTAGGGCCAGAGGCCACCGGGCCGGGTGGGGCGGGCGGGTGCCCCCTCTCTGGCCGGTCGGCCTGGCCGGCCGGATCCGGCGATGTCCTGGCTTCCCAGCAGAAGGAGAATGCACAGTTGACCAGGGTCTGGTGGCGGCGGATGGCGGTGTCGGAGCGGACCTGGAAGTCGGCCCAGCCCAGTTCGTCCTTGACCTGCTTGTAGCTCTGCTCGATCCAGTTGCGGATGCCGTAGATCCGCACAACCTCGGCGAGATCGCTGGCGGGTAAGAGGATTCCGCGACTCGCGGGCCACCCGGCCGGGGTAGGTCGGTGGCGAGATACCAGGTGGCCTTCTCCGGCAGGATGGCCGGGTCCGTGGTGGCCACCACCAGCCGGGTCAGGCCGTCCGGCCCCCAGAAGCCCAAGGTCGCGTCGGCGGCCCACCACGTGGTGGTGTGCCCGTCACGGAAGCTGCGGATCACCGGTGTCCAGTCCCCGGGCTGGTCGGGCCCGTGCCAGGCCAGCTCGCGGGCGGCATCCACGGGCGTGTGGGCCTGGTCGCCGTAGGCCCAGGTGCCGCGGCGGCGCTTGATCGCCATAACGAACGGCACGTCAGCGGCGTGCAGCTCGCAGCGGAAGTCGTCCAGATCGCCGTAGGCCCCGTCGGCGACGGCGGCTCGGAAGGTGATCCCTGCCGAGCGTGCCTGGCGGGCTAGTACTCCAGCCGGACTTCTGTATTTCTGCTGGTCAACGGCCTGGCGGTGGGGAGTGTAGCGGGGGTTTTGCATGGGTGGGACGGTCTTG
>NZ_JBWKDT010000118.1:0-3245 GCF_056435785.1 Streptomyces sp. NPDC043870
TCCGGGAAAGAGAACACGGGCCGGAACCCAGCCCACTACACTCACCCAAACCGCCCCTGAACAGGGAAAACGTCAAAGTGCTGCTGGAGTACTAGTACTCCAGCAGCGTTTCGCTATCTGGCCTGGTCAGGCGCCGTCGGTAGTGCGGTCGGCGGCGCGGCGATGGCTGCCGGGCCGGTGCTCGGCGGGCTGCTCGTCGCCTGGACCGGGTGGCGCGGCATCTTCCTCATCAACGTGCCGGTCGGGGTCGCCGGTTGGATCGCCGCGTACCGCCTGCTACCCGACTGGCGGCCGGCGAAGGACCACCGACTCGACCTGTGGGGCATCGCGCTCAGCGGCCTGGGGCTGACCGCACTGGTCTTCGGCGTGCAAAGCGGCGAAGCATACGACTGGGGCACCGTCGCAGGGCGAGTCACGATCCCCGCCATCCTGGTCTTTGGAGCCCTCTGCCTGGCTGTCTTCCTGTGGTGGCAGCACCGCAACACCGGAGAGCCTCTCCTGCCACTGCGGCTGTTCCGCAACCGCAACTTCTCCGCCGCGCCACCGCGGGCGGGGCCATGGGAGCGGCCATGATCGGTATGTTCCTGCCCCTGATGATCTACCTGCAGAGCGACCTCGGTTACAGCCCGCTGGCGGCAGGCGCCGTGACTGTCCCGATGTTCGCTCTGTCCTCGCTGTGCGCACGGCTGGCAGGTAAGCGGTCCGACACCACCAGTCCCCGCATGCTCGCGGCTGCCGGCTTCGCCCTGCTGGTCGCGGGTGTCGGCTCGCTGGCATGGCTGCTGCACCCGGGCATCGGCCTGTGGACGCTGATGCCGTCGCTGCTCGTGACCGGTAGCGGCATCGGGCTGGTCTCCGCCCCGCTTGCCGGCATCGCCACCCGCACCCTGGAGCCTTCTCTGATCGGTGCTGCGTCCGGTGTCTTCAACACCGCCCGCCAGCTCGGTGGGGCCCTCGGCAGTGACGCCACCGGAGTCCTCCTTCAAGCCCACCTCGGAAACACCGCCATCACCGCCGCCCAGGCAGCCCTGGCCTTTCCTGTGGCCATGCTCCTGGCCGGCTTCGCGTGCTGTGCCATCGTTCGGCCAGCCCCCGCGGCACAGACTGCATGAGGGGCCTGGAGAGCCGTACCCCCGCTGACGGCACGCCGTGCCGTCAGCGCCCTGCTGTCGCCCGGCGCCGGCTCGCTGAGTCCGGCGTCTTAATCGGTCCGGTAGCGAGCCCGGCCGCCTGCGGGCAGTCTTCCTGCTCGCTGAGGTGAGCCGGCCAGATTTGCCAGCTCGGCTTGATATGCGCGCCTAAACAGGCCCTCACCGGCTCGATTTCGAGCGCATACCTGGGCAGTAGGGCCGTCAGCCTTTTCGCTCGGCCGCGAGCGCCAGCATCGTCGATCGCCCCACCAGCGGATCCGCCGAACATATCGCCGCCACGCCCTGTGGGGCGTCCGGCGCGGATTCCTCACGCCTCCCCATGCGGGCTGACGGCCGGGGCGGCTGTCCAGCGCATCCGTGCGCAGGGAAATGAGTGACAGTACACCCACAAATGATCATGGCATGCCGGTCGGCCTGTGTCTTGATTGTCACCCGGCACGGGTGAGGTTGTGGCAGCGGGGCAATGTGAGCATGGTTGGTGGACATCGCCGCCTTTGAGCTGGCGGGTCAGGTCTTCCAATTTTCGGCGGTGAAGGCAGCTCGAGACGGGCCTGGCCCTCGCTGTTGAGGAGTTGTGTCTCTCAGTTTCAGACGAGGTTGCTCACAGCGGCGCGGTATGAGCCGTCCACCCCGGTAGCCGCCGTCCGGGATCACATGGACGCTGCTGACGGCGGTTTTGACACCAAACAGCTCCGATGACGACATGGCGGCTGATCGAGTACCGCTGGTTCTTCGCCTGCTCGGCAAACATTGCTAAGAAGGTGGGGGAAAGGGCGCCCCATCGCGGGCACCGCGCGCCGCCGCGTACAGCAGAGGGAGAGCTTCGATGAGGTCGTGTCCCAACCGCATTTTGGTCGCCATCGCAGCTTGCTCGCTGGCGCTTGGCAGTGCCGCTCCCTCTGCAGTCATCGCTGGTACAGATTCCACAGAAGAAGTGCCAGGACCGCTCAATGCCATCACCGACGTCCCCGGTATACGAGTCGGCCAGGTCCAGTCGGCTCGCCAGCCCTACCTAACCGGCTCCACCGTGGTGTACATGCCGCAGGCTCCTGTGGCCGGTGTTGACGTACGCGGTGGCGACCCGGCCACCTGGATGCTGAGCGAACTCAGTCCAATGAGAAACAATCCGGGGGTGAATGCGATCGTCCTCACCGGCGGCAGCTCCTGGGGCATGGATGTTGGCACCGGCGCGATGCGCTGGGTGGAGGACCACACCAAGACCAAGATGCCGCTGGTGCCGGGAGCGGTGATCTGGGACACCGGACGAGGCGGCGACGCACAGGCCAGACCCAACGCATCCTGGGGATACCGAGCGATGAACGCGGCCACCGAAGGCCCTGTGCGCCAGGGCACTGTCGGTGCTGGGACAGGAGCCTTGGCAGGGGGACTCAAGGGCGGTGTCGGTACGGCCAGCGTCAAGCTGGACAACGGCGTCATCATCGGCGCGCTGGTCGTGGTCAACCCCGTCGGGTCGTCCGTGAACCCGAAGGACTGCACACTGTTGGGAGCCTACTTGGGCATCGGCGACGAGTTCGTCGGACTGAGAAAACCTTCCCCCACGGAGTGTAAGGAGGCCCCAAAGCCTCAAAGGAGTCACAACACCACAATCGCTGTCGTGGCCACCAACGCGAGCTTGGAGAACGCAGCCGCAACCAGGATGGCCCAGGTCGCCAACGATGGATTGGCCCGGGCCATCAACCCCGTGCACACCCTCGAGGACGGAGACACCATCTTTGCCGTTGCAACCGGCACCGGTAACAAGCTGGCCAACAACAACCCAAAAGACATCGAGACGCTTACCGAAATTGACGCTGCGGCAGCCAACACGCTCTCACGCGCCGTCGTCCACGCCATGCTCTCCGCCTCCTCAGCGCGGCAGTTCAAGAGTTACTGCGACACCTACCCCTCGGCCTGCAAGGATCTTCACCGTTACCGGTAGTTCGTTAAATCCGGCGGTGGCGTGGGTTGACGGAAGGTCGGGTTGGTCGTAGGCCGGTGATAGGAGTCAACTGTCTTGCTGGGGCTGAAGATGACCGTTCGCCGTCCGTGTCCGCCCGCGCCGGGTCCGTTGGAGGACTACGCGGCCCGGTTCGA
>NZ_JBWKDT010000119.1:0-3129 GCF_056435785.1 Streptomyces sp. NPDC043870
GGTGCTGCGGGCGATCGCCTCGCCGCTGCCGATCGCCTGGGTGAGCGCGGACTCGGCCTACGGCCAGGAATGGCGGCTGCGCCGCATGCTGGAGGCGACCGGCCTGGGGTATGTGCTTGCGGTCCCCAAGTCCCAGCAGGTGCCGCACTTCGGACGCATCGACCACCTCTTCTCCCAAGCTCCCGACGAAGCATGGGTGTTGCCAGGATCGGCGTGCTGATTCAGGCTGAGTTCTTCGACTGCGACTCGCGGCCTTGTGTGCGCAGGTGCTCGTTGATGCGCCGGGCTTCTTCAAGCTGGTCTTCGAGGATGACGATGCGGCAGGCGGCTTCGATGGGGGTGCCCTGGTCGACGAGTTCGCGGGCGCGGGAGGCGATGCGCAGCTGGTAGCGGGAGTAGCGGCGGTGGCCGCCCTCGGAGCGCAGCGGGGTGATCAGGAGGTGTTCGCCGAGGGCGCGGAGGAAGGCGGGGGTGGTGCCGAGCATCTCGGCGGCCCGGCCCATGGTGTAGGCGGGGTAGTCGTCATCGTCGAGATTGTCGACGGGACGGGAACTGGCAGGGGGCATAGACCTCTTCTTTCAGGGGACACGTCGGGGGGGGGGGGGGGGGGGGGGGGGGGGGGGGGGGGGGGGAGGGGGGGTGGGGGGGGGGGGGGGGGGGGGGGGGGGGGGGGGTTGTTTTTGGGGGGGGGGGGGGGGGGGGGCCCCGGGCCCCCCCCCCCCCCCCGGGCCCCGAGCTTTCAACACCATCTACCGGCGAACTGCGCCGGCCTTCTTTGTCCGCAGGTTCCGCCTGGGAGGGCGGGGCTGCGGGGATCGCGGATGCGTGACCGGGGACCACCTTCCAATCCGGGGCCTGCGGTACCCGGGCGGACTTCTTCCTCGCCCGGGCGATCCTGATGGCGTCTGCTCCTTTACTTCGGCTACACGGTCGTACTGCTGGATAACGCGGGTACTGCTCGCAGCCCCCGTGGGGCGTCCTGCTTGACCTGCATGCGCGGCAGTTCATCTCTGCCGTGCCCATCTCGACTTCCTGGGTACACGGAAAAAAATAACCCTGCGACGAGTCAATGTCTACTGTGACCGCGACAGATTTTCTTCAGGTTCGATGCGTGTAGTTCTGCCGCAAACACACCTGCATGAGTGATGCCCCGGCGCGACCCACGAGCGCGGACGAGGAAGCTGGCCATCCTCTACGAGCTGTGGGTGCTGGTCAGCCGGCGGGATGCGCTGCGTCGGCGGGAGATCTGGGCGCCGGGGGCGAACCGGTGGCGTAACCCGGAGGACGATCTGCCGCCGGACTTCGAGGGCAATCGGGGGTTCGCCCGGGGGCGGAGGCTGACTGGGCTGTTGCGGGGCACCGGGCGGGGTCAGGGGGGAGTGAGGGTGTCGAGCCGGGCGGCGAGGTCGGGGTGGGCGGCGGCCAGGTGGGGGCGGGTGGCGGTCAGGGGGACGATGAGGTCGGCGGGGTCGTTGTGGGCGAGGGCCGCGTGGAGCTCATTGAGCGGGCGGCGGGCGGCGGAGGGAAGGTCGGTGAGGGCGGTGATCTGGCCGGCGAGGCGGCGCAGGTCGGCAGCATTGCGGCGGGCCCAGGTGGCGGTGTTGCGGTCGGCGGCCCGGGCCTGACGGGTGGCCGTCACGCGCTGTTCGCCGGTGGTCCCGGCCGGGCCGGGGCGGCCGCGCAGGTAGCGGCGCTCGGCGGCCTGGCGGCTGGCGACACCCAGGGGAGAGGCGAGGTCGGCCCAGCTGGCGCCTGCGTCCCGGGCCGTTTCGATCAGGCCGGTCTCCCATCCGGCGAGCCGCTCACGTACCTGCCGCAGCAGCATCAGCGAGGCGAGGGCCTGCTCCGGGGCCGGCCCGACGCCGAGGGTGTCGGGGGTCTCGTGCTGGGCGTCGCGCAGGGCGTCGTCTATGGCTTTCAGGGCCGCCGCGGCGGCGAGGAACGACGCCGGGCTGTGGGCGTCGGCGTCGGTGGAGACCGGCTGGTCGGGTGCGGTCACAGGCACCTCCCTCGGGTTGTCATCATGTAGACGACATCGTGTTTGTCATCCATTGGATGACATGTTACAACGGTGTCAGTGAGGCGCATTGGCAGTAACTGCCTGAACCTGCTGGAGGTGTTTTCACGATGTTGATGCGCACTGACCCCTTCCGTGAGCTGGACCGGCTGGCGCAGCAGCTGATGGGCCCGGGCACCTGGTCGAAGCCGTCGGCGATGCCGATGGACGCCTACCGCGAGGGTGACGAGTACGTGGTGGCCTTCGACCTTCCCGGCGTCAGCGCGGACGCGATCGACATCGACGTCGAGCGGAACATGCTGACGGTCAAGGCGGAGCGCCGGCCGGTGGCGAAGGCCGACGACGTGCAGATGGAGCTGTCCGAGCGGCCGCTGGGCGTCTTCTCCCGCCAGATCGTGCTCGCCGACACCCTCGACACCGAGCACATCAAGGCCGACTACGACGCGGGCGTGCTGACCCTGCGCATCCCGATCGCCGAGCGTGCCAAGCCCCGCAAGATCTCCATCGGCGTCGGGACCGGCCACAAGGAGATCTCCGGCTGACACCGGCCGGACAGGTGCGGAGGACGGGCACCTGATCTCCCCCTCACCCCGTCCTCCGCACCCCGTGGGCAGGCCGAAGAACAAGAACGGGTGGCGGCGAGATGACTCTGCGACGCGAAGCGTTCCTCGACCACGTGAAGGAGCGCGGCGAGTACGGCACTGTGGAGGAAGCCGAGCGCGCGGCCCGTGTGGTGCTCGCCCTGCTCGGCGCGCATCTGGTCGGCGAGGTTCGCGCCCAGCTCGCGGCACGTCTCCCGGAGGAATTCGCCCTGATCCTGCTCAACCCGCTGCAGAGCGCCGAACCGCTGCCCCCGGAGCGGTTCGTGCGGGCGACCGCGGCCTGGATCGAGGGCGCCACCGAGCAGACCGCGACCTGGGACGTCAGCGCCGTGCTGTCCACGGTCGCCGACACGGCCGGCGAGGACCTGCTGGGGCAGATCCTGCTCCAGCTCCCCGCCGGCTACGACCTCCTCTTCGGCCGCCACATCCCAGCGCTCCTGGCAGTCGCCCACGAGACCGGCCATCACATCGAGGACGACTTCGGCCTAGCGCCGGCGCTCGCGTCCCGAC
>NZ_JBWKDT010000120.1:0-3054 GCF_056435785.1 Streptomyces sp. NPDC043870
GTCGATGCGGCGCCGGCGTTCCAGCAGGCTGGGGAAGAAGCTGTCGGTACGGACCTTGGGGATCGCCAGGTCCAGGTCCCCGGCCTGCGTGGTCACGACTGTTCTTGAGTTTGCTCAGGAAGAGTTCACGAGATCCCGTCCGATCTGATTGATCGGGCGGGATCTTGGCGTTTCCGGGGTCTGTTCGAGGTGGTGTCCGAACGCGGTCGGGGCCTCGGGTGGTTGTTTGGCGGAGGATCGGCCTGGGGTTTGGGTGCGTGAGGGTTGCCGGGGTTGCTGCTGGACGTGTGTGAGCCCGTCGTGTGGTGCCGGGGTGTCAGGTGCTCGTGCGGACCGTTGCCGGCTTGGGGGGCGGGGAAAGCCCGTTCGCGGTGATGGCGGCCGAAGCGGATTCCGTGGGTTCGGTGGTCGAGTCGATCGTTCTGCCGCTGGTCGCGTTGGTCGTGGTCTGGGCCCAGGTGAAGAGCGAGTGCAGGTTGGTGCTGCAGATCATCAGGGCGAGGAGGATGGTCTGCGCGACGCGGCCGTGGGCGAGGCGCCTGGTGGGGTCGGCGATGTTGATGCCGTGGCTGGAGATCAATACCGTGCCGGGACTGTCCGAGCTGGGGAACCTCGCCACGATGGCCCGTGCGGCCGGCATCTCGTACGAGGAGCTGATCGTGCACGTGTTGGACACGGCGTTCACGAAGCCTGCGTACGTGCCATAGGAGACTGTGGGGTCATGACTGGCTCCATGACCACGCACTCTGTCCCGTATTACTCGCAGTGGGAGTCTGCCGATCTGGTGCCCGAGTTCGTCACGGGTACCAGATTGGCGGCTGACGATCCGCTCTGGCAGAAGTCCGGTGCCGACAGCCGAGAGGAGTACGCGTTCTGGGCGCCGCGCATGTGCGGCATGGCGTGCCTGCGGATGGCGCTGGATTTCTGGGGCCATTCGGTGCCGCCGTCGGTGCCGCTGCTGCGCGAAGCCCTTACCGCCGGAGCCTATGTGCGTACTGGTGAGACGACAGTGAAGGGCCTCATCTACGCGCCGTTCGCCGACTGGGTCAAAAGCCGCTGGAACCTGCACGCCGAGGTTCGGCCCGAGCTGGCCGCCGAGGAGATCGACGCCCACGTCGCGCGAGGGAATCTGCTGCTGCTCTCCGTCCACAAGACGATCCGCACCCTCGATGCGGCGCCGGCCGGGCGCGGTGGGCACCTGGTGCTCGCTGTCGGCTCTGGCCCCCGCGGCGTTGTGCTGCACAACCCATCCGGCTTTCCCGGACGGTCCCAGGAGTTCCACACCGTGCCCTGGACGGACCTTGACCGGTTCTTCGCCGGCCGCGGTGTCGTGCTGGGGCCCACTGCGCAAGGAGCCTCATGATTCCCCAGACCCTCGCCGGCATCGCCCAGGTCAGCTTCTCGGTCTCTATGGTGCTGCTGAGGTTGGTAAGGCTTGTAGTGCAAAAGCCACGACGGCGGCGCCCGTGTTGGCGGATCTGATCCCGTCTCATCCCAGGTATGGGCGTTTGTGTACTATCGGCATCTGGCTACCGCCGATGCCTGCGCAGGACGAGCGGCCGACGATGAGCGGACGGCGGCTGAGAGGGTGTGCATCACCACGTCCAGCGACAGCGACGCCTTGCGGCTGTTCTTCAGCAGTCGCTGGATCAGTTCGCTCCTGGTGGAGGCCCCGTGCGGGGTGGTCACCACGTGTGCGCGGTGCTGCTGGCCCGCAAGCCAGTCCAGACGGATGCGGTGCCGGTCGGCGGTGAGCGAGGCCTGCCAGCAGGCATCAGTGACGGCCTCCGGGCTGTCGCCCCACACCGTCATGTAGGCGTCCCCATCGACGAGCGCCGCGCCCTCCACGAGCGCACCGTGCGTCGTACCGCTCGCGATCTCGTGCGTGGTGGCCTTGATCTTGTCCGTGGTGAACGCCTCAGCCTCGGCCGACTGCCACTTCGCGGACCGGCGGGACTGGGCTGCGGGAAGCGGCCGGTACAGGTCCGCGAACGACCGGTCGGTGCCGAACAGCGGGTTGTGTCGGTCCGCCTCTCCCTCACCGAGGTGCAGTTTCGTCATCAGGTCGCCGTCGGTCGCATGCGGCCATGCGGTGACCCGCGCCGTCGCGGCATACCGGCCGTTGTCCAGCTCGATCCAACCGGGGCCACGCTCGACCGCGACAGGGGCCGGCTCCGGCTCCGCCGGCGTCAGTGCGCCGAGGCGGGCGAACTCGCCCTCCAGCGTTCCGAGGATCCGGGAAGCCTGCCCCAGCCCCTTCGGCACACGGACGGAGACCGTCTGGGTGCGGGCGGTGCACTCGCCCACGGCGGCGAGGTGGGTGACGTGCACCTGGACACCGGCGGTGCGGGCCTGGTTGCCGGCGAACGCAAGCCCGCGGGAGAACGCGTTATGGAACCCCGCCCGGTGCTGGGTCCTGCAGGGTGCCGTGACCAGGGTACAACGTCCACGTCGCCGTCTCGCCCGGCTGCCTGGCCATTGCTTCGGGTGCGGTGTGTTCGCGCAGGTGCCGGTAGCCGACGGCCCAGCGGGCGATCGAGCGGGGCCCCGGCGCGAGGTTGAGCAGCGCTGCGGCGGCGCCCACCGCGCCGAACGTCCAGACCGGCGGCGGGGTGATCATCGCCGACATCAGCACGGCGCCCCCGACCCCGGCGTTCGCTTTCGTCAGCAAGGTCTCGACAGGGCTGAGCCCGCGCTGTAGGGCGAGCACGCGATAGCCGGGAGTCAGGGAATACACGGAAGAACCTCCTTGAAGTCTGGAGCCGAGAAGCCCGGCCCCGGCGCTCGCGCAGAGGCGAACGCCGGGGCCAGGACCAGTCATCGACGGTGCGGCCGGGGCGGACCAGCATGTGATGGTGGCCGGTGGCGATGGTGCTGATGGGCTCGTCGAAGGACTGGACCGTGCAGTTGTTCCGCATGATCACAATGAACGGCTGGTCTGCCACGTGGCTCCGCCGCTTAGTACTGCAACGGTCTTTTGTGTGACGGTGGGACAGTTTCCGGTGGTCTGTGGCCGCGTTGTTTGTAGTGGCTGATGCGGGCTTGGTGTTGTCG
>NZ_JBWKDT010000121.1:0-2804 GCF_056435785.1 Streptomyces sp. NPDC043870
CCCAAGACCGTCCCACCCATGCAAAACCCCCGCTACACTCCCCACCGCCAGGCCGTTGACCAGCAGAAATACAGAAGTCCGGCTGGAGTACTAGTGGGCACGCTCGGAGCGGTCTTGACGCTCTGCGCGTCGATGACGCACGCGGTCGGCTCGGCCTTGCGTCCCTCCTGCTCCCGGACCAACCGGTGCAGGCGGACGCCCAGTTTCTCGATCGTGCCGTCGGCGGTCCGGGCGCTGAAGTGTGAGAAGACGTGGTGTGGGGCGGAAGTCGTGCGGAAGGTAGCGCCAGGGGATGCCGGTTCGGTTGACGTAGAGGATCGCGTTCATGACTTCACGCAGGTCGGCCACCTTGCCGCCGAGGTTGAGCGAGGTCTTCTGTCGCTCGGCTCGCCATGCGGGTGAGCGTCGGTTCCATCAGGGCCCAGCGGGGCGTCGGACAGATCGCTGGGATAGGACTTGCGAGGCGGCTGAGTTGTCATAACAGCACTGATATGGCAGGGAGTTGGGGTCCGTTACATCGCTCGTCCGGGTGACCGACAGGGGTGATCCGCTCATGTTCGAACCGGACAGGAGCTGTTGGCGCAGAACGCGACAGCACGCCCGACAGGAAGCGGGCGTCGCGCCTACATATTCGGGGCGAGGAGTGTCACTTGGCCGATCTCGGACGGCCGACAAAACAATCAGACCTGCACGTCAGCAGCGTGAACATCCTCTCAGAGGTCACGCAGACCGACTCAGCAAACTCGTTCGTTTATGGAGTAGTTGGCTCGATGGGTAGTCGGCTGCCGGGCACGTTCATCGATCTTGTCGAGGGCAACGCCTTCAGCACCAACACCGCAAGGTCGTCTTCGAGCGGCTCCGTGCTGGAGCCGTGGACGGACTGCCGCACGTGATGCGCCACCGCCCTCGCTCCCATTGCGGTGCACTGGCTCAGCGTTCTCGACAAGCCGTCGTCGTCGAACTGCAGGTTGCCTCTGCGGCGTCCGGTCACGCCATCAGTCACGCACAGGAGTACCTCCCCCGGTGCGAGGTCAAGGGAGTCGGCTCTGAACTGTGCATTGCGCTCGACGCCTAGGCGCGCCTGCGGCTGCGCCACAGGCCTCACTGTGCCATTGGCGGACAGTTTCAGCGGCAGCGGGTGCCCGGCACTGGCCAGCCTGCAATGCACACCGCCGGTGGCCCCGTACGGTTCCAACTCGCCGTACAACAAGGTAGGGAACCGTTCGTACGTATGCTCTCCTCCAGAGGACTTGATCTTGGCGCTGTCATCCGCCAGGGCAACGTTCAGCCGCTCGAGCACGGACTCGACGCCGTGACCCTCGCGGGCCAGAAGGCGCACCATGTGACGGACCAGCCCCTTAATGGACATCGCTTC
Source organism: Streptomyces sp. NPDC043870 (assembly GCF_056435785.1). Classification (NCBI taxonomy): domain Bacteria; kingdom Bacillati; phylum Actinomycetota; class Actinomycetes; order Kitasatosporales; family Streptomycetaceae; genus Streptomyces; species Streptomyces sp. NPDC043870. Next base: position 1,376 of record NZ_JBWKDT010000121.1, read on the forward strand.
GGAATCCTTGCCCTGGACGTCGCCGAGAAGGAAGCACCAACGGCCACCTCTCTTGCGAAAGAGGTCGTAGAAGTCCCTCCCGCCGCTCTGCCCCTTCTCATGTGGCTCGTAGATCACGGCTGCATCAAGCCCGGGCACGCGCGGGAGCGGGGCACGCAACCGGCGGCGCGCCGTCGCCACGGTCAGGCCCAGCAGCCTTGCCACATCCTTGACCTGACGCACCACAGTGTCCGGAACTTGCTGCTGCCCGACGAGACCCAACGCCAGAACACCTTGACAGGAGTCGCCCGTCATGAGTGGGAAGGCCCGTGCTACGCCTGCAGCGGGGCCGATGAGGGGCCAAGTGCTGATCGTGCCAGGGGGTGGATTGGGGCCGAGTAGTTCCCGCAGCGGTTCAACGCGCCGTTCGTCCACATGCCGGACATGCGACAGCCGCATCCTGCCTTGGGCCCCGGTCAGCCACACCCCACACCAGTCGGCGACCCGGGGCACCAGGAGCTGTCCTGCAAGTGCGGCAACCCGATCCTCATCAAACTGGCCGGCAAGAAGTTCACTCGCCTCCGCGAGCAAGGACGGGCGGAAATCATCCCGCTGTACACCCTGGCCCGGCGTTGCGGTGCACACGTGAGGCTCCATGGCACGGCGGGGTCCGCGAGCGCCGTCATACGCAGGAGACATTTCACCTTTATCTGCCGGCGCTTTCAAGCGGAACCTCACGGTGTACTCCGCCGGCGTATCCGTCCGGCTCCGACAGTCTTCGTCGTGGAGCGCAGATGTCCCGTCTGCAGTCGAGGAGGGGCGGTGTCCCGATATTCCGCGCCCTTTGCCCGGTTGGCGCTCGAGCACCGGGACGACTGTTGCCTCATCGTCCCGGAACGGGCCTTCGGCCAGCGGCGTGAGCGGCCACCGGCTGTCGTCGCACCGACAGACAACCTCGACTTCAGTACCCGTATCGCGGCCTTCCTCAATGCGGCAGATCACCTCGAGTTCGCTGCCGGCGTGCACAACAGCCTCGCTGACCAACTCCTCCACCCGACGGACGACGGCATCAATCAACTGCTCACCGTCCTGCGTCTCAAGACTCGAAACAGTGACCTCATGGGCGAGCAGGGTGCGCACGAACGTCCCCGCCCTGGCAACCGTCTCACCTGTCGGGAGCAGCCTGGTACGTGACACCGAGACCCTCAAGCGAGAGGACGACGGCTCCATGGACCACCTCGCTGGTGCTGCGAACTAACCGGAATGCATCGGAATACATCTGCACAGGCCGTGGACTTCTGGATCGCACGCACCGGCCCCTCGGTTCGTCGCGCCTTCGCGCGTGCCCTGGCCATCAGGCCCAGTGCGACGTCGACGGCGAGGAACCCCAGAAGGCTGATACCGAGCAGCGGTACGAACCAGCCCACGAGTGCGGTCGCCGCGGCGAGCG
>NZ_JBWKDT010000122.1:0-2791 GCF_056435785.1 Streptomyces sp. NPDC043870
CTGACGGTGCAGGCCGACGGTGAACTCGCCGCGGACGACGAGGTGGGGCCGCCGGAGTGGACGCTGGATGCGCTGGCTGAACAGGCCAGGGCGATAGCCCACAACCCTGTTGCTGAAGACGTCCTTGATCGCACAGAGATACAACTTCCCTTCACCGGTGGCGTGTTCGGTGATGTCGGCGAGCCACAGCCGGTTCGGGCCGGTCGCGTTGAAGTTGCGGCTCACGAGATCGTCGTGCACCGGTGGGCCGGCCTTCTTGTTCCTGCCGCGCTTCTTCCCGAACACGCTCCACCAACGATTGTCCCGGCAGATCCGCCACGCGGTCCGGTCCGCCATCGCGGCCCCGGTACCACGCGCTTCATCGGCCAGGAACCGGTAGCCGAACTCCGGGTCGTCGCGGTGGGCGTCGAACAGCGCGTTCGCGCGGTATGCCTCCTCCAGCACGGCATCGGTGACCGGCTTGCCCAGCCAGCGGTAGTAGGGCTGTCTGGCGAGCTTCAGCACCCGGCACGCAACCGTGACGGGCACCCCGTCCACGGCCAGCTCCTTCACGAGCGGGTAGATCCTTTTCCCGGCAGATGCGCCTGCGACAGATAGGCCGCGGCCCGGCGCAGAACCTCGTTCTCCTGCTCCAACAGTTTGATCCGCCGACGTGCTTCCCGCAGTTCCACGCTCTCCTGGCTGGAGGTGCCGGGCTTGGAGCCATCGTCGATGTCCGCCCGGCGCATCCATTTCCACAACGTCATCGGGTGGACTCCGAAGTCGGTGGCCACCTGCTCCACCGTCACCCCCGGGCCGCGGTTCCTCGCGACCCGCACGACGTCCTGGCGGAACTCTTCCGGATAAGGCTTCGGCACAGCGACATCCTTCCCACCCGCCCCACAGGACAAGCCAGTTCAGATGTCACCCGATCGTGCAGCAGACCCTTCACCGGCGCGAGGGGAGGACTTTGTGCTGAGCGTGCCCGTGGTCGACTCACGGTCGGTTTGTGCCGTCGAGACGGTCTCAGCCGGGGTGGGACGTGGGGGAGAAGGCGGATGCTCGCCGGCGATGGCTTGCATAAGCAGCACTGAAGCCTGGCGCGAGTGACGAGACCGCCCTGGGCTTATCAGTCACCCTCCCAGATTATCTACTCTCAACCCAGGTAGCTGAGGGCCTGAACCACCCCTGAATCACGCTAATTGACCCTGAAGTCAGATAGCTCACTCTCTGCGATTGACACAGCTCATCTCGGCCGCATCATTGTGGCTCTAATCGGACTCATCGTCCTGTCCGCCTCTGTGCAGGGGGGAGGTGGTTGTTGTGAGGACAACACCCGCTAAGCCAAGCCGCCGCTGGATACGGCGCCCCCTTGTCATTGCCGGTGTGGAGTGCTTCTCGCGACGATGGCACCTTCGGCCTCCGGGCCCTCCTTGGGTGGCTAAGGCCGGAGGCGGCCTATACCCTGGTTGCGTCCTTTCGGCCGGTCACCAACCTCGCCGACGACGTGGTCTGCAAGCGGTACCCACGGCGCGCGCCTGCCCTAACCAGCACCGTCGCCGTCTCGGGGGACACGACGGAGGGCACCTGCTCCGTCAGGGTGACAGGGTGGGGAGGGTCCTGGCCGACCCTGCACTGGCCGCGTCGGCTACGGGGCCGCTCTCGACTGTGAGTGCGACCCAGCGCGACTCGGCATGGACATGGCGTTCTGGGCTCTTGCACAGTCTGTGCTGGGGGGAAAGGCGAAACGACGGTGCGGCAGCGTGCGAGTCCGGCCGGGGGCTCGGCGACGGTAGGGGTGCTACCGAAGTGGGCCTTGAGACGACGTCGGTGGCGGTGTGCCGAGGCCTCCGGGGCCTGGCATCTGGAAGGCACACGAACGCCACGCCTGGAGCTGACCGAACCTGTCTTGATTGCTCAGGAGGAACTCGGCTACGTCGAAGCGCATTCCGTACGGTATGCGATGCGTGTCGCAACCCTCTTACTCCCCCCGCCCGGCGCCGTATCGCCGTCGGCATTGCCTGCCATCATGACGGCCGCAAGACCGCCGTGCGGGGGGACACTGAGGGCGTTGTGACCGGCCCCATCGGCACCGGCGGTGCGCGATGACCGACTCCCACATCGTCCTCGACGACGACACCCGGCTGCTCCTGGGGCGGCTGGCAGACAAGCTCGCTGGCTATCAGCCCGAGGCCGAAATGAGTGAGACCACCCGCGTCGCCCTGGCTCTCGTGTTCTCCGAGAAGCTCCTTGGCCCCACCGAGGCTGCCTATGCTGCCGAGCAGTTGCTGCTTGCCGCGGCCCCGCCCGTCTGCGAGGGGCAGAAGCGTGGTGATTACGCAGCCCTCCTTCGCCTCATCGCCAAGGGGGTGTCAGGGTAACCGGCCCGATGCCGCTACCGCGGTTCGCCGACATCCGCCCACCAGGTACCGGCGCAACGTCGCCCCCACAGGGGCGAGGTCAGGTGACTACGTCGCACATCCTCACGCGCCGCACCTGCGACCTTGGCGGAATCACCCTCCCGTGCCCGGGGTGATGCACCGGTCGGTCCCACCTACTGGCCGGTGCGCGAGTGGGCAACATTCACAACCCGGAAAGGAAGCTGACGGTGCCGACCTGCAGAGGCTATGCGCTGCTGCGCTTGGTGGGTGAGGAGCGGCCGCTCGCCCAGCCTGGGTGTGGGTTTGCCGGGTTGGAGCCCGGTGGCGAGTCGCGCCTAGTACTGCAACGGTCTTTTGTGTGACGGTGGGACAGTTTCCGGTGGTCTGTGGCCGCGTTGTTTGTAGTGGCTGATGCGGGCTTGGTGTTGTCG
>NZ_JBWKDT010000123.1:0-2623 GCF_056435785.1 Streptomyces sp. NPDC043870
GGACAAGGACCCACCCTCCGAGCTCCAGGCCCTGATCGACGCGGTCACCACCGGACGCGGCATTGACCTCTACCGCCGGATTTAACGAACTACCGGTAATCTGCGCTCCTGCGGCCAGCCCCTCACGTACCACCGACTGCGCCAGCTCAACGGCCTGGTCTCGGGTCTGCGTCGCTGCCCGTGCCCCGAACGCGCCGAGCCGGCACCTCCTGCTGGCCCCGCACGAGTGAAAGCGCCCCCTCCCGCGCCGCATCCTTGGATTCCAGGGGCTGTGTGATGTTGTGATCAGTTGCTGGGTCCCGTCCCTTCGGGGGGTGGAAACCGGTAAGAGACTGGTCGTGACGCGCAGGCAACTCACCGACGATCAGTGGAAGTTAATCGAACTCTACCTGCTGATCGGCAAGTTCGGCCCATGCCCCGAGCGGTGCGGGAACAGTTCGAGGGGGTGATCTGGCGGTTCCGGTCCAGCGCCCAGTGGCGTGAGATGCCCTCCGAGTTCGGTCCCTGGGCTACCGTCTACGGGCGTTTCCGGGCCTGGCGGGACGCTGGCGTCTTCACCGCTCTGCTGGAAGACATGATTGCCGAGGTGGCCCGCGCGGAAAAGCGGACTTCTCGCTGGTGAGCGTGGATTCCACGACTGCCCGCGCCCACCACGACGCCGCTTGGGATGCGCGTCGGCAAGGACCTCATGGAGGCCCTGGAAGCGGCCGCACGCGAGCAGGAGGAGGCCCGGCGAAAAGGGGCGAACCGGAGGGACAGAACGGACAGGCCGAGCGTCGACGTGTCCGGCGCCGACGCAAGCTCCGCCTGAAGGAAGCCCTCCTCAGCAGGTCCCGGGGCGGAATCACCAGCAAGGTCCATCTCGCAGCGGACCGCAAATGTCGCCCGCGGCTGCGACGGCGCGCACGTCCTCGACACCGAGGTGTGGTCGTGCCCATGAAAGCTCCGCGCCACCCGCGGCGCGGGGAAGCGGAGCGCCCGACGGCGAGGGTGCCCGCTGCCAGGAGTCCCTTCACCTTCGACGACAAGCGCTCACCCGCGACGCCGCCGGGCACACCGCTCGCTCACCGGGCACCCCAATTGAGGAAGCCGTATGTCTCGCCGCGACCGGCGTCGGCGAGGGCTGGTTCCACCAGCTCGTACGCGCCACCGGCCTGCCCCGCTCGACTTCGCCCGCCTGGTCCGCGCCCTGCGCTACGGCGGCCCTGCCAGCGTCGCTGTCGCTCGCGCACCCTTCATCCCCGACCCGCCGCCATCGCCCTCTCGGCCCCCGACAACGACAACACCGCTCGCACCATGCGGCTGCGCGCCTGGCGTAACCGCCTCACCGCCGATGACGAAGGCATCCCAATCCGCCTCGGCCCCGACCACCGATGGCATCCCTACACCGGCGAAGGCCACGGCACCACCGTCGCATGGCGGCCTTGCGCCCCCCGCCACAGCGCGGACCCCCGTCGCCGCTCTTGTCACGGCCCGCACCGCCGCCACACGGCACTGACGGATAGGCTGGCCGGGGCGCCCGAAGGAGGACACGATGACGACCGCATGGGACGCGCTCCCGCCCTGGATGCTGCCACCCCGGCCAAGTGGGTGGGAGGCCGATGACCTCGACAACGCACCCGACCTCCCCCGACACACCGAGCTGATCGATGGAGCGCTCATCTTCATGATGTCCCCGCAGAGGTCCTGGCACGCCCGCGTCGTCACCCGGCTGACGACCGCACTCGACAATCAGGCTCCCGAGGGATTCGTGATCGACCGGGAAATGACAGTCAAACTGAATGAGAAGAACCGGCCCGAGCCTGACATCGTTGCTGTCACGGTCCCATACGACCCGGATCGTACGCGCTACCTTCCCGATCAGGTCGCTCTCGCCATCGAAGTCGTCTCAGAGGAGTCCGCCGACCGGGACCGGTCGCTGAAGCCGTTCAAGTACGCGCAGGCGGGTATCGCGCATTACTGGCGTATCGAGGAGGAAAGCGACCTCCCCGTCATCCACACGTACGAGCTGGACGGCACCACTCGCGCCTACGTCGCCACCGGTATCTACCGCGAGCGCATCAAAACCGCGGTACCTTTCGGCATCGCCATCGACCTGCCCCATCTCGTCCGCTGAGAACCGGGGCGGGGACTATCAATTTCTCGGCCCTGTCTCCCATTCGGTGGTGACGGAGGGTGTCGCTATCCGAGAAGGATGCGGTGGCGGAGCAGGGTGAAGCCTGCTCATCCGTGCATCTGGCGTGCGATCCGTTTGGTCTTTGTGTTGACGCCCTCGGTGGGGCCGTTGCTGGACAGAAGCTTGAGCGCGGCGTCAAAGGCGTCGCGGTCTCGTTCCAGGCCCGGGTCTGTCAAAGGAACGGCCCTGTCTCACATTCGGTGGTGACGGAGAGTTGTGAGGGTCGTTGACTTTCATGTGATGGATGTCAACGAGCTTGTGAGGACGGTGCTTTCGGGTCTGTCCCCGCTGGTTATGGAGGATGTGGCCGACGAGGGTGAGCGGATCGTGGTGCGGGCCCGGACGCCGCTGGACACCGCGGTCTGCCCGGTGTGCGGGGCCTCGTCGGGACGGGTGCACGGCTATCACTGGCGGACGGTGGCCGACGTTCCGGTCGACGGGCGACGG
>NZ_JBWKDT010000124.1:0-2571 GCF_056435785.1 Streptomyces sp. NPDC043870
TGTCAACGGCCGTGTAGTTCTCCCCGGTGGCGGCCAGGAGTTCGCCCCACTGGCGGCCACCGAGATGTCCCCGGTGGCAGCCAGATAAGTCCCCGCCTTCGCGCTGGGTCGGGTCAGCTGAAGGGCTTCACCCCCTGTCCGCTGGTGGCCTGGGTGAGCCGGTAGCTGTCACCCTGGGTGACGACGATGTGAGCGTGGTGCATGAGCCGGTCGACCGTCGCGGTGGCCAGGGTCTTGGGCATGATCTCGTCGAACCCTGACGGGTGGAGGTTGCTGGAGACGGCGATCGAGCGTCGTTCGTAGGCGGCGTCGACCAGGCGGTAGAAGCCCTCCGAGGCGTCCGGTGAGACGGGCAGGAGCCCGATGTCATCGACGATGATCAGGTCCGAGCGGACGATCTTCGCGAGGGCTCGAGCGATGGAGTCGTCCGCTCGGTGCCGGCGGACCAGGGCTCCGAGGTCCTCGATGGTGAACCAGGAGACGGTCAGTCCGGCCTCGACCGCGGTCTGCCCGAGGGCTTCGGTGAAGTGGCTCTTGCCCGTGCCGGAGGGCCCGCAGATGCAGAAGTTCTCCCGACGCCCGACCCATTCCAGGGACTTGAGGGCGTCCTGGGTCGGCCGCGGGATCGCGGATTTGGTCTCGTCCCAGTCGCCGAAGGTCTTGCCGGTGGGGAATCCGGCCCGCTTGCGGCGGGTGTGGAGGTTGGCCCGGTCGCGTCCGGCGGCTTCCTCGGCCAGCAGGACACGGACGACCTCGGCCGGGTCCCAGCGTTGTGCCTTGGCGGTGGGGATCAGGTCGGCCAGTGCTCGTCGCAGGTGCGGGAGCTTGAGGCGTTTGGTCAGCTCGATGGCCTCGGCGAGCGGGTCACCGTTGGTGCCGGGAACGGTGCGGAGTGGGGTGGCCATCAGGCGAGGTCGCTTTCGTCGTGCTCGGGGACGTCCGAGGTCGTGGTGGGCAGGCCGAAGGAGGACCAGGCAGAGGTGCCGGGCTGCAGGGAGTGTTCCTCGCTGCGGCGGACGGGCTCGGTGTTCTCGCGTGTGGCCTGGTAGTCGAGGATCGACAACAGGTCCTTGTCCGCGAACCGGGCGGTGACCGCGGCGGTGCCCAGAGCCCGGTCGACCTCGGCCACCGAGTAGAGCTTGGACAGGGCGACGGCCTCGGTCATCTTCGCCTTGATGCGGCGGACCCCTGTCGCACCGGCTTCGACCAGCCAGGACGCTGCCCCGGGACCGAGCGTGAGGAAGGCGGCCTCCTCTGCCGAGGTGGCTTTCGGGGTGCGGTCGGCCCGCTTGTCCTGGCGTGGTGGGTAGTGGGCGTCGTCCAGCACTGGGGTGCCAGGCTGTCCCCGCCGGTGGCGGGCCACCTCCCGGGCCGAGCCGTCCTCGCCGACCGCGGCGACGATCAGCTCGTCGCCGTGGAAACGGGCCCAGACCCGGTTGTCGATGAGCTCGTGCGGAACGGAGTAGCGCACTCCTTCGACGGAGATCGTGGCATCCCAGTTCACTCGCCGGGTGGTGCCGAAGGCGGCGGTGAAGGGCCGTCTGGGCAGCGGATGCAGTCGCTGTTGTTCCTCGGCGAGGCGTTCGGCCGGCTTGCGCCGTGTTGCCCGGTGGGTGCGGGAGTTGACCTCGTCGCAGAAGGTCCGGCAGGCGGCCTCGAGCTCGCCGAAGGTCTTGTAGTGCTCGCGCAGGTTGATGTCTTTCGGGACCAGGTCGGCCTTGGCGATGCGGACCGTCGCTTCGGATCCGCCCTTGGTCTCCGGGTCCGCGGGTAAGCAGGTGCGTATGGTCGTGCCGTAGTGGCGGGCGACCTCGACGATCTCCGGGTTGCGGACCGCGATTCCGGCGACGTGGTCGGTGGTGACCGTCTTCTCGTTGTCGGTGAGCACGTAGGCGGGCACTCCGCCGATCCGGCGGAACGTCGCGTCCAGGCACGAGGTGACCGTGGGCAGCGTCTTGTCCCAGATCGGGATCACGACGCGGAAGCGGGACCAGGCCAGCCAGGCGCACCACAGGATGGTTTTGCGTCCGGCGATGGTCGGTCCGTCGCCGAAGTCGTACTGGATCCACAGCCCCGGCTCTGTCACCCACGGCCGATAGACCCGGCGCCGGCCCGCTCTGAACTGGGCTTTCGCCTCGGCGACGGTGCGGCGGGTGGTGCGTTCTCCGCCGGTGAAACCCATCGCGACAAGCCGTTTGTGCACGACGTCTGCGCGGATCTTGCCCTGGGAACGGACCACCAGTTCCTCGATCTTCGGCAGATAGTCGTCGATCGCACGAGCCCGGTGACGCCGCTGATCGGGATGCTGACCAGCGGCCCGCATCTTCACATACCGGGCCACCGTGTGATGGTCGACGCCGGCCAACTCGGCCGCGGCACGGTAACTGCCCGTGAGGTCGTACGCCTCAAGGATCTCCATGATCTCCCTGCTGTTCTTCACCCGCTCGAGCCTCGCCGAGCGGGATGCGTCCGTAGCGAGCGGGGAGATATCCGGCCGTACGTGGGGAATTCCGTGGCCGTCAGTGGGGCGGTAAGTGGCCGCCTATGGGGAGCTTTTCACGGCCGCCGTCA
>NZ_JBWKDT010000125.1:0-2520 GCF_056435785.1 Streptomyces sp. NPDC043870
AGAGCTGCTTGCGCAGGCTCTTCTGGTTGCCCTTGACGATCACGATGTAGTGCGCCTTGCGGCCGAGCAGGTAGGTGGCGTGCTCGCGCTGGGTGTGCATGGCGTCGCTGGTGACCACCGTCCCGGCGAGGTCGGCGATCGTGTCGAGCAGGGGCTGGAACCGGGTGATTTCGTTCGTCTTCTCACCGACGTCCAGCTGGGCCAGGACCAGGCCGGTGGTGTGCTCGACAGCGGCGAGAAGGTGAATCTTGCGGCCCTTCGGCTTGGCAGCACCGCGCAGGCTCTTGCCGTCCAAGGACACGCCGCGCAGGTCAGCGGCCCCGCTCGGTTGCGGGCGGCGGTCCGTGAGCCAGTGGCCGACCGCCCGGTCCCATGCGTCGCCGTCGATGCGGGCCAGCAGCCGGCGGACCGTCGACTCCGTCGGCACCGGTCGCCTGGGCATCAGCGGATCGGCGCAGATACCGAGGCGTTCAAGCACGTGAGCCGGGAATCGGCGATCCACTCGCCGACCGCAAGCAGTGACGTGGCCCCGCTCAGCACCGCACACGCGGTCAGTGTGAGCACGACGGCGAGAACTCCATGATCTTGGAAACCGTGCCTGTCCCGTTCCCCGCACTCCGCCCGACAGATCGCCATAAACCGGACGTCATGCGACTACGCCGAAGCCCTGGGGTCCGCCGACTCCGTCGGCGGACCCTCGCGAAAGATCGCGGTTAGCGCGCTTGCTTTTCAGGAGCAAGTCGGGCTTGATGCCCTCCCCGCGTCGCGCAGGCGGTGCAAAAGCGAGCGCGGCGCGGGGAGGCTGCTCGTTCATACGGTCATTAGCCTATGAACAAGCCATAGTAGGGACAGTGCTCTGCCTTCTCCGCGGCCGTCATGGGGCGCTGCTGCGGAAACAGGCTGCCCGGGCCCCCGGCGGGGCCGACTGCGGTGTGGGGGAGGGTCCAGGCGTAGTAGCCCCAGTGGGGCTCGGTGAAGTGGGTTACGTACTCGCCCGTGACGCGCCGCATCTTCTCTGCCCGGGCCCACCAGCCCACATAGCCTGGGCTGACCGAGAGGGTATTAGTTTCGCCCTGAGTGATTGCGTCAGACCACGAGTAGCCGTATTGGAAGTTGAATTTAAGATCGAAGATTTGCTTAATCGTCGGACCGAAGGTGACACCCGCCGAAAGGGTATGCGACGTCGTCGTCGTCTGGCTCCAAGGCAGCGCCTGCGACGAAAGATTATTCGTGCAGTTCCAGAGGTAGTTTTTGCTGACTACGGTCTGAGGGCCCCAATACTCCTCTTTGCTCATGATCGTGTAAGTGCAACGCCCCCAACCGCCCTCGCACTCGTTCCGAATGTTTTGGGCAGTGGGGTGGCTCGGACGTTCGAAAATGTTACCTGCGACCGTCCACCATCCCCCACACTTAACCGTTCGTCCGCCGTCCCAGTATACTGAGACCTCATCGGGCCAGCACTGCGGGTGATTCCACCTCCAGTCCCAGGGGTGAACGGTGCCCGCGGAGGCCGGCGTGGCCAACGTGCCGAGAAGCGTCCCAATACTGAGAGCACCGACAACCGCCGCGCGCCGCAGCCGGCGGCGAACCGGCTTAACTTTAGAGTGGCGGTCTGGCTTGGTAAGAAGCTTTTTGATTCTTTTCACGGGCGCCTTCTCCTGACACCAAGGTGGACAGTCGACCTGCTCGACTCAGGACTGACTGTGGCGGAGAAGTGTGAAGCACGTCAATTAGGAGCGTCAGTTACCAAAAGCCAGTGTTAATGAGCTTTTCATGATCGCAAGAAGGGGGACCTTCCACCCGGTGATCGCTGCCGGTTGAGGTGATTGGTTCATCCCGTTTGTCCCGACTGGTGCCGGGTGGGATCTTCCGTGTCGTTGCGGCTGCGCCGGGTTTCCACGGTTCCCGGGGTGCGCTGGTTGGTTCCTTCCTGGTCTTCGTCGGGGTGGGTCGAGCCTGGTTTCAGGGGGCGGGTAGTGCGCTGAGCTGTCGCCGGCTGGTGGTGAAGGCGTCGGCCCAGGGCCAGGTGGTGTCGATCCGCAGCCATCGGCGGTGGGCGTGCTTCGCGAGGCGGAACCTGAGGTTCCCCCGCTTTTCCGGAGACTGGGTTATCTGGTTCCGGTGGGGTCGGGTTGGATGGTAGCCGGGGTGGGGTGATCTTGCTGTTGCCGATGCCAGGCCTCTTCGTATTCGTCGGGAGACAGTCCGCCGAGCCCTAGTTGGATGCGGCGGGGGTTGTACCAGCCGTCGATGTAGCGGAAGATCGCTGCTTCGGCCTCGGCCCTGGTGGTGAAGGTGGTGCCGGGCCAGTAGACGAGCTCCGTCTTCAGGGTCGACCACAGGTTCTCGGCCAGGGCATTGTCGAAGGAGTCGCCGACGGTGCCGGTGGAGGGGGCGATACCGGCGTCTGCCAGGCGCTGGGTGAAGCGGATGGCGGTGTACTGGCAGCCCTTGTCGCTGTGGTGCACCAGATGCCCGGTGCGGACGTCGCGGGACCAGATCGCGTACTCCAGCGCGGTC
>NZ_JBWKDT010000126.1:0-2329 GCF_056435785.1 Streptomyces sp. NPDC043870
AGGACCCTCAGCAAGTCCCATCGTTGCAGGTCAAGGGCACTTTCCGCGTTTCTGATCAGCTCTTGGACAGCCTGCTTCGTGAAAGCGCGAGGTTAAACTGAACCCAGAACCTCTGTTTGGGTTGCACGGTATTCGTCTTCGAGCCGGTGTATGACCTGGTGTCTGCAATCGAGGTGCCAGTAACCTTTTGGTAGCCGTAGTTGACCCAGTTCGAAAGCACGCCCAGCTGCGCCTGGACGGTGGAACTCTCCGTTGCTGTTGTCGTCGTAGCCGTCGTATAGGTATACGACGCCGTGAGCGTCTCCGGAGACGACGTGCAGTTTCGGTGGTACTGGCTACCGTCCGAAAAGCGACTTACCGTTACGGGAAACTTCCAGAATTTATCGCTGACGGTTACGTCGACAAAGCTGCAGATCGCGGCGCCGGTCTTGCAGTCATTCAGGAGCTGGCCGGTGGTGACGCGTGTCGGGGGGAGGAAAATATTGCCCGCCAGTCCCCAACAGTTCCCGGCATGGCCTCCCTTCGGCCAGCAGGCCGGGTCGTTATACCTGTAGTCCCACGGGTCGAGGGGGCCCGCGGCGGCCGGCAGAGCCGTCGACCCGAGAAACGTCACGGCACCGACGGCGACGGCGGCGGGCCTCAGCCAGCGGCGCTTAGAGTCTGCCTTGGTAACACTTTCTGGCTTGACGGATCTTTTTTGAATTTCTTCATGGCATCTCTCCCTGACACCGAGCCGGAAACACAGTGTTCCCGAATGGCAAGCGCAACTTGCCCGGGTGGCTGTGGAGCACGTCAATAGGGAGAGCGCCAGTTACCGGGATCCAGTGTTAATGAACTGAGGTGAGTGAACCGTTTCATCCTCAGTAGCTGCAGGTCATCAGCGTGTGGATGGCTTGGACGGCGGTGCCGATTCTGCGGGTGGAACATCGAGCTCGTCGTAGCAGTCGCCAGGACTTCAGCTGCGCGAAAGCCCGTTCGCCCGGGGCCCTCAGGCGGGCGTGGTCGCGGTTGAACTGCTGGTGGTGGGCTGGTTGATCGCGGTGGTGGTAGTACGGGGTGCGGACAGTGGCGCCGGCGCCCTGGTGGGCCCGGTCCGCGAGGACGAGGATCTGCCGGGTGAGGCAGGCTTGGACGATGCCGTGGACTCTCGCCGCGGTCAGGTCATGGGTCCGTCCCGGCGTGGCCCGTGAGAACCAGAGGGGCGTGCCGTCCGGACGTGCGATGACCTGAACGTTCATGCCGTGCTTCCGATGTTTCTGGGAGTAGTACGGCTCATCCGCGGCGATGCGGCCGGTGGGGATGAGCGTGCCGTCGACGATGACGAAGATCGCCTTCGCCCAGGCCGACGAGGGCCTCGTGCAGGCCGGGCGCCCAGGAGGCCAGGACCTCGAGGGTCTCGTCGACGTACCGCCACGCGGTCGTGGTCGAGACACCGAAGCCCGCCGCGAGCTGGGGCAACGTCTCGTTCTTGCGTAAGTGCACCAGCGCCAGCAGGGCCTGCTTGAAGCAGCCCAGCTTGCGCCACCGCGAGCGGCGTTCACACCTTCGGGCATAGATGAGCCAGGAGACGTGCTCGACGAGTTCGTGCGGGATGTCGACTGTGGCACGATACCGGACCAAGCGAGGCTCCTCGGGCGATGCGTGGTGCGTAGAGAACACCACCGCAACGACCAGGAGCCTCGTCCTGTCACTCCACCCCGCTGACCTGCCATTTCACCCAGCAGAGGCAGGATGAAAACGGCTCACTGAAGCTTTCTCATCCTGGTCGCCAGGCGGTCTCGATGGTGTGACGACGGTCCGGCTGATCCGGTTCGGGCTGCATCGGGCCTTGCGGAGGATCCGCCATTGCTTGAGGCGGGCGAAGGCTCGCTCACCGGGCGCCGCAGCTGGGCGTGGTCCCGGTTGAACTGCGCGTATTGCTCGGGCAGGTCGCGGCCGTAGTAGGGCGTGCGGACGGTGGCGCCAGCTGCGGTATGCGCGATCGGCGAGTACGACTGCCTGGTCAGGCACTCTTGGATCACACCATGAGCGCGGGCGGCCGTGAGGTCGTCGGGCCGGGACCTGGCAAGACCAGCCGTTTCGCACCAGCAGCCTCCGCCCGCCCTGGACCGTGTAGGCGAGGTGGAAGCGCCGGCCGATCACCGTCTTCACCCGGCTCAGGGTCCAGCGCTGGTCTTCCCAGCGTCCGGCCCCTTGGCCAGCTCCGCCTCCAGCTGGGCGAACTGCTTCTCGCTTAGTGCTGGATTCCGCTTTCGCTGGGTATATGTGCTGGTGGCGGGGTGGTTCGGGTACTCGGGGCGGGTGCTGGACGGTGGTGTTGCGGGCACGG
>NZ_JBWKDT010000127.1:0-2071 GCF_056435785.1 Streptomyces sp. NPDC043870
AGCCATCCCCACCACCCACTGCGGTAGTCACACTCGTTCCACCCACCAAACCAACCAGCAAACGCCAGAAAAGCACCTAAATCACCGGTATTGCGTCTAAGTATTCATTACTCATTGTGATGATCTGTATTGACTGTCTCTGCAGCCGTGGCCAAGGATTCTCACGCGGCTGCTCCCCGCGCAGTTGGTGTCCGAGTACCAACGGGGCGTGTGCCCGGGTGCGGAAAGTTCTCGTGGGTCACTTGATCGCCGCTCCCTGGCGCGTGGTCGAACGAATGTCACATCACACCGAGGCGGTCTTCGGCGGGAGGGGTTTGCTCAATGGCGGCGCATTTCGGGAGGAGGCTGCACAGGGGAGCGGTAATCACCGCCGCGGCTGCGGTCGCTGCACCGACCGCATCCCAGGCACCGGGAGACGACCAGGGCAGACAGTCCGCCGACGCCCAGTCCACGCCCGACGCTCACCCGAGCGGCGGCGATGACGGCACCGCCACGGGCAACGATAGCTACCAAATCGATCTGCCTCTGCTGAACAGTCCCACCGCGTCGCCCGGCTCGCGCGCCGGTCCCGCAACGAGGACCAGTGAGGCGGAGGCCGGCATCCCCGCCACCGTCCTCGATGCCTACAAGAAGCCCGCCGCCGAACTCCGGCAGTCCAAGCCGGGCTGCAACCTGCCCTGGCAACTCCACGTCGGCATCGGCAAGGTGGAGTCCGGCCAGGCCGGCGGCGGCCAGGTCGACGCGAACGGCACGACGTACTCGAGAATCCTCGGCCCGGTACTCAACGGCAGCGGCTTCGTGGTCATCAAGGACACCGACAACGGTGCCGACGACGGCGACAGCACCTACGACCGCGCGGTCGGTCCCATGCAGTTCATCCCGTCCACCTGGGCTTGGGCGGACCGCGACGGCAACGGCGACGGCGTCAAGGAACCCAACAACGTCTACGCCGCCGCCCTCGCCGCCGCCCGCTACCTCTGCCGCGCGGGCCGTGACCTGTCGGTCCAGGCCGACTTGAACGCGGCCATCCTCAGCTCGCAGGCCTACGTCAACACCGTCCGGTCCTGGTACGAGTACTACCGCAAGGGCACCCCCTCGATCCCGGACGACACGGGCACGCTGTCCACGCACCGCAGCGACGACGACCCCGGCGCGGGCTCCTCCCCGACGCCGGAGAACACCAAGACGCCCAGCACCCACAAGCCCGGCGACGGCGGCATCCCCAGCTCCAGCCCCACCCCGACGGCGCCGACTACGTACAAGCCGCGCCCCAAGCCGACGAAGCCCACCCCCACGGACACCGTGCACCACCTGACGGACCGCGGCACCAGCAAGCTCTTCGCAACGGCGGGTGGCACGTTCGGCGAGAAGATGGTGGTGAAGGCCTTCACTAAGGAAGGCAAGGCCGTGCCGAAGGTCCGCGTGCGGTTCACGATCAGCGGTGAGACGGACACCACCTTCACCGGCAGTGAAACCGTGGCGACCGTCGTCACCGACAGGACGGGCAAGGCCACCGCACCTCGCCGCATACTCGCGCCGCCTGGTCAAGCCAGGAGGTGCGGAACTTCCCGCCGCCGACGCCATTTTCCGAGCGCGGGCAAAGTCCCACAGGCCGCACACCCCAGTGGGCACGGGGGTGTCAGCGAGGCAATCCTCGGCTCGCCGGGAACCGACAGCGGCACAGGGTCGTTACGAGCGTCGAGGAAGGAGAGGAGGGAGGGGACGACATGACCAGCGCGAGCGCCCACTGGCACACCGGAGCAGCCTGCCGGCCGACCGACTCGGAGGAGCTGTTCGCCGAGGCCGCAACGCAGAAACGCGCCAAGGCCCTCTGCGCCGAGTGCCCGGTACGCGCTGAGTGCCTGGCCGAAGCCCTGGACAACCGGATCCAGTTCGGCGTGTGGGGCGGCATGACGGAACGCGAGCGCAGAGCCCTCCTACGCCGCCGACCCGACGTCGACTCCTGGCGCGATGCGCTAGTAGGGCTTGGTCAGGTTCACTCGCCGGTGGCGTGTCCGGTTGAGGGGGCTGTGTCGTTGACCGGGGGTGACACCTGAGGAGTTGGATGTAG
>NZ_JBWKDT010000128.1:0-2015 GCF_056435785.1 Streptomyces sp. NPDC043870
GCCCAAGACCGTCCCACCCATGCAAAACCCCCGCTACACTCCCCACCGCCAGGCCGTTGACCAGCAGAAATACAGAAGTCCGGCTGGAGTACTAATCAGCGGCCCGGCTGATGGCCCTTTAGGCGAAGCTGCGTCCAGCCGGCGTACCTGAAGCAGAGGCCGTGCGCCAGGACAGCCACAGTCGCTCCCACCCGGCGACTGAGGTGTCCGCCTGATCCCCCGTTACCTTCACCACCCCGAGCGCTTCGAGTCATCCGTACGGTCCTATCAGGGGTTTCTGTGGAGGTGAGGGTTCGTTGCGGCGTTTACCTTCAGACCAGCGGTCGTCAACCGCCGCGGCGATCCCGGACCTGCATGACGGGCATCGATCACCGGTTCGTTTCGGAGCACTCGTACTCACCTCTGGTGTGGTGCGCTGCAGGAGGACTTGATGTCGGGTATTGCTGTAGGGGCAGGGTCGGAGCCAGGGAACGG
This sequence comes from Streptomyces sp. NPDC043870, assembly GCF_056435785.1. NCBI lineage: Bacteria > Bacillati > Actinomycetota > Actinomycetes > Kitasatosporales > Streptomycetaceae > Streptomyces > Streptomyces sp. NPDC043870. Next base: position 475 of record NZ_JBWKDT010000128.1, read on the forward strand.
GTGGCGAAGTGGCGGGGGTTCGTGGTGGGTGCTGGTGCGGGCCTGGGTGGCAGGGTTGGCGGTGCTGGCCGGCCTGGCCGTCCCGACCGCCGTGGCCACGCCCGCCGCCGCGCAGACCGGAACCTTCGCCTACGTCGCCAACCGCCTCTCGGACGACGTGTCGGTAATCGACACGGCCACCAACACCATCACCGCAACCGTCCCCGTCGGCGACAGCCCCGAAGGTGTGGCGGTCACCCCGAACGGCCTCTTCGTCTACGTCGCCAACCGCTTCTCGGACACGGTGTCGGTGATCAGGACCTCGGACCACACCGTCACCGCCATCATCCCCGTCGGCGACAACCCCGCCGCTTTGGCGGTCACCCCGGACGGCTCCCGCGTCTACGTCACCAACGCCGCCTCGAACAACGTGTCGGTGATCAGAACCTCTGACAACACCGTCACCACCACCATCCCCGTCGGCGGTGACCCCGAAGGTGTGGCGGTCACCCCGAACGGCCTCTTCGTCTACGTCACCAACTTCGGCGACGACGACAGCGTGTCGGTGATCAGAACCTCTGACAACACCGTCACCGCCACCATCCCCGTCGGCGGTGACCCCGAAGGTGTGGCGGTCACCCCGAACGGCCTCTTCGTCTACGTCACCAACTTCGGCGACGGCACAGTGTCGGTCATCGACACCGCCACCAACACCGTCACCGCCACCATCCCCGTCGGCAACGACCCCTTCGGCGTGGCCGTCACCCCGAACGGCTCCCGCGTCTACGTCACCAACACCGCCTCGAACAACGTGTCGGTGATCAGAACCTCTGACAACACCGTCACCGCCACCATCACCGTCGGTGACCGCCCCACCGGTGTGGCGGTCACCCCGAACGGCCTCTTCGTCTACGTCACCAACGCCGACGACGGCACAGTGTCGGTCATCGCCACCGCCACCAACACCGCCACCGCCACCATCCCCCTCGGCAACGAACCCATTGCCGTGGCGATCGGGACCGTCACCTCGGAGCGGATCCCGACCACGCTGATGCTGAAGGCGCAGAAGAAGAAGGGGCACGGGAAGTGGGGCAACCGTGGCGTCACGCTGACCGCCACGCTGACCGCCGAGGGCCTCCCCCTGGAAGGCAAGACCATCGAGTTCACCACCGACTCCACCTCGCTGTGCATCGAAACGACCGACAGCCGGGGCGATGCCACCTGCAAGGTCCCCGGCAAGCAGGACAGGGACGCCTGCTACACCGCCACTTTCGCCGGCGACGACACCTACCAACCCTCCACCGCCACCCTCTGCAAGAAAGACGACCACGGCAGGCCCAACTGGCCGGCACTGCTCAGCCAAGGCAGCGTCAGCATCCCCGACCTCCCGCTGGCCATGCCGCGAAACTGAGCTCACCGGCCACTTCAGTGCCGCCAGCAGACGCGCCCCCGCCCGACCCGCTAGGCTAGTGCTGGATTCCGCTTTCGCTGGGTATATGTGCTGGTGGCGGGGTGGTTCGGGTACTCGGGGCGGGTGCTGGACGGTGGTGTTGCGGGCACGG
>NZ_JBWKDT010000129.1:0-1975 GCF_056435785.1 Streptomyces sp. NPDC043870
GTGTCCGGTCCCGGGAGATGCTTGACACTTCGGTCCCAGCTGATGGTTGACAGTGGCCGTGATCGGCTTTTCTGTGCGCGTCGTTGCGGCGTGTTGCGGGAGGCCGGGATTGGCGCTGGTGGAGTTGTCGGTTGTCGAGCAGAGATACCGGGCTGTCTTGGCGGTGCTGGCGGGTGCGACGGTGACGGAGGTCGCTGCGTCGCTGGGGGTGTCGCGGCAGACGGTGAGCGGGTGGAAGTCCCGGTATGAGGCCTGCGGTCTGGCCGGGTTGGTGGACCGTTCGCGCAGGCCAGCGTCGTGTCCGCATCAGGCGTCTGCCGAGGTGGAGGCGGCGGTGTGCGAGCTGCGGCGCAAGCATCCTCGGTGGGGTCCGCGGCGGATCGCTCATGTGCTGGAGCGGTCCGGGGCGGTGGCGCCGGTGCCGTCGCGGATGACCGTGTATCGGATCCTGGTCCGTCACGGCCTGGTGGAGCCGGGGGTGCGGCGGAGGAAGCGGTCGGATTACAAGCGCTGGCAGCGGGATCGGCCGATGCAGTTGTGGCAGATGGACATCGTCGGCGGCGTGATGCTGGTCAACCCGGTCACCGGGGAGTTGACCGAGGCCAAGGTCGTGACCGGGGTGGATGACCATTCCCGGTACTGCGTGATCGCGTCGGTGGTCGAGCGGGCGACGGGACGAGCCGTGTGCTCGGCGTTCGTGGATGCTTTGCGGTCCTTCGGGGTGCCGGAGGAGGTGCTGACGGACAACGGCAAGCAGTTCACGGACCGGTTCGGGCAGGGTGGTGAGGTGTTGTTCGACCGGATCTGTCGGGAGAACGGGATCGCGCACCGGCTGACCCAGCCGGCGTCGCCGACCACGACGGGGAAGGTCGAGCGATTCCATCAGACGCTGCGGCGTGAACTCCTCGACGACTGCGGTGCGTTCGAGAGCATAGGGGTGGCTCAGGCGGCGCTGGATGCGTGGGTTGAGGAGTACAACTCCTCGCGTCCGCATCAGGCGCTGGACATGCAGTCTCCGGGCGACCGGTTCACCCCGGTTCCTGAGCAGGAGCGGGACGTGCTGGGCCTGAGGGTGCCTGGAGTGCTTGCGCTGGTGCCGCAGCAGCGGACGGCTCCGGCGGAGCCGGATCCGGCCGCGGTGCCGTCCGTTCCTGCCATTCCGCCTGTTGTGGTTCCGGTGGAGCAGGGTGGGCCGGTGGAGTTCGAGCGGGTGGTGCCTGCGAGTGGGAATCTGCAGGTCGCGGGCAAGCAGTTCTGGCTCGGTCCGGCCCGCTCGGGGCTGACGGTGACGTTCTGGGCCGACACCTCGGTGGTCCATCTGCTGGTCGCGGGGGCGCGGATCAAGAGCGTGCGGTCGCACTTGTCGGTGGCGGATCTGGGACGGCTGGCTGCCCGGGGCGGGCGTTCGGCCGGGCCGGCACCGCTGCCTGCTGGGGATACGGCGGCATTCGAGGTGGACCGGGTCGTGAACAACAGCGGGCTCGTCGGCCTGGGCGGGCACCAGGTGCTGGCGGCGGAGATCTTGGGCGGCCGCGCGGTGGGCATCCGCATCGACGGGGAGACGCTGTCGTTCTTCGACCCGACCTCGCGGGAACTGCTTCGGGTGCGGCCCAACCCGCTGACCAGCGAGGAAGTCCGGCGGCTGCGGGGCCTGCGTCCGGCCGGGCCGCCACCGCGTCCCGCCGTGGAGCCGGTGCGGGTCCAGCGGCGTATCAGCGCGACGGGCACGATCATGGTCTGCCGGCAGGTCGTCTCCCTCGGCAGGACCTATGCGGGGCAGACGGTGACCGCGCACGTGGCGGACTCGACGATCACCGTCGAGCTGGACGGCCAGGTCCGGGTGATCCGGCGCACGACCGACGTCCCGGTCCGCAACGTGAAAGCGAACAAGCCCCGAGAAGTTTCCGATGTTGTCTAGGCCCACCGTCAAGCATCACCTGGGACCAGAACGTCAGCCATCACCTGGGACTAGACA
>NZ_JBWKDT010000130.1:0-1974 GCF_056435785.1 Streptomyces sp. NPDC043870
CTGGCGTGCGGCGCTGGCCAGTGGCGCGGATCTGCTGTGGCGGGTGAAGAGCAACGCGGTTCTGCCGGTGTGCCGGCAGCTGGACGATGGTTCGTATCTGTCGCAGATCTTTGCCGCTGCTGATTACTACCAGTGCGCGGATCCTCAAGATATCCGGGTCATCGAGTACACGCTCCCTGGGAGTACCGAGGTCTACCGGTTGATCACCTCGGTCCTCGACCCCGCGGAGGCTCCCGCCCGTGAGCTGGCCGTTCTCTATCATGAACGGTGGGAGATCGAAACGCTGCTGGACGAGCTCAAGGTTCACCAGCGCGGCTCGGGGGCGGTACTGCGCTCGAAGGACCCGGACGGTGTCACCCAGGAGGTCTACGGTTTCCTGCTGGTCCACCACGCGTTGCGGCAGCTTGCCCACCATGCAGCGCGTTCGCGCGGTGTGGACCCGGACCGGATCTCTTTCACCCGCACCCTGAATGCTGCCCGGCGCCAAGTCCCCGCCCAGGCGGGCTTTTCCCCCCGGACGACTGGGCTGAGCCTTCCGGCAGTGCGTGGCTGAAATTGCCAGCCGACTGCTACCCAAACGACGTACCCGTTCATGCCCACGCGTCGTCAAACGCAAGATGTCACACTGGCCGCTCAAACGCTCCCATCACCTCAACTGGCCCCAGACACCAACACCAACACCCGAAACCATCACCATCACCCCAGCCTCCAGAACCACGTCGAAAGCCAAACGCAAACTTCCTCGCAGTGCCTAAAGTCAGCAGCATTGCGCGTACGAGGGCAGTTGGACGATGGTGAGTCAGTCGTGTGCAGCCGCGTACTCGCGCATTCCCGCGGCTCGATGGGTGTTGAGATTGTCCCAGATCAACATGATGGGTGCCTGGAGCTGGATGTGGGCGCGGACGACCAGGTCGCGGTAGTCGCTCCAGGCGAAGGTGTCGCGTCCCTTGCCCTTGTGCTCGCGGGCGGCGCGGCCGGTAGATCAGCCGGGACGTTTCACCCGGTTTGGAGCAGCACATGGCCGCGATCGACCAGCGGCGCCAGGAGCGGCCCCGCACTCGCACGACCGGCGTGTGTCCACGCCGGCCCCAGGTGCGGGCGTGCGGCGGTGTCATCGAGAACCCGGCCTCGTCCTCGAAGACGATGTACGCGCCCAGCGCCGCCGCAGTCATTCCGCCTGCGGCCACACATCCTTCTTCCACAGACCCACCGCCTGCTCGTCGCGCTCCAGCGCCCGGCGGGCCGGCGACTGCCAGGACCAGCCGTGCCGGTGCAGCAGCCGCCACACCGCCGACGACGAGCAGTCCAGCCGGAACGTCCGGACGATCAGCACTCTGATCCGGGCCAGCGTCCAGCGCTGGTCCTCCCAGCCATGCACGGCCGGCCCCCGTGCCAGCTCCTTCTCCAGGACAGCGAACTGCTCATCGGACACCTTGGGCAGTTTCGGCGGCCCCGCGGAGGCGAGCGCGGTCATTCCGCCCTCCCGCCAGGCACGACGCCAGCGTTCCACCGACCGCTCACTGACCCGCAGGCACTTCGCGATCACCGCGGTTCTCTCGCCACGACCGAACCGCTCACCGCCTCGTACCGGATCCGCTCGCGTAACAGCCGCCGCTCCGCGGTCAGCCCTCCACCCTGCGCGTACCGCATAACTCCGGCCTACCGCAGGGATCACCACACGTCACCACCCCCGACAACAATCCGAAGAGGTCAGTAGGGCAGCTGCCGGTGAGCGTGCATGTCCGTGCGCAGGATGTTCGGGTCTGTCAAAGGAACGGCCCTGTCTCACATTCGGTGGTGACGGAGAGTTGTGAGGGTCGTTGACTTTCATGTGATGGATGTCAACGAGCTATGTGTACCGCCTTTGAGGAATCCAGCACTAGTAGTACTTCGTTAGGTCGGTTTGGTGGTGTGGTGTGGGTTCGGGCATGGTGGTGCGGTGGACTTGGGGGAAGTTGAGGGACTGCGGGGCGA
>NZ_JBWKDT010000131.1:0-1942 GCF_056435785.1 Streptomyces sp. NPDC043870
TGAGTCGAGTAGCCGAGGGGAATCTCACCCCTCGGCTCTCCCAGAACGGAGCGTGACAATCTCTCGTCACTCCGCTCTTGTCATCCTGATCACCAGGCCAATGCGGCAAGTGTTGTGTCCGGCCAGTGCGCGAACATCCGCGGATACCGCTGGGCGATCTCCTGGAACTTCGCGATAGCCTTCCGCAACGGCGCCAGCCGTCGATACTTCCTGCGGATCCAGCGCACCAAGTAGGCGTTGATACGCTGAAGGAACGGGATCAACACCCAACGGCCGTAGCGGCCGTAGTAGTTGAGCCACCCCGCAACGACGGGATTGATCCGCCGCGCGAGATCTGTGAGAGTCGAACCGGTGCGGTGTTGCAGCCGCCAGGAGCGGACTTCCGCACTGATCTTCTTCAGAGCGTCCTTGCTGATCGCCGGGGAGAAGGACAGAAATGTCTGCCCACTCTGGCTCGTCCGGCTTGCTCTGGCGCGGAAGGTGTAGCCGAGGAACGTGAACTCCATGTGCTCGTACGAGCCACGGCGCTTCGCGTCCCGGCAGTACACGATCCGGGTCTTGGCCGGGTGAAGTTCCAGCCCGACCTCTTCCAACCTGTTGTGGAGCGCGGCCAGCACCTGGCGGGCCTGGCGCTCCGTGACGCAGTGCAGCACCGCGTCGTCCGCATAGCGTTCGAAGGTGACAGTCGGGAACTCCCGGTTCATCCACATGTCGAACGCGTAGTGCAGGAACAGATTCGCCAGCACGGGAGACACCGGGGCACCCTGAGGCGTCCCGCGTTCCCGTTCCAGCAGGCTGCCGTCGGACAGTTGCAGAGGTGCGGCGAGCCATCGCCGTACATACAAATTCACCCAGACGGCGTCAGTGTGTGCTCCCACTGCCTTGACCAGCAGGTCCCATCGGACGCTGTCGAAGAACTTCCGGATGTCGATCTCGATCACCCAGTCGCGCTTCCAACAGCGTTCCCGGCAGGCACCGACCGCGTCCAGCGCGGACCGGCCGGGCCGGTATCCGTAGCTGTCGGGATGGAAGATGGGATCCACCCGTCGCATCAGATGCCGAGCCGCAACGGTCTGCGCCACCCGGTCGGAGACACAAGGGATGCCGAGCATCCTCATGCCACCGCCGTGGGGCTTGGGAATTTCCACCGCGCGCACCGGAGATGGAAAGTACGATCCCGACGACATGCGGTTCCAGACCTTGTAGAGGTTGTTTCTCAGGTCCTTCTCGAACTCGTCGATGGACTCACCGTCCACACCTGGGGCGCCTTTGTTTGCCCTGACTTCCTCCCACGCCTCCTTCACTTCCCACTTCGAGATTTCGAACGGCTTGGCCTGTGACTTCAACCGGCCCATCGAATTCCTCCCAGATACTTCTGGTTGATACGACACACTCGGTCACGGATGACCCGGCCCCTTCGCTCCACCCCCATTACAGAAGCTTCGTCACTACTACGAGCCGGTCCGCCGGCGCGCCCCGCATCGGTACTCAACCCCTTGCGGTTTCGGCCGCTTGGGGCACTCCCTCTCGCCACCCGCGCTGGGTGGACGGTGTCGGGGCGCGCCTTCTCCTGTTCCATGCGAGAGCAGCAGACTGGGCTCACGTCGCCTTCATGCCGGACACCGCCTGACCAGTCGGTGGGCTCCCGTCAGGCTCATCCCGAGACAAACCAGAGTGCCTCGGTTTTGATGTCGTCTGATCTGTTTTCGACACGTCAGCAGCGATTCGCTTGCGCTCGTCTTCCCAGTCCCTACCTGACACCTCTTGGATGCCTTTTCCTTATCGCTCACCACGACAGTCTTCGGCTAACGCGGCATAAGGTGGTTTAGAGCCTCCCCCCACAGGGCGACTCTGAAGGGCCAGAATCCTTCATCTCTCGCACAGCATCATTTCCAGAAGCTGTCCTACTACCAACTCCTATCCATGTTCAGGACACACCCGG
>NZ_JBWKDT010000132.1:0-1894 GCF_056435785.1 Streptomyces sp. NPDC043870
GGAGAGCCGGCGTGAGCTTGAGGATCGTTGTCTGTGTGAAGTACGTGCCCGACGCCACTGGCGATCGGCACTTCGCCGATGACCTGACGGTCGACCGTGATGACGTGGACGGCCTGCTGTCGGAGCTTGACGAGTACGCGGTCGAGCAGGCGCTGCAGATCGCCGACGAGGCGGACGACGCGGAGATCACCGTGCTGACCGTCGGTCCGGAGGATGCCAAGGACGCGCTGCGCAAGGCGCTGTCCATGGGTGCGGACAAGGCCGTCCATGTCGAGGACGACGATCTGCACGGCACCGATGTCATGGGTACCTCGCTGGTGCTGGCCAAGGCCATCGAGAAGGCCGGTTTCGACCTGGTCGTCTGCGGTATGGCCTCGACCGACGGCACCATGGGTGTGCTGCCGGCGATCCTCGCCGAGCGTCTGGGCGTCCCGCAGGTCACCCTGCTCTCCGAGGTCTCGGTCCAGGACGGCACCGTCAGGGGCCGTCGTGACGGGGACACCGCCAGCGAGCAGCTGGAGGCGTCGCTGCCGGCGGTCGTGTCGGTCACCGACCAGTCGGGCGAGGCCCGCTACCCGTCGTTCAAGGGCATCATGGCGGCCAAGAAGAAGCCGGTGGAGTCCTGGGACCTGTCCGACCTGGACATCGAGGCCGACGAGGTCGGTCTCGAGGGTGCCTTCAGTGCGGTGGACTCCGCGGCCCAGCGTCCGGCCCGCACGGCGGGCACGATCGTCAAGGACGAGGGCGAGGGCGGCAAGCAGCTGGCCGAGTTCCTGGCCGGCCAGAAGTTCATCTGAGCTTCGGCCATCACCCCAACCGCCCCCAGACACTTCGCATTCGCAGGAGAGCAATCCCATGGCTGAAGTTCTCGTCTACGTCGATCACGTGGACGGCGCCGTCCGCAAGCCCACCCTGGAGCTGCTGACGCTGGCCCGCCGTATCGGCGAGCCGGTCGCCGTCGCCCTCGGCCCCGGCGCCGAGGCCACCGCCGCCACGCTCGCCGAGCACGGCGCGGTCAAGGTACTGACCGCCGATGCCCCCCAGTTCGCCGACTACCTCGTCGTCCCGAAGGTCGACGCACTGCAGGCCGCCCACCAGACCGTGTCCGCCGCGGGCTCCCCGGCCGCCGTGCTGGTGCCGTCCTCCGCCGAGGCCAAGGAGATCGCGGCCCGTCTCGCCGTCCGTATCGGCTCCGGCATCATCACCGACGCCATCGACCTTCAGGCCGGTGACCAGGGCCCGGTGGCCACCCAGTCCGCGTTCGCCGCCGCGTTCACCACCAAGTCCCGCGTCTCCAAAGGCACCCCCGTCATCACCGTGAAGCCGAACTCGGCCCCGGTCGAGACCGCCCCGGCCGCCGGCACCGTCCAGGCCCTGACCGTCTCCTTCGGCGAGAACTCCACCGGCACCAAGATCGTCTCCCGCACCCCGCGCGAGTCGACCGGCCGCCCCGAACTCACCGAGGCCGCGATCGTGGTCTCCGGCGGCCGCGGCGTCAACGGCGCCGAGAACTTCGCGGTGATCGAGGCACTCGCCGACTCCCTCGGCGCCGCCGTCGGCGCCTCCCGCGCCGCCGTCGACGCCGGCTGGTACCCCCACACCAACCAGGTCGGCCAGACCGGCAAGAGCGTCTCCCCCCAGCTCTACATCGCCTCCGGCATCTCCGGCGCCATCCAGCACCGCGCCGGCATGCAGACCTCCAAGACCATCGTGGCCATCAACAAGGACGCCGAAGCCCCCATCTTCGACCTCGTCGACTACGGCGTCGTCGGCGACCTCTTCGACGTCGTCCCCCAGCTCACCGAAGAGATCAAGACCCGCAAGGGCTGACCCCACACACCCTCCGCCCGGGGCCGCACGGTGAAACCACCGCGCGGCCCCGCACCGTTCCGGG
>NZ_JBWKDT010000133.1:0-1789 GCF_056435785.1 Streptomyces sp. NPDC043870
GGACCCTCAGCAAGTCCCATCGTTGCAGGTCAAGGGCACTTTCCGCGTTTCTGATCAGCTCTTGGACAGCCTGCTTCGTGAAAGCGCGAGGTTAGGGTGATCTTTCTCGAAGTCCCTGATCGGCACGGAGTGTTGTCTGTATCCCGTGGTGTGTGAGGTATGCGGATGGGGGCGGGCTGACCCCTGCAGGACGTCAGCGCCGGGAGACGGTACGGATGCAGGCGGCTGAGCTGTTCGAGCAGAAGATCAAGCCGCCGGAGGTCGCACGGCGCCTGCGGGTGAGCCGGAAGTCGTGATCACAAGCGTGCAGAGTGTCTCTGACTAGCGAGAATGAGGATTGTCGAGGTCCTTGTTCGCGCGTGGTTCGGAGGCACTTCCAGGTGAAGCAGCGTATCCGTTCCTATTCCCGTGTCTGCGTTGAGGGCGGCGGTCGCGGCGTCGTTGGCCAGGTCGGCGCGGGTCGACGTCCTGGCCGCGGCTGGGCAGCGGTCTCTGTCCGCGATCCGGGCCGTGCGGGCCGAGGTTCGCGAGCGGGTGTGGCAGCTGGCGGGCAAGGCGGCGCCGGACGCGGGCGGGCAGGTAGTCGTGGACACCGACGGAGTGATTGTCGTCGCGCACTCCGACAAGCAGGACGCCGCCGCGACCTGGAAGAAGACGTATGGCCATCATCCGCTGATGGCGTTCGTCGACCACGGCCCGGGTGGGAGCGGGGGAGCCGGTGGCTGCGCTACTGCGGCCCGGGAATGGCTGCAGTAACACCGCAGCCGATCACAAAGGCCACGCGTCTGGCCCTGGCCCAGCTGCCCAAGCGGTATCGACGCGGGCGGCAGACCCTCATCCGCTGCGATTTCGGCGGGCGGCACGCACGAGTTCCTGGCCTGGCTCACCCAGCGCGGCCGATGGCTGTCGTACTCGGTCGGCATGACCATCACCGACGCCATCCACAAGCGGTGCTCAAGATGCCGGCCAGCGCGTGGACGCCAGCCGTCGAGCCGGACGGCGAGATCCGCGACGGTCCTGGCTGGCCGAGCTCGCCGGGGACGTGCTGCACGGCTGGCCGACGGGCATACCTCGGATCGTCCGCAAGGAACGGCTCATACCGGCGCCCAGTTGCGCATGACCGACGTCAACGGCATGCGGCTGACCTGTTTTGCCACCAGCACCGCCGGCACCGCCATCGCAGAGCTGGAGTTGCGCCACCGCCAGCGCGCCCGCGGCGAGGACCGCATCCGCGCCGCACGCGCCACCGGCTTGCGCAACCTGCCACTGCACGAGGCCGCGCAGAACCAGACACCAGCCGTGCAAGCCGTCCGGCTACTGCCCAAGCTGCTCCGCGCCTTTACGGCAGACCGTCTCTCTTCATCGCACGGGCGGCTGCCCATTCCCAAGCGACGGCGTGTCGGGCATGTGTCGGTCGATATCGGCAGCCGTCACTGCCGCGCAGGTATCTGCGCCGAGGCGGTCGAAGCGGCGGTTCACCGGGCTGAGGGCAGCAGGGAGGCTGAGAACCGGAGGCGGTGGTGCCAGCACGGTGCCCGCGCCGGCGAAGTAGAGGTTACGGAAGCGCGGGCGACGTGCTCACGGGGCAGGAACGCTCCGAGCGGGACCGCGGGAACCGCGGGCCCTGGGCGGGCCGCCGGCAACCTGCCTTATCCGGCGTCGAAGCCCTCAGCAGCCGCCGCAGTTGTCGTACGGATGGTGTCCCGCCGAGTGGTGTAGCAGCGATCTCGGCATAGCCCCTGGTCATGAGGCGGCCATCGCGCAACTCTCCGAGTAGTGAAGCTCGTTG
>NZ_JBWKDT010000134.1:0-1770 GCF_056435785.1 Streptomyces sp. NPDC043870
GAGGGACACGCCGCCGACAGGCCAGTGGCACAATGCCGTCTCGCAGCACCGGCCCCTTCACCAGCCCAAACCCTTTTTCAGGGGCAAGTAGCTAGGCGAACACGACCACCTGCCCACCCATGGTCGTTTAGCTGGGCCGGATCCACCCGGTGCGAGGCCAGTCCTCTCGGTTGACCATCACACTGAGGGGCATGGCAGCCTTGCAGGGCGTGCACCACCGCCCCAGCACAGCCAGGGCGAAGGCAGACATGGCGCCTCGGGCCGTGACAAAGGCATCCAACGGCACGCCCGTGCCCAGAGGGACCGTTGGTCGTCGCGGTCGTCCTCGATGTAGTGGGGGGTTGTCTTTCAGGAGTCCGGATAGGCCCCCGTGGCGAGCGGTCGTTTTGATGACCGTGTCGTCGGTGGGGGCCGCCGTGTCAACGGGCCTGCAGCCGCAGCGGTTCGCCCGCTGCCGCCGGGGGAGTGCAGTGGCGGCAGCAGCTCGACGGCCTCCGTCAGCCTCTCGGTGTCACCGCACGAGGCGGCAGTGAGGGCGGCCGCCTGCTCTGTGGACGAGCCGGGGTGAAGCCTCCCGCCGATGCTGACGATCAGCTGCCAGGCGGCGCCGGAAGGCACTTCGCCGAACTCGTCCGAGTGGCAGCCCAGACTCCGTTTCGTCGCCAGCGCGGTCACACCAACCTCCTTGCTCAGGTGCGGATCGAGAGGGTAGGAAGACCGGTTACGGGTGGGTTACGTGACGGGCCTCGGGAGCGGCCGTAGGCGTGCGGACACGCATCATCTTCAAAAAGAGGTGCTGCGTGTCCGGGCTGATATCGATGTCAAGCTCGCCGGACAGACGCCGGTCGCACAGCTCGTACCAAGCCTTCGCCTGACCAAGCTGCCCCAGTTCACCGTGCACCTGGATCAGGGGCCGGTACACCCCCTCCTGGTACTGCTCAGGCAGTTCGAGTCGGAGGATGCCCCTGTCGGTGACGTAGGCAAGGCCATGGGAACCGTGGGCTATGCCCCTGGATGAACTGGGTGGGTCCAGGGCACATCCGAGCTGGGAAGTGAGCAGGCGGAACAGGTTCGGCACGTTCATGTAGCCGCGGATCGGTCCGCCAGCACTGGTGCAGAACTTACTCGAGGGCTGAGCCGCTGTGGGTGGAGAAGTTCACAAGGCTGCGGATGCGGCAGTTCGACCGGCTGTTGAAGGTGGTGCCGAACGTGGCGGATACTGTCCTGGTGGCAGTCGGCTGTGGTGCCTGCCGTGGGCGGATCGTCGTTTCTGTTTCCATGTCGTAGCCGCCGAGCTGTTCGGGAAGATCTTCCGCGCGAGCGCGTGGCGGCCTTCCTGGAGTTGGCCTGCACTCTGATCTGGCGGCGGCATCCGGGCTCGTCCGCGAGGTGCAGAATATGCAGGGTCTTGGCGATCCCGTGGTGCGCGATCGCGTCGCCGAGCGGGGCGGCCGTCGCGGGAGAGCATCCGGATAACGTCGTAGGCGCGGACGGCTCCGGTGTGGATAGAGCCGATGATCCACAGCATGTCCTCCCAGTGCCGCTCGATCCGCGCGAGGTCGATCCGCCACGGGCCGCGTCCTGGAAGGCCCCGTAGTCGGCGGCACGGTCGATGCGCCACATTTTTTGGTTCGGGCAGATCCGCGAGCTGCGGCGTATATGCGAACCCGGCCAGTGAACCGTTCCGGGTTTGATCGAGACTCTAGGCTGTGACTGTGACCTGGAGATTTGCGTTCTGCTGGTAGTAGGCGGCTTCGTATTCTGCGGGCG
>NZ_JBWKDT010000135.1:0-1658 GCF_056435785.1 Streptomyces sp. NPDC043870
CCTCGCGCTTTCACGAAGCAGGCTGTCCAAGAGCTGATCAGAAACGCGGAAAGTGCCCTTGACCTGCAACGATGGGACTTGCTGAGGGTCCTGTTGGCCGCAAGGAAAAGAGCACTTTCCAGGTGAGAGAGCCTATCTCGTCGTACCCGCGTGTCCGTGTCCAGGAGGACGGCCGCCAGGTGGTCTCGCAGGCCGGTTCGGTCCTGCTGGTGGAGACGGTCCGCAAGGCCGGTCTTGACCAGGCGATATCCGCCGCGCTTGCTCCGTGGCGGAGGCCACGGGCCGTCCACGATCCGGGGAAGGTCGTCCTGGACCTCGCCCTGGCGGTCGCGACGGGCGGGGACTGCCTGGCCGACGTGGGCATGCTGCGGGCGGAGCCGGCCATGTTCGGGCCGGTCGCCTCCGATCCGACGGTCTCCCGCCTGATCGACGTCCTCGCCTCCTCCGGCGACACCGCCCTTCGGGCGATCCGCGCCGCTCGGGCCGAAGTCCGCGACAAGGTCTGGAAGTTGGCGGGCCGGAAGGCGCCGGACGCGCACGGGACGGTGACCGTCGACCTGGACGGGGTGCTGGTGACCGCGCACTCCGACAAGCAGGACGCCGCCCCGACCTGGAAGCGGACCTATGGCCACCACCCGCTGATGGGGTTCGTCGACCACGGCCCGGGCGGCACCGGGGAACCCGTCGCGGCCCTGCTCAGGCCGGGCAATGCGGGCTCGAACACAGCCTCCGACCACATCACCGCCGCCCGCCTGGCCCTCGCTCAACTACCGGAGAAGTACCGCCGCGGACGGCGGACTCTCATCCGCACCGACTCCGCGGGCGGCACCCATGGCTTCGTCGCGTGGCTCGCCCAGCGGGGACGCTGGCTGTCCTACTCCGTCGGCATGGTGATCACCGACGCGATCCACCAGCACGTGCTGAAGGTGCCCGCGCAGGCCTGGACACCGGCCGTCGAGGCGGACGGCGAGATCCGGGACGGCGCCTGGGTCGCCGAACTCACCGGCGATGTCGTGGCTGGCTGGCCGAAGGGCATGCGGCTCATCGTCCGCAAGGAAAGGCCGCACCCCGGGGCCCAGTTGAGGCTCACCGACGCGGACGGCATGCGGCTCACGTGCTTCGCGACGAACACCACCGGCCTGCCGATCGCCGAACTGGAGCTCCGCCACCGCCTGCGGGCCCGGGCAGAGGATCGGATCAGGGCCGCCCGGGCCACCGGCCTGCGCAACCTACCCCTGCATGACACCGCCCAGAACCGCGTCTGGCTGGAGATCGTGCAGATCGCGCTGGACCTGCTGGCCTGGATGGCGATGCTCGCGCTGACCGGCAAGGCCCGGCTCTGGGAACCCAGGCGCCTGCGGCTCCGACTGTTCACCGCGGCGGGACACCTCGTCACCACCGGCCGCCGGCGGATCCTCCGCCTTGCCCGGCACTGGCCCTGGACCCACGACATCACCATCGCCCTGGACCGGCTCGCCCTGCTACCCCACCCTGACTGACCAGCAGCTTCCCGTCTCGACGACAGCACCACCCGACCCGGAGCAGTGGAACCCGGCGCCCACCCGACACGACAGTCGGGCCTCCGCGCTGCCCTCGCCAGCCACAGAACGCACGACGGTCTGCCGACTCCGTCGGCAGACCGTCAAGAAAGATCGAGG
>NZ_JBWKDT010000136.1:0-1646 GCF_056435785.1 Streptomyces sp. NPDC043870
TGCAGGTCAGCGACTCAGCGCACCTTCGGTGCGCGCCGGGGGCGTGGTAAATGCCGTGGCGCGCGCCGAAGGTGCTTCTGTCTGCCCTGACGTGGGGTGATGGCGGTCCGGGACGCTGGTGGGGTTCGTTCCGGCCGAAACCGATGCGTCTGTGATGCCGGTGAGCTCGCAGGTCAGCGTGGTGCTGGGGGCCTTCCACGGGAACCGTGGAGTGTTGCTGTGAGCACGGGCGTCAGAATTCCTGTTTCACCCTGGCCCTCCCGGAACGGCACATACGGCGTGACCGGTTGGTCAGGGAGGGAGCGGGCCGTGGACGTGCTGCATGAACGCTGCGCGGGTTTGGACATCAGCAAGAAGGACGCCAAGGCGTGCGTCCGTACCCCAAGTACGAAACGGCGGGGATCGTTCACCAACCAGACCACGACCTGGGGTGCGACGACGAATGCGGTACTCGCGCTGCGGGACCATCTCATCGCTGCCGAGGTCACCCTCGTGGTGATCGAGGCGACCTCGGACTACTGGAAGCCGTTCTACTACCTGCTGGCCGAAGACCTGAACGTGATCCTCGTCAACGCCCGGCAGGTCAAGAACCTGCCCGGCCGCAAGACGGATGTCTCGGATGCGGCCTGGCTGGCCCAGCTCGGCGCCCACGGCCTGGTGAGAGCCTCATTCGTGCCGCCGCAGCCGGTGCGCGAGCTGCGAGACCTGACCCGGGCCCGCACCCAGATGACCCGCGAGCGCGGGCAGGTCGTGCAGCGGCTGGAGAAGCTACTGGAGGACACCGGGATCAAGCTCGCCGCGGTCGCCTCCGACATCATGGGCGTCTCCGGCCGGGCCATGCTGGAGGCCCTCATCAGCGGCGAACACGATCCACAGTTTCTTGCGGAACTGGCCAAGCGCCGCCTCCGCAACAAGATCCCCGAACTCACCGAGGCGCTGACCGGCCGGTTCCGTGAACACCACGCGTTCTTGGCCAGGCTGTATCTGGACCAGTACGACCAGCTCACCACCATGATCGGACAGCTGGACACGCGGACCGAGGCGGCGATGACCCCCTTTCGCCCCGCCCTCGACCTGCTCGACACCATCCCCGGGATCAACCGGGCCATCGCCGAGGTGGTCATCGCGGAGACCGGCGGCGACATGAGCCGCTTCGCGACGGCCAAACACCTGGCCTCCTGGGCCGGGGTCTGCCCCGGCCACCACGAGTCCGCCGGCCGCACCAAGAACGCCAAGGTCCGCCCCGGCAACCCCTATCTCAAAGGCGCCCTCGGACTCGCGGCATTCGGCGCGGCAAGAACCAAAGACACCTACCTGCAGGCCCGTTACAAACGACTGACCGCCCGCCGCGGCCCGCTCAAGGCACTGGTTGCCGTCGAGCACTCGATCATCACCGCGATCTGGCACATGCTCACCGACAACGTCGCCTACCACGAGCTCGGCGGCACCTACTTCGCCCAACGCGACCCCGAACGCGCCACCCGACGCGCGATCAACGCACTCAACCAGCTCGGCTACACCGTGACCCTCAACCCGATGGAAGGCGCAGCCTGACCGGCCCGGACCCGGACAACCGACGGCTCAACGACCGCCGGGCACTCAATCCTGCCCACACCCAGCCTGACCTGCTGCTATTTACGCGTCAG
>NZ_JBWKDT010000137.1:0-1580 GCF_056435785.1 Streptomyces sp. NPDC043870
CTAGCTACTTGCCCCTGAAGAAGTCTGGGGCTGCCTCTGGGTTGTCCTCTGGGGAGAGCTGGTGAGGGCCGGGCCCTGGCCACGACAGTGGAGTCGGATAGTTGCGGCCGGGGGTGGTGGCGGTGCTGCGTGTCGCGGGAGTACAGGACGCCTGGTGGGATGTTCTGCCAGAACACGCGCGGCAGTTACCGGCCGAGCTGGCTCAGGTTGATGCGTTCTTGGACGACGAGCGGTTCATCGCCCCATGGCGGGTGGTTTTCGCCGAGCGGCTGGGGCGTCCGTCGGTGCCGGTGGAGACGCTGCTGCGCCTTCTGTATCTCAAGCACCGCTACCAGCTGGGTTACGAGACCTTGTGTCGTGAGGTCGCGGACTCGTTGAGCTGGCGGCGGTTCTGCCGCATCCCGCTGTCCTCCCCGGTGCCGCACCCGACCACGCTGATCAAGCTGGTCCGCCGCGGCGGAGCGCGGACGGTGGAAGAGCTGAACGCCGCGCTGCTGAGCAAGCTGGTCGAGGGCAAGCTGCTGCGGTGCCGCAAGCTGCGCATTGACACGACCGTGGTGGAAGCCGACATCGACCACCCCACGGACGCCGACCTGCTCGAACACGGAGTACGCAAGCTGGGCCGGCTGGTGGGGCGGATCAAAGCGTCGGGGGCAGCCAGCCGCACCCGCTTCCGTGATCGCAGCCGGTCAGCGGGGCGCCGTTTGAAGGAGATCTCCCGCACGCTGCGGCGGCGCACCGGCCAGGCGCTGGGCGAGATCGACCGGCTCACCAGTGAAATCGCCGCCGTGGCACGCGCGAGCCTGCGGGACGTGGCGGCGGTGGAGCGTAATGCCCGGCGCGCACTGGGCAAGCGGCCTTCGGGACGACTCGCGCACCTGGTGGGCGAGCTGGCCGAGACCGCGGCGGGCACCCACCGCCTGCTGGAGCAGACCGCCTTGCGGCTGGCGGGCATCCGCACCATCCCCGACCGGCTGATCTCGTTGGCCGACCCCGACGCCCGGCCGATCCGCAAGGGCAAGCCCCAGCACCCCACCCAGTTCGGCTACACCGCTCTTGTGGCCGAGGACGAACGCGGCTTCATCGTCGATCACCAGGTCCGGCGCGGGAACCCGCCCGACGCGCCGCAACTGGTTCCCACGGTGGAGCGTGCTGCGTCGCTGACCGGCCGTCCGCCGGGCACGGTCGTCGCCGACCGCGGCTTCGGCACCGCGGCCAATGATCTGGCTCTGGCCGAACTCGGTGTCCAGCGGATCGGCCTGCAACGCGCCGGGAAGCCTGGAAAGGTGCGGCGTGAGTACGAGAAGAGCCGCCGTTTCCGGCGGATGCGCAACTGGAGAGTCGGCATCGAGGCCCGCATCAGCCACCTCAAGCGCAGCTTCGGATTCCGCCGCACGCGCCTTCGCCGCTTGGCCGGCGCCCAGACCTGGGCCGGACTGGGGATCTTCGCCTACAACCTCCAGCGGATGACCGTCCTCAACCGGTGAGGGACACGCCGCCGACAGGCCAGTGGCACAATGCCGTCTCGCAGCACCGGCCCCTTCACCAGCCCAAACCCTTTTTCAGGGGCAAGTAGCTAG
>NZ_JBWKDT010000138.1:0-1536 GCF_056435785.1 Streptomyces sp. NPDC043870
CCACCCCATAGGGGTGTCTGGACGGAGGAGCCCACCCAGCAGCCAGCCGGGCGCTACCTCCAAGCCCGGTCCTTCAGGACCGGGTCAAGTTGACGTCCGGGGTGTACGGCGGGCGGCGAGCAGGTCACGCATCGCGCGTTCTTGTGCTGCGTGGCGTTGTCCCAGACGAGGACGATCTTTCGCCGAGCTGCCGGTGCGCGGCGTCCAAGAGCGTGGCGAGGTCGCCCTCGCGAAAGTCCTTTCTTCTCGGCCTTGCGGCCGGTGTGGACCATGATTCGGTAGATGAGCCGGGTGCGCTCTCCGGGCCTGCAACAGGTCAGGCCAGCGAGCGAGACGCGTCCGGAGCCCTTGCCGGTGATCTTGATCAACGGGGTGTGGCCGCGGCAGGACCAGGTACGGGCGTTGGGCGGCCTCAGGCTCTGCCCCGACTCGTCCTCGAAGCATAACCAGGCGTCCTGGTCCCGCACCGTTTTTCCACGGCCGGCCAGACCTCCCTGCACGCTCCAGCCCACCTGGTGCGCGGTCCCAGGTGCGGTCGGCGTGGCCGTCGGCGAGGTCAGCCAGGACGCGGCTGGTCCGGCGAAGCGGACGTTCGCGCCCTGCCGGATGCCAAGGTGGCGTAGCTGACTGCTGTTCGTAGGCGATCGGCGCCTGGTGTCCGTTCGCCGAGTGCCGTCGGTGGGTGTTGTAGCGGGTGGTCCAGCGGAAGACCGCCAGGCGGCAGGCGTGGACGCTGTCAAAGCAGTGGGTTCCCTGGAGCGTCTCGCGTTTGACGGCCGCGTTGAAAGACTCGGGCCAGAGCGTTGTCCGCACTCGTGCCCACCGCGCCCATGGACTGTCGGATGCCCAGCGCGGCGCACAGCCCCACCTCGCGTTGCGTTCTGCGCAACAGCGGCTTGCCACCTGTACGAGGTGCTCAATACGGTCATCTCGCCATTCCCGCGCCGTGGGTCAGCCGGCACACGACAGGAGCAGATGTGGAAAAACGTGCAGATCCCTACGTGCAGGGAATCCAGCCATCGTTGGCCGACGACACGGGACTCCTGGTGGGAAAAGAGGTGGGGGCCCAAGAACGCGCCCGGGCGCTCATCGCAGTGACGCGAGGGCGAGATGTCACCGCCGCTGACATACGACTCATCTGCGATGCTCTCGGACTGGACCTGAACGACTTCCATAACGCTAAAGAGATCTTGAAGTCCAGGACTGTCCGGCCAAGCACGAGGTTATCGATCCGCAGATTTGGAGTGTTCTCGATGACGCGAG
Source organism: Streptomyces sp. NPDC043870 (assembly GCF_056435785.1). Taxonomy (NCBI): domain Bacteria; kingdom Bacillati; phylum Actinomycetota; class Actinomycetes; order Kitasatosporales; family Streptomycetaceae; genus Streptomyces; species Streptomyces sp. NPDC043870. The sequence continues at coordinate 1,264 of NZ_JBWKDT010000138.1, forward strand.
GACGCCAGGAGACGGCTTGTTCTCGTATGCCTGCTCGTGCTGCTGGATGACGAAGCCTGCTGACAGTCTCGCCGGTGAAACACCCCGTCGACTTGCCGATTCCGGGGACCATCATGGCCATTGACGACCCCGTACGGGGAACCGAAAGTCCCGACGCACCACCCGCGGCCGAGTCCCGCTCCACATGGAGCGCGCTGCGCCCGCTCGTGCTGCGCATCCACTTCTACGCGGGTGTGCTCATCGCCCCGCTGCTCCTTCTCGCCGCCGCCACCG
>NZ_JBWKDT010000139.1:0-1493 GCF_056435785.1 Streptomyces sp. NPDC043870
CCCCCGCCGCTATCTCCCCGAAGGCAGCATGGACCGGATCTATCCAACCGAAGATCAGCCCGGCACCGCTACACCACTACAAGGGACATGACCCATCCAACTCCACGTACCCCGCCCCATGAACAGCCCAACGACCGATCACCACATAGGACACCGTCTTCGGCTACAGTCAATTGGCGGCTGTTTCTGCCCGCCACCTGGGATCACACCTCGCCGGAGGCAGTTCCGTCCAAGATCGCCCGCCGCGAGCGTTGCGGGATCCCAGCCGAGCACAGCCACGTGGAGACGTGGCAGCGGTGAAGCTTCCCCTTGATGTTGGACACCTGGAGACTGGGACGTGAGGTTCCAGAGGAAGTAGTGCCAGGTGGGAAGCAAGAGCAACCGCAGCAGGCGGTATACGGAGGAGTTCAAGCGGGACGCGGTCGCTCTGGTCCGGTCCTCCGGGAGGACTGTCACCGAGGTGGCCCGGGAGCTCGGGGTCAGTGCCGAGGGGCTGCGGAACTGGGTCAAGCAGGACACGATCGACCGCGGGCAGGAGGCGCCGGGCGAGCTGACGAGCGCGGAGCGGGAAGAGTTGCGGCGGCTGCGGTGGCAGAACCGTGAGCAGGCCGAGACGATCGAGGTGCTGCGAAAAGCGGCGGTCTTCTTCGCGAAGGAGAGCGATCGATGAGCGAGGTGTATGCGTTCATCGAGGCGGAGAAGACCACCCACCGTGTTGCTCTGTTGTGCCGGCTGCTGAAGGTCGCCCGGTCCTCCTTCTACGCCTGGCTGGCCGGCGAGCGGGCCCGGGCCGCCCGCCGGGCCGCCGACGACGCCCTGGCCCACGAGATCACGGTGTTGGACATCGCCTCCCGGCACACCTACGGGGTGCCGCGTATCCATGCCGAGTTGCGCAGGCTGGACCGGCGGGTCAACCGCAAGCGCGTGGAGCGGATCATGCGTGAGCGCGACATCGCCGGGGTCACCCGGCGCAAGCGCCGGTCGCTGACCCGTCCGGCGAAGAGGGCGGTGCCCGCCGCGGACCTGATCGGCCGCGACTTCAGGGCCGACGCCCCGGGCCGGAAACTGGTGGGTGACATCACTTACATCCGCCACCGGCGAGGGCTGGCTGTATCTGGCGGACCTGGCTGGACCTGGCCACCCGTGAGATCGTCGGCTACTCGATGGCCGACCACCACCGCGCGTCCCTGGTCGTCGACGCACTGACGATGGCCGCCGACGCGGCTGGCTCCAGCCCCGGCTGCATCGCGCATTCCGATCGCGGATCGGAGGGCGGATTCAACTGGTCGTCGCAACACCTCGTACGCATGGAGGTGTTGGATGGTGCGTCGTCAGCAGGCAGCGGACCGGGCGGTGCGTCCGAAGCTGAGGTCTCCTGGGCATCCGAAGTATCAGCGTCATGTCGAGGCGGCGTTCTGGACGGAGATCGCCAAGGGCCTTCTGGCCGAGGAAGCGGCCACCGTCATCGGCGTGGCGCCGGCGGTCGCGACGCG
>NZ_JBWKDT010000140.1:0-1489 GCF_056435785.1 Streptomyces sp. NPDC043870
TTACGTTGTTGGTGGGTTGATTCCGGTCACTCGTAGGATCGGGAGGACCCTGGGGCACTGGGTGTGGCTGTCAAGCTCATGCCGCACGAGTGGCTTCTACTGATTGGCCGCCCGGTGCCCCGCGACGACTCGGCCACTGATTGGGATGCGCGCGGCAAGATCGCTTGGTAAGGACACGCTGGCGAGGTCGTCTGCTGGGACAGGTACAGGATCGACTTCGGAGGTGGCCGTGCCTGAACTGTGGGCCGGTACGGATGCGGGAAAGGCCGCGCATCACTGCACAGTGATCGACGCTGACGGCAAACGCAGGCTGTCGCGGCGGGTGGACAACGACGAGACCGAGCTGCTCAAGCTGATCGCCGATGTGCTGGAGCTGAGCGAGGGCAACACGGTCACGTGGGCTATCGATCTCAACGCCGGCGGGGCCGCGCTGATGATCGCGCTGCTGACCGACAACGGCCAGCAGGTCCTCTACATCCCCGGCCGCACTGTCCACCACGCCTCCGGCTCCTACCGGGGCGACGGAAAGAGCGATGCCAAGGACGCCTTCGTCATCGCCGACCAGGCCCGTATGCGCCACGACCTTGAACCCGTGCACCGCGGTGACGACATCGCCGTCGACCTGCGTATCCTCACCTCGCGCCGCCTGGACCTGGCGGCCGACCGCACCAGGGCGATCAACCGGATGCGCGCCCAGATGCTGGAGTACTTCCCCGCCCTGGAACGGGCCTTCGACTACAGCACCTCCAAGGCCGCCCTGGTCCTGCTGTCCGGGTACCAGACCCCAACCGCACTCCGCCGGACCGGCAAGAGCAGGCTCGCGACCTGGCTGAAGAATCGCAAGGTCCGCAACTACAAGCTGGTGGCCGCCACGGCCGTCGCTGCCGCCGAAGCCCAGCACACCGCCGTTGCCGGAGAGAAGATGGCCGCCGCCATGGTCGCCAGGCTGGCGAGGGAGGTGATGGCCCTCGATGAGGAGATCGCCGAGACCGACGCCCTGATCGAGGGCCGGTTTCGCGACCACCCGCACGCCGAGGTCATCCTGAGCATGCCCGGCATCGGCCCCGTCCTGGGCGCCGAGTTCATCGCCCACACCGGGGGCGACATGAGCGTCTTCGGCACCTCCGACCGCCTCGCCGGCGTCGCCGGCCTGGCACCCGTCCCCAAAGACTCCGGACGCATCAGCGGCAACATGCGCCGCCCCCGCCGCTACTGCCGACGCCTGCTGCGGGTCTTCTACATGTCCGCCCAGGTCGCTGCCCAGCATTGCCCCGTCTCCAAAGCCTTCTACGAACGCAAAAAAGCCGAGGGGAAGAACCACAAGCAGGCAATCATCGCCCTCGCGCGACGCCGTCTCAACGTCCTGTGGGCCCTCATACGCGACCGTCGCACCTTCGAAATCGCCGCGCCGCCCAGCCCCAAACCGCTGGGCTGACTCACTCACAGCGAGTCACCAGACCGGGTTGACAACCGTATTGGGAATCAGTAG
>NZ_JBWKDT010000141.1:0-1479 GCF_056435785.1 Streptomyces sp. NPDC043870
CCCACAGGTCATCAGGCACAAGATCGTCAGACACTGCCGCCACAACACCCAACTGCCAAGCCAACACGCCGATCTCATTCTGAAATGATCAGTAAATCACCGAGACATTGAGGCCGCGACCAGGCCCGCCCCTCTCCAAGGACCGTCGCGGCTGCCCATCGACCAGGGGCGCGCACATACATAGTCGGACGGAATCCGTAATCACGTACGGGATATCGCAGATGCCCGCTTTCTTCCAGATCGCGACATTAGCGTGATCTGCATGACAGCTACCCGGAGTCGTGATGACGACGACAACCCACCGCAACCAGACCGGCACCGCCCTCATGGATGCGAGAACCGGCACTGACCTGGCCAGCGTGCGTGACCTGAGGCATCGAATGGCCGCGGCACTCAAAAGTGCTGGGCTCGCCGATCTGGTCGACCTTGCGACGCTGCTCGCGGGAGAACTTCCGTCGGGTGCGTGGGCATGGGTTGCCGGTCCCAGACCAGCACGATCGGCGCCTTGACGAGCTGGTGAGTGCCGTCGATCAGCGTGATGAAGTCGCGCTCGCCCATGCTGCGGCGTTTTCCTTTTCCCGCTTGGTGGGTGCGCAGGCGGTGGCACAGCCGGGTGCGGGAGCCGGGCCGCATCGCGATCAGTCCGGCCACCGACAGGCGCCCCGAGCGTCGGCCACTCACCGTCACCTGCGGAGTCACACCGCGCCGGCTCCAGGTACGTCCCTTGGGCGGCGGGCGGGTGAAGCCCGCCTCGTCCTCGAAGCAGATGTAGCCCCCGCAAGCCGCCCGGGCTCTTTTACCTCCGCCCAGGTCGCCTCCTTCCACGCGGTCACGGCCTGCTCGTCACGTTCGGCGACCCGCCGCGCGGGCACCTGCGGGCGGAAGCCGAGCCGGCGCATCAGCCTCGTCGCACCCGAGACGCTGTAGGAGACGTGGAACTTCCTGCCGATCAGCGCGGCCACTCTCGCGGCGGTCCACACCTGGTCCTCCACCCAGCCATGCGCGGCAGGTGCCTCATTGAGGTATGCGGCCAGCTTTTCCAGCGCGGGGACAGACGGCATCGCGATCCACTCGGGCCACGGGAGGCCAGCGCCTGCACACCGCCATCCCGCCACAACTGGTGCCACTGGTAGGCCGACTTCCGGCTCACCCGCAACCGCCGTGCCACCTCCGCAGGCTTGATCTTCTGCTCGAACAACTCGGCCGCTTGCATCCGTACCCGTCTCCCGGCGCCCCTCACGCGCCACGGAATACCGACACCACACCGGGCCCATCAGGGACTTCGGAAAAGATCACCCTAACGAGCCGAAGTCAGTAACGGTAGTTCGTTAAATCCGGCGGTGGCGTGGGTTGACGGAAGGTCGGGTTGGTCGTAGGCCGGTGGTAGGAGTCAACTGTCTTGCTGGGGCTGAAGATGACCGTTCGCCGTCCGTGTCCGCCCGCGCCGGGTCCGTTGGAGGACTACGCGGCCCGGTTCGA
>NZ_JBWKDT010000142.1:0-1470 GCF_056435785.1 Streptomyces sp. NPDC043870
TAGGAGTCAACTGTCTTGCTGGGGCTGAAGATGACCGTTCGCCGTCCGTGTCCGCCCGCGCCGGGTCCGTTGGAGGACTACGCGGCCCGGTTCGACGACCTCTTCGTCAGCTTGGCCCAGCGGCGGGGGTTTCGCGAGTACCTGACCGGGCTGCTGGCACCGCGGGAGCGGAACAAGACGATCACTTGCCTGGCAAGGGGCGGAGCCGGTGTCAGGTGCGGGAATGCCGGGGGTGCAGCGGCTGCAGTTCTTCCTGTCCGAGTCGCCGTGGGAAACCGAGCTGGTCAACGACCGGCGCCTTGAACTGCTGCGCGAGGAGTCGGCGACGGCTCCGCACGACGGCGGGGTCATCGTGATCGACGACTCCGGGGACCGCAAGGACGGCACGGCGACCGCGCACGTGGGCCGGCAGTGGCTGGGCCGGTACGGCAAGACCGACAACGGCATCGTCACGGTGACCACGGTGTGGACCGACGGCCGGGTGTACTACCCGCTGCACGCGACTCCCTACACCCCCGCCCACCACTTCGCCCGCGGCCGCTCCGACCCGGCCTTCCGCACCAAACCGCAACTGGCCGCTGCCCTCGCGGCCCGGGGCAAGAAGGCGGGCTTCGGCTGCCGGGCGGTGGTCGCCGACTGCGCCTACTCCGTCAGCGACGACTGGTACCTCGCACTGCGCGAGGCCCACCTGGCCTACGTGGTCGCGCTCAAGCCACACCGCGGCACCTGGGCCCCGGCCGACCAGCCCCACACCCCCATCGAAGCCGCCCACGCCCTGAGCTGGCACGATGCCAAGCGTCCCGGCGACTGGACACCCGTGGAGCGTCACTTCCGCGACGGGCACACCGAGACCTGGTGGGCCGCCGATGCCCGCCTGGGCGGCTACGGCCCCGACTCACCCTGCCGACTGGTCGTGGCCACCACCGACCCAGCCAGCCTGCCGGAGAAGGCCACCTGGTACCTGGCCACCAACCTGCCCCACCCCGACGCACCCCACGCCGCCACCAGCCCGCACCCGCCGGCCGACCTCGCCGAGATCGTCCGCCTCTACGGACTGCGGCCGTGGATCGAGCAGAGCTACAAACAGGTCAAGGACGAACTCGGCTGGGCCGACTTCCAAGTCCGCTCCGACCGCGCCATCCGCCGCCACCAGACCCTGGTCAACTGCGCCTTCTCCTTCTGCTGGGACCAATGGTTCGCCCCGCCCGGACCAGTGGATGACACCGCGCCGGACCCGTGTCCCGACGAGGGGCCAGAGAGGGGGTCCCACCCCGTCCCACCAGCCCCAACAACCCTGCTGGCCCAGGGCCTTACGAGCCATCCGTTCCTGGCTCACCCCCGCCGTCACCCTCAACCGATGGTGGCAAGCATGGACGGACAAGGACCCACCCTCCGAGCTCCAGGCCCTGATCGACGCGGTCACCACCGGACGCGGCATTGACCTCTACCGCCGGATTTAACGAACTACCG
>NZ_JBWKDT010000143.1:0-1469 GCF_056435785.1 Streptomyces sp. NPDC043870
CAATACCGGTGATTTAGGTGCTTTTCTGGCGTTTGCTGGTTGGTTTGGTGGGTGGAACGAGTGTGACTACCGCAGTGGGTGGTGGGGATGGCTTGCGGTGGTGGGTGCGCTTGAGGTGCCAGTTGGTCATCTTGCGTTTGATGACGCGCGGGTTGGAGCGTTGCCTGCGCGGTGGCAGGAGTCGTTCCAGCAGCTCACGGATGGTGTGAGTCAGGGCCTGCTTGAGCCGGGAGGGGGGAAAGTGCCGCCTGGTCGGTGACGTGGCGGCGGGCGACGTTCAGGGTGCGGGTGAAGGACAGCCGGTCCGGGTCGAGGCCAGCTTGGCGAGCGGTTGCGTGCATGACGTCCCGAAGTGCGTGGTGGACGAGAAGAAAGCCGTAGATTTCCTGCTCGACGCCGTCGGGGTATTGCGAGCGGAGGACGAGGCGGGGTCCGCCCTGGTGGGTCTTGATCTCGTCCAGGGTGTTCTCGATCTCCCACCGCTGGTGGTAGAGGCCCGCCAGGTCGGTGGCGGGTGCCTGGTCCGGGTCGCAGATGGTCGTGATCAGCCGGTAGACCGTGTCGTCCACCTCGCGGCCCAGGGTGTACTCGATGACCCTCACTCGGGCCGGGTCACGGCGGTCGCGGTCGCCGGTGGCCACGATCTCGGACAGGTAGGAGCCGTCGTCGAAGGCTTCCAGAACCGGGAGCACGATGTTCTTGCGGACCCGCCACAACAGGTCAGCGCCCGTGCCCGAGGCGGCCCGCCAGAGCTCGAAGCCGGTGATGCCGCGGTCGGCCATCAGCAGCATTCCTGGCTCGAGCCGGTCCAGCAGGTCGGGAATGAGCTGCTGTTCGTGCCTGCAGAGCGGACCGGTCGCTGTGGCGAACACCGCGTGTGTTCCGCATTCCACCAGAGCGGCAACCCTCACCTGCGGATACGCACTGCGCTGCTGTCCCCGGCCTGAGCCGGGCCGGCCGAAGAACATGCTGTTGGCCTCGGTGTCCGGCACGTCGAAGACGGTGCCGTCCACCGCGACCAGCCGCCACCGCCGATACCAAGCCCCAGCCGTGTCCGGGACAGCCACCGGCCGACACACCCGGTCGAACAACACCTTCATCGGTTCCGGCCCCAACCGCCTGCGGGCCCGGCCGATCGCCGCCGTCGTCGGCACTCGCCACGGCTTCTCCCACCGCCGCACCCGCTCCAGCCCCTGCGTCAGCAGCCGGGCCACTTCTTCATAGCCCTGCCCAGAGAACAGACACATCGCGAGCACGAAGTAGACCACCACCCGAGCCGGCAGCAGTCGGGAACGCTGTTCCAGGCGCCCGCACTCCGCGATCACCTCATCCACCAACTCGGGCGGAAACACCCGCGTCAACACACCCAGAGCGATCCGGTCCGACAACCGCTCACCCGACGACTTCACCTGTCCAGGCCTTGGCACACCACACCCAACGACCCACCCCCAACAAAGTCACCGGTATTG
>NZ_JBWKDT010000144.1:0-1450 GCF_056435785.1 Streptomyces sp. NPDC043870
CTAGTAGGGCTTGGTCAGGTTCACTCGCCGGTGGCGTGTCCGGTTGAGGGGGCTGTGTCGTTGACCGGGGGTGACACCTGAGGAGTTGGATGTAGTCCGGTGCCGTCTGGAGGACTTCGCGGCGGATGTGTTCGAGCCGTTCGCGCGGGCGGATCAGCGTCGGTGGGGCGGGGTGTATCTGCGGGGTCTGCTTCTGGACGGGCAGCGCAAATCGGTGGAGCCGATGGCCGCGCGGCTGGGTGAGGACGGCAACCGGCAGGCTCTGGCCCACTTCATCACCACCAGCCCGTGGGATCCGGCGCATGTGCGGGCCCGCCTCGCGTGGAAGATGGCTCCGCTGATCACGCCGACCGCGCTGATCATTGATGACACGGGCTTCCTCAAGGACGGTGACGCGTCGGCCTGTGTGTCGCGGCAGTACACCGGCACCGCCGGCAAGGTCACCAACTGCCAGGCGGGCGTGTCCTTGCACCTGGCCTCGGACACCGCCTCGACGGCGATCGACTGGCGCTTGTTCCTCCCCAGGAGCTGGGATCCGGCCTCGCCGCAGGCCGACCCGGCCAAGGTGGCCCGCCGCGAGCGGTGCGGCATCCCCGCGGAGGTGGGCCATGTCGAGAAGTGGCAGCTGGCCCTGGACATGATCGACGAGACCCGGTCCTGGGGCATCGATGTCCCCCTCGCCGTTGCCGACGGCGGCTATGGCGATACGGCAGCGTTCCGGCTGGGCCTGGAAGAACGCGGGCTCGACTACGTGGTGGGCATCTCCACCACGACCACCGCCCACCCGGAACAGGCACGGCCACACACCCCGCCTTACAGTGGCCGCGGCCCCCGGCCCCAGCCTGCCTATCCCGAAGCGGCCCAGACAGTGAAGGCACTGGTCATCGCTGCCGGCAAAAGGGCCGCACGGCCCGTGCAGTGGCGGGAAGGCTCCCGCCCGGGCAGCGGCCGCAGCGGCTTCAAGCGCATGTACTCGCGCTTCGTGGCCCTGCGGATCCGGCCCGCCGGACGCGAGATCCGTAAAGCCGCTGACAGTCCCGAACTGCCCGTGCGCTGGCTACTGGCGGAATGGCCGGCCACCGAGGCCGGACCCGTCCAGTTCTGGCTGTCCAGCCTGCCGGCCGACACCCCACTGGCAACCCTTGTGCGCACCGCGAAGCTGCGCTGGCGCATCGAGCACGACTACCGCGAGATGAAACAGGCCCTGGGCCTGGCCCACTTCGAGGGCCGCACATGGAACGGCTGGCACCACCACGTCACCCTCGTCTCCGCCGCCCACGCCTTCTGCACCCTCCAGCGCATGGCCCGCACCCCAAAAGAGACGGCGCCGGCCTGAGCCTCTACCAGGTCGTCCGCGAGATGCAGTTACTCCTCGCGGTCTGGACCGGCGCCTGCCCCACCTGTCACCGCGACATACCCACGGCGATACCAACCTGACCAAGCCCTACTA
>NZ_JBWKDT010000145.1:0-1427 GCF_056435785.1 Streptomyces sp. NPDC043870
AGGAGAATCTCAATGATCGTGTCAAGCCGCCTGCGTGACCGGCGGGGTGGAGGTGAAGAGCCTCTTGTCGCGCAGCATTGCCCACAGGACATCCACTCGGCGTCGCGCGAGCGAGAGCAGGGCCTGGGTGTGCAGCAGGCCCTCGGATCGCTTCTTGAGGTAGTAGTCCCGGGAGGGGCCGGGCCGCATCATGGAGGTCTGCGCCGACATGTAGAAGATGTGTCGAAGGCGGCGGTTGTAGCGTTTGGGCCGGTGGTAGTTGCCGGTGCGGCGGCCGGAGTCCCGGGCGACCGGGGCCAGGCCGGCATGGGAGGCGAGGCGGTCGGCGTCCTTGTAGCCGCCCAGGTCGCCGACGATAGCGACGAACTCGGCGCCCAGGATCGGTCCCATGCCGGGCATGGATTCGATGATTTCGGCGCGTTCGTCGGTGCGGAAGGTCTCGCGGATCTCCCGGTCGTTGTCCTTGATCCGCTCATCGAGGGCCAGGAGCTGGTGGGCGAGGTCGCAGACCAGTTTGGCGGCCCGCTTCTCGCCGGGCAGGGCGGTTTGCTGGGACTGGGCGGCCTCCACAGCCTTGGCTGCGACGTCCGAGGCCCCGCGGACCTTGCGCCGTTCCAGCCAGGTGGTCAGGCGCTTCACGCCGATCCGCCGCAGGGCGGCCGGGGTCTGGTACTCGGTCAACATGACGACGGGGCCCTTGGCCGCGGAGTAGTCGAAGGCTCGTTCCAAGGCGGGACAGATCCCGACCAGCATGTCGCGGAGCCGGTTGATCAGCCGGACACGGTCGGCGATCAGGTCGGCGCGGTGGTTCGTCAGCAGTTGAAGGGTGGAGACCAGCTCCGGGGGTGTTTCCAGCGGCGCGAAGTCCCGGCGCATGCGTGCCTGGTCGGCGATGACCTTCGCGTCCTTGGCGTCGGTCTTGGCCTCTCCGCGGTAGGCGCCGGACATCCGGTTCACGGTGCGTCCGGGTACGTAGACGACCCGCTGGCCGTTGGCGACGAGCAGGGCCAGCAGCAGGGTGGAGGCCCGGCCGCTGATGTCCACCGCCCACCGCACTTCGTCGGCCCTCTCGCGAGCGGTCTCGATGAGCGTGAGGATCTGGGCTTCGTCGTTGATCACCTTCGTCGAGAACAGGGTCTCGCCGCCGGCATCCACGGCCACCGCCCAGTGATGCCCTTTGCCGGCATCGACGCCGACCCATATCCGCTTGTGAGACGTGCTCAAGCCTGTCGTTCCGTTCCCCTCGGACCAGCATTTCCGTGGTCCGAGGAACACTCCGCCGACAGGTCCTTAAGCAGCGATGACCGCAGTTCTCAATCAGTGGTCGGAGCGTCCCGGAGGACCGGGCGGCCATTCTCCTTGAGCCATCAGCGGCAACCTCGCATCAGCCACACCCGGTCCTCCCGGACCGCCAACATTCTTAAGGA
>NZ_JBWKDT010000146.1:0-1411 GCF_056435785.1 Streptomyces sp. NPDC043870
GGTGGGGAGTGTAGCGGGGGTTTTGCATGGGTGGGACGGTCTTGGGCCGTCCGTCCCACCAACGTGTGCCCGCGCCGCATGTAATGGCAGCGTCGCGAGCAGTCCGTTGTCGTGATCCACGACGTACCGACGAATGCCTGGGACCTGGAACTCGAAGAACTCTTCCTGCGGACTGGAGCCCGCTTCTGCCGCGTGGAGGTCCGGCGGCGGATGCGGGACTACGTCCGCGGACTGCTCGGCCCGGTCGGCCGCAAGAACAGCTGGCAGATCGCCGAGTACGCCGGCCACGCCACCCCACACGGCCTGCAGCACCTGCTCTCCCACAGCCGGTGGGACGCCAACGGCCTGCGCGACGACCTGCAGACGTACGTGGCCGAACAACTCGGTCAGGCAGACGGCGTGTTGATCCTGGACGACACCGGCTTCATCAAGAAGGGAACCACCTCCGCAGGCGTGCAGCGCCAGTACTCCGGTACCGCAGGGCGAACGGAGAACTGCCAGATCGGGGTGTTTGCCGCCTACGCCACCAGCCGCGGGCACGCCCTTGTGGATCGCGAGCTCTACCTGCCCAAGTCCTGGATGGATGACCGGGAACGCTGCCAAGCGGCCCGCATCCCCGACGAGCGCACCTTCGCCACCAAGGGCGACCTCGCCCGCGGCATGATCGAGCGCACTTTGGCCTCCCAGCTCTCCATCGCCTGGGTCACCGCCGATTCCGCCTACGGACAGGACTCCCACTTCCGCCGCTTCCTGGAAGGCCGCGGCCTCTTCTATGTCGTCGCCGTGCCCAAGTCCCAGCAGGTCCACGGCCCGCGCATCGACTTCCTCATCGAACAGGCCCCGCCCGAGGCATGGCAGCGCTTGTCGGCAGGGCAGGGAGCGAAAGGCGATCGCTACTACGACTGGGCCGCCGCCCGCCTGCCCGCCGTGTTCGAGTTCGACGGCGACGAGCCGACCCGGCAGCGGTGGATGCTCGCCCGCCGCAGCATCCACAAGCCCGAGGAGATCGCCTACTACCTCGCTTGCGCTCCGCTGGAGGCCACCGTTGCCGACTTGGTCCGAGTCGCTGGATGCCGTTGGAAGATCGAGGAGTGCTTCCAGAGCGCGAAGAACGAGTGCGGCCTGGACCAGTACGAGGTCCGGCGCTACGTGGGCTGGTATCGGCACATCACGCTCGCCATGCTCGCCCACGCATTCCTCGCGGTGATGACCGTCCAGGAGCGTGAAAAGGGGGTGTCGAGGCCGACACGCGCGACCTCGTGGACCTCACACCAGCCGAGATCCGTCGTCTGCTGGCAGCTGAACCCCGCCGCCATCCTGGACGCCGCGACCACGCGGTGAACTGGTCTCGATGGCGGCGTCGCCACCAAGCACGTGCCCGACGCTGCCATTACATGCGGCGCGGGCACAC
>NZ_JBWKDT010000147.1:0-1356 GCF_056435785.1 Streptomyces sp. NPDC043870
GGACGAGCTCAAGGTTCACCAGCGCGGCTCGGGGGCGGTACTGCGCTCGAAGGACCCGGACGGTGTCACCCAGGAGGTCTACGGTTTCCTGCTGGGTTGGTCAGCCAGCCGGGTAGTTCGGCGCTGCACCAACACCACCACCCGACGGCCGTCCACCGATGCATCCGTCACCGTGCGCCCGTGGAAGCCATGCACCCTCGCGGTTGGCGTCCCACACATCGGAGACGGCACCGCGTCATGCCGGGTCCGCGCCGACAGATGGATCACCTCACCTTCGTCCGCCACGTCCTCGACAACCAGTGCCGATAATCCCGAAAGCACGGTGTTCACAAGAGAGTTGACGTCTCGCATGTGACACCCACTCCGTCACCACCTATTACGGAACAGAGCCGAATTTCTTAAAGCCCCCAGCGGGGCTCGGTCGTAACGTGTAGGCCTAAGCAAACGGTCTCTCCTAATCCGAGGAGAAGGCAGCTAATCCGAGGACAAGGCAGCCATCCACTGGAGGGGCCGATCGGAGGACACGCCCGCATCTCGCTTCGGTTGACACTCATAGGGAAAGCTCGTCATTACCCATCGGGACGCATGTGCGCACCCGACTGGTCATACAGTGGCTAGAAAGCGGCGACAAGGGTGTTGGCTTGAGGGATGCCCACCATCAGGCGATGTGCACCTTGGCGAACCGAACCCCCACCGTTCAATTCTCTTCCCGAAGGAAACACAATGAACATCTTGAGGCAAAGGATCATGAAGGTGGCCGAACTTTGGTCGCGACTTACTGCATTCGAGCCGAATCCTAAAGCGTATGACAGAAGGCCGTGATTGCGCAGGTCAGGGCCCGGTTTCGGGGTTTCTGATCACGCGGCGAGGGCGAGGTTGTGCATGTGGGCGACGGCCTGGACCGCGTGGTGGAGGCGCTGCCGCGCTGTCGGCAGGCTCGGAGGACCTTGTGGTGCTTCATGCGAGCGAAGGCGTGCTCGACTCGGGCCCGGACCCTGATGCTCGGCGTTGCCTTCTTCCCCGCCGGGCAGTAACGGCCGGCCGGGGCGTTTGCGGCCGTGCGGACATTTAGTCCTGATCCTGCAGCGCCAGCGGCGCCTGGGGCGGTTTGACCAGCAAGTCCCGGTACAGCACCGACAACACAACGCATGCAGTGAGGTGGCGGCCTCAGCGGTCTCCGAACACAGGTACTCCGCCCACCCGGAGAACCTCACAGGAGGGCTACGACGGATGCATCGGCTGAGCAACGAGCGTACGACCTCGATGGTGTCCCGCCGAGTGGTGTAGCAGCGATCTCGGCATAGCCCCTGGTCATGAGGCGGCCATCGCGCAACTCTCCGAGTAGTGAAGCTCGTT
>NZ_JBWKDT010000148.1:0-1323 GCF_056435785.1 Streptomyces sp. NPDC043870
CATGTCGAGGCGGCGTTCTGGACGGAGATCGCCAAGGGCCTTCTGGCCGAGGAAGCGGCCACCGTCATCGGCGTGGCGCCGGCGGTCGCGACGCGCTGGTACCGCCAGTGTGGCGGCATGCGGCCGTTCGATTCGAAGCCCCCCTCGGGCAGGTACCTGTCGTTTTCCGAGCGAGAGGAGATCGCGTTGCTCAGGGCCCAGGGCAAGGGCGTGCGCGAGATCGCTCGAGACGTCGGTCGCAATCCAGGCACGATCTCCCGCGAGCTGCGACGCAACGCCGCCACACGAGGTGGGAAGCTCGACTACCGGGCTTCGGTGGCGCAGTGGAAGGCCGATATGGCGGCCCGGCGTCCGAAGACAGCGAAGTTGGTCGCCAATCCGAGGTTGCACGCCTACGTCCAGGAGAGACTGTCCGGCCAGATCACCACGGCTGGCGGCATGCCGATCGCGGGGCCGGTGACGGGCTCGTGGACGGGGCGGAACAAGCCACATCGCAAGGATCGTGCGTGGGTTCAGGCATGGAGTCCGGAGCAGATCGCGAACCGGATCAAGCTTGATTTCCCGGATGATGAGTCCATGCGCATCAGCCACGAGGCGATCTATCAGGCCCTCTACATTCAGGGCCGCGGGGCGCTGAGACGCGAGCTCATCCTCTGTCTTCGGACGGGTCGCGCTCTGCGTGCGCCACGGGCGCGTTCACGGCGGAAGACCTGGGCGCACGTCACGCCGGAAGCGTTGATCAGCGAGAGGCCCGCCGAGGCCGAGGACCGTGCTGTCCCCGGCCACTGGGAAGGGGATTTGATCATCGGGCTGGAGCGGTCCGCGATCGGCACCGTTGTCGAGCGGTCGACCCGGTTCACGATGCTGGTTCATCTGCCCCGCGAAGAGGGATACGGAACGATCCCTCGAACGAAGAACGGCCCCGCGCTGGCCGGCTACGGAGCGATCTCCATGAAGAAGGCACTCGCCAACACGATGTCGATGCTTCCCGAGCAGCTGACGCGGTCGCTGACATGGGACCGCGGCAAGGAAATGTCGGCGCACACGCAGTTCAGGGTCGAGACCGGTATCCCCGTGTTCTTCGCCGATCCGCACAGCCCATGGCAGCGAGGCACGAACGAGAACACCAACGGACTACTGCGCCAGTACTTCCCGAAGGGCACCGACCTCTCGCGCTGGTCCGCTGAAGAAATCGAAGCTGTCGCTCACACACTGAACACCAGACCCCGCAAGACACTCGGTTGGAGGACCCGGCCGAGGCATTCAACGAGCAGCTACTCTTGCTCCAACAATCCGGTGTTGCAACGACCGGTTGAGTCCAAG
>NZ_JBWKDT010000149.1:0-1243 GCF_056435785.1 Streptomyces sp. NPDC043870
ACGAGCTTCACTACTCGGAGAGTTGCGCGATGGCCGCCTCATGACCAGGGGCTATGCCGAGATCGCTGCTACACCACTCGGCGGGACACCATCCGGCATTGGTTCTATCAGGCCTCTATATTGCAGGATGCAGGACCCGGGGAAACCGGTGTGTGGAATGGGGTCAGGCCCAGAAGACGTCGGTGACGATGATCTGGGGTTCGGCGTGGCGGCGGATGAAGGTGTAGATGAGCCATCCGCGGCCTCCGGCGAGGTCGGCGATGTGCGGGCCACCGGGGCTGGTTGAGGCCAGCGGGCGGACCGTGATCCAATGCGGCAGGGAGGCGTCTGTGTCAATGCCGCGGTAATACGGGTCTACGGCAGTGATCAGTTCCGCCCGGGCCGCCAAGGTGAGTTGCCTGCCTTCGGCTGGCATGTCTTCGAATTCCTGACGGGCCTCGGCCGTCCAGTCCATCTGCCAGGGCGGAAGCGGCAGATCGTCCGTCACTGGCCGGGCTCCACGACGGAAGCGGCCCGCCTCAGACGGCTGTACTCGGCCAGCAGTCGGGCGGACTCCTGGGGATCTTCGGATTTCGCGGCACGGGCCTCAAGGTCGTTGAGGCGCGCTTCCAGGCGTGGATCGCGGGCGATGGCGTACTGGGTCCACCACAGGCGCATGAACGCAGGTACGGGGGTGAGATTAAAGGCGTCCCCGATCGCGCGGCGCCAGTGGGCCTCGAAGTCCGGCAGAAGGTGCGGGGCGTGCTCCTGAATAGCCAGGCGCAGGGCCTGGGGGGTGCGTTCGGGCATCGGCGGCACGCGGTCGCCGCCGTGGCCGTTGAACTGAACGGGTTGCGCGGTCATGGTGTGAGGGCTCCTGGTCTTCACTGCCCTGACGGTCAGGCCGCGTCCTGGCCGGCGTCGCTGTCGGGCTGCTGCGCCGCCACCTGCTGACAGCGCTCGAACCACTCGGCGGGCACCAGGTAGGCCAGCGTCTTGCCCTTGCGGGTGATCGCGGCCGCCTCACCCGCGATCCGGGTCCGGTCGAGGATCTCGCCCATCTGCTTACGGAGGTCAATTGTCGTGTACGTCCGCATCTCCATGACCGCATCCTACCCTAACTATCATAGATGTGATAGATGCGGCGGTCTGCCGGTGCGACCGGCCGGAGTTAGTACTCCAGCCGGACTTCTGTATTTCTGCTGGTCAACGGCCTGGCGGTGGGGAGTGTAGCGGGGGTTTTGCATGGGTGGGACGGTCTTGG
>NZ_JBWKDT010000150.1:0-1233 GCF_056435785.1 Streptomyces sp. NPDC043870
TACATCCAACTCCTCAGGTGTCACCCCCGGTCAACGACACAGCCCCCTCAACCGGACACGCCACCGGCGAGTGAACCTGACCAAGCCCTACTAGCAGGTGTGGGCTGCGCGCTATGCGATGGAGACCCGAGGCGGGGTCTGATGTGCGATGTACCAGGCAGCTATCTGCGAGCGGGATGTGAATTCCAGTTTGGTCCGGATACGTTCCACATGTGTGTCGGCAGTGCGGGGGGCGATGACCAGATGTGCTGCGATTTCTTTGTTGGTCAGTCCTTGAGCGATCAGTTCGGCGACCTGCAGTTCGCGTGGCGTCAGCGGTGTCTTTTCAGGCGACACCCGCTGAGCCGGGGTTATAGATGTCGTGTTCTCGAGTGCGTAGTCGATGGCGTGTTGTCCGGAGAGCCCGCGGCCGATTTGGAAGGTCTTCTCGAAGGTCTGGTCGCCGAGGGCTGCCCGGGTCATGGAGGTGTACCGGTCGTGGACGGTGCCGACGGGTAGGTAATGGTCCGGAGACGCGCCAATTTCATTCCAGAGGGCGCTGGCGGCACCAAAGAGGGTGGCGGCCCGGTTATGGCGGCCTTGTCGTTCGTTCACCCATGCCAGGGTATCGAACACGAAGGCGAAGCCGAGCTTCGTCCCCATCTGGCCGTGCAGGCGGAGAGCCTGCCTTGCGGCCGCCTCCGCGCGGGGGAGCTCATGATTGACTTCGATGAAGGAGACTGCCCACAGCGCCCATGAGCGCAACATCAGCTCACCACGCTGCTGCGTCATGGACAGGCATTCGTTGAGGAGAGCCAAGCCCCGTTCGCGTTCACCCCTGACGCCTACGGTGAGACCGTACATGACTAATGCGAACATCTCATGGCGGACCTTGTCCGACGTCCGGAACCCGGATAGGGCGTTACCGATGAGCGAGGCTGCCTTGTCCAGATCGCCGATGAAGAAGGCTGCAAGGCCTTGGATAAACGTCACGTGGGCGCTCTCAGCCACGTCGCGGAGTTGGTCGGCCAGTTGCGCGGCCTCTGCCAGAAGTGAAACGCCAGCTTTGTTGTCGCCTTGCACCAGTGCGTACCAGGCGTTGAGTCGCAGTGCCGCAACCCGTTCGCGACTGAGGTGAGGCGCCGTGGCCAGCGCCTGGTCGAGCCAGTGGCGTGCTTCGGTCAGCAGGCCTCGGGCAGCCCAGTATTCCTCGATCGTGATGATCATGTGCAGTGCGGTGGTCGCCCCGCCGGG
>NZ_JBWKDT010000151.1:0-1219 GCF_056435785.1 Streptomyces sp. NPDC043870
TCGAGCCAGTGGCGTGCTTCGGTCAGCAGGCCTCGGGCAGCCCAGTATTCCTCGATCGTGATGATCATGTGCAGTGCGGTGGTCGCCCCGCCGGGCTCGTTGATGGAGAAGTCCAACGCAAGGCGCAGGTTTGCGTGTTCATGCCGCAACCGCTTGATCCATGCCTGCTGGTCGGGGCCTATCCATTCGGCATCGAACCGGTCCACCAGACGGACGTAGCAGTCACGGTGACGGCGCCGGACCGTGGCGTCCTCACCAGCGCCGACGAGGCATTCCTGGCCGTACTCACGGATCGTCTCCAGCATGCGATAGCGCACATCGCCGTCGGCTTCCTCCCGGATCAGGACGGACTTGTCCACCAGGCAGCACACAATGCCCAGGATCTCTTCGCGGGCCACACCGTCGCCACTGGCGACATACTCCAGCGACGCCAGATCGAAGCCACCGGAAAAGACCGACGCACGCGCCCAGATCAGCTGCTCGGACTGAGAGCACAACTCGTAGCTCCAGTCGATCAAAGCGCGCAGCGTGCGCTGGCGGATAGGCGCACCGCGGGGGCTGATGGTGAGCAGACGGTAGCGCTCGGAGAGGCGCTGTTCGATCTCCTTCAGCGACAGGGCCCGCAGCCACACCGCGGCCAGTTCGATGGCCAGGGGGATGCCGTCCAGACTGTGGCACAGCCGTGCCAGCGCAGCACAGTCCTGACGACGCAGGTCGAAGTCGGGCAGGATCGCGCCGGCCCGATCGGTGAACAGACGGACCGAGTCATACTGGGCAAGGGCCTCAGACGACATTCCCTGCTCGGGGTCCGGCACCGGCATCGGGGGCACCAGCAAAGTGCTCTCACCGTAAACACCCAGAGACTGCCGGCTCGTGGCCAGCACCCGGACCTTGGGACAAGACCGGATCACGGCATCAACGAACAGCGCGCACTCATCCACCAAGTGCTCACAGTTGTCGAGCACGAGCAGAACCTCGCGGGAGCCCAGAAAGCCAGTGACGATCTCGATCGCAGGACGCGAGGACTGGTCACTCAGGCCCAACTTCTCCGCAGCCGTCTGCGCAAGCAGAGAAGGATCCCGCAGCTCCGCCAGCTCGACCAACCACACACCGTCGGCGAAGGAACGCCGCATGGCACGGGCAACATGCACAGCCAGACGCGTCTTGCCCACCCCACCAGCACCAGTGAGCGTCAAAACACGCGATCCCGCCAGGAGGC
>NZ_JBWKDT010000152.1:0-1205 GCF_056435785.1 Streptomyces sp. NPDC043870
TAGTACTGCAACGGTCTTTTGTGTGACGGTGGGACAGTTTCCGGTGGTCTGTGGCCGCGTTGTTTGTAGTGGCTGATGCGGGCTTGGTGTTGTCGTCTGCGGCGCCAATGTGACCAGTGCAGGACGTGGTCGATGCTCGGTCGGGGGCGGGTGAGCCGGCCGATCAGACGCCTGAGTTCGGGAAGGCTGAGGGGTATGAGCTGGGAGGATCCGTTTCTGCTTTCCCGGCGTCGTGTTCGCGGGCTCGCAGTGCGGTGAGGCAGGCGTGGGCTGCGATGGCCAGGGTGATGTGGCGGTGCCATCCGTCGTAGCGCCGGACCTGGTAGTCGTCCAGGCCGCACTCCTGTTTCGCGGTCTGGAAGCATTCCTCGATCGCCCACCGGCTGCCGGCGATGCGGATCAGCTCGTCGAGGGTGGTGCCGGCCGGGCAGTAGGCGATGTAGTAGGAGATCTCCTCGGGCCGGCGGACGCTGCGGCGGGCGATGACCCAGTGCTGCCGGTCGGGCCGGTGCCAGGGACGCACCTCGACACGAGCCCAGTCGTAGACCCGTGGGCCGTGGGCGCCATCGCCGCAGGAACGGCGTTTCCACTTCTGCCGTGGCAGGCCGGGGAAGAGATCGTGGACGGGGTGGTCGATGGCCCAGCGGGTGACGACGGTGTCGTGGCGGGTGGTGGCCATGACGTGGAAGACGTCGGCCTGCTCGAGCTCGTGGCGCCAGCCCTTGGAGAATCCGTAGGCGGCGTCTGCGGTGACCCACCGGAACGGGATCCCGTCGGCGATCGCCTGGCGGACCATGGCCTTGCCCATTTCCACCTTGGTGGCGAAGCCGGTGCCGTCGGCGATGCCGGCCCGGCGGCACCGGTCGCGGTCGTCCGTCCATGAGGCGGGCAGGTACAAACGGCGGTCGATCAGCGTCCGCCCGCGGGCGGACGCATAGGCGAGGAAGACGCCGATTTGGCAGTTCTCCGTCCGGCCCGCGGTCCCGGAGTACTGCCGCTGGACCCCGGCCGACCGGGTGCCCTTCTTCAGGAAGCCGGTGTCGTCAACGATCAGGACCGCCTCTCGGTCGCCGAGGTGCTCGACCACGTAGTCCCGCACATCGTCCAGGACCTCGTCGGCGTCCCAGTCGATCCGGTTCAGCAGCCGGTGGATCCGGTCCGGACCGGCATGTCCGGCCTCCTCCGCCAACGTCCAGCCGTTCTTC
>NZ_JBWKDT010000153.1:0-1130 GCF_056435785.1 Streptomyces sp. NPDC043870
ACTAGTGTCCCGAGTCGGAGATTCGTCGGCAGTATGTTGCGACTTTGTCGAGGATTTCGTCGGCTGTTTTGGTCCAGATGAAGGGCCGTGGGTTGGTGTTCCAATCGGCGAGCCAGGTGCGGATGTCGCGTTCGAGGGCCTGGACGGAGCGGTGGACACCTCGGCGGAGCTTCTTGGTGGTGAGTTCGGCGAACCACCGCTCCACCATGTTCAGCCACGAGGATCCGGTCGGTGTGAAGTGCAGGTGGAAGCGCGGATGGCCGGTCAGCCACTTCTTGACGGCCGGCACTTTGTGGGTGACGTAGTTGTCCAGGATCAGGTGCACGTCCAGCTCACGGGGCACCTCGCGGTCGAGCTTGATCAGGAACTTCTTGAACTCCGTTGCCCGGTGGCGGCGGTGCAGCGAGCCGATGACCTTGCCCGTTGCCGTGTCCAGGGCGGCGAAGAGTGTGGTGGTGCCCGCACGCACGTAGTCGTGGCTTCGGCGTTCGGGCACCCCGGGCATTATCGGCAGAACCGGTTGTGACCGGTCCAGGGCCTGGATCTGGGACTTCTCGTCCACGCACAGGACCAGTGCCCGCTCCGGCGGATCGAGATAGAGCCCGACCACGTCGCGGACCTTGTCGACGAACAGCGGGTCCTTGGACAGTTTGAACGTCTCGGCCCGGTGCGGCTGCAGGCCGAACGCCCGCCAGATCCGGGAGATCGCGGACTGTGACATGCCGGTGGCAGCCGCCATCGATCTCGTCGACCAGTGGGTGGCGTTCTTCGGTGTCTCCTCCAGGGTTTTGACGATCACCCGCTCGACATCTGCGTCGGTGATCTTCCGCGGGACACCCGGCCGTGGCTCGTCGCACAAGCCGTCCAGTCGTCGCTCGAGGAAGCGCCGCCGCCAGGTGCGGACCGTGTCGGTGGTGATCCGCAAGCGCCGGGCGACCTCCGCGATCGCATGCCCTTCGGCGCACTCCAACACGATCCGCGAACGCAACGCCAACGACTGGGCACTCGAACGACGGCGCACCCACGACTGCAACATCTCCCGCTCGGCATCAGTCAACACAACCGGCGGAATCTTCGGTCCAGGACGACTCACACCAGACCAACGACAAATCTCCGACTCAGGACACTAG
>NZ_JBWKDT010000154.1:0-1107 GCF_056435785.1 Streptomyces sp. NPDC043870
AACTCGTTGTGCGAGTGAAGCTGATGCCGGAGGCCGAGCAGACCGCCGCACTTCTCGCGACCCTGCGCACGGTCAACGAGGCCGCGAACTGGGTGTCGACGGTGGCCTTCGAGTGCGGCATTCCGCGCGAGTACGAGCTGCGCAAGCACACCTACGCGGAGTTGAAGTCGCGAGGGCTGGGGGCGCAAGCAGCCCAGCACACCATCAAGAAGGTCCGCGACGCCTACACGACACTCAAGGCCAACATCAAAGCCGGGAACCTCGGCAGACCGGGCTCGAAGCGGCGCAGGAGGGCCGAGTCCAAGCCGCTTGCCTTTCGGTCCCAGGCAGCCCAGCCGTACGACGACCGGTGCCTGAGCTGGCAGTACGACGCGCAGACGGTGTCCATCTGGACCACCGCCGGACGCATCCGGGGTGTGCGGTTCGTCTGCTCCGCCGACGGCCTGAAGATGCTGCGGGAGCACCGGCAGGGCGAGTCTGATCTGGTCGAGCGTGACGGCGTGTTCTACCTGATCGCCACCTTCGAGGTTCCCGAGGCCGAGCAGTACGAGCCCGAGCAGTTCATCGGGGTGGACCTCGGTATCGTCAACATTGCCGCCACGTCCACTGGCTACCGGGCCGCCGGGCGCGGCCTGAACCGGCACCGCAAGCGGCAAGGCGACCTGCGCACCAAGCTCCAGCGCAAGGGCACCAAGTCCGCCAAGCGGCTCCTGAAGAAGCGCAACCGGCGCGAACAGCGCCATGCCGCGAATCAGAACCACATCATCGCCAAGACGATCGTGACCGAGGCTGAACGCACCTCATCCGGGATCTCCTTGGAAGAACTCAAGGGAATCCGGCAGAGGGTACGGCTCCGCAAGCCCCAACGGGTCGCGCTCCACTCCTGGGCCTTCGCCCAGCTCGCAGACTTCATCGTCTACAAGGCCCGCAGGGCCGGCGTGCCCGTGGTCTTCGTCGATCCCGCCTATACCTCGCAGCAGTGCTGCGAGTGCGGCCACATCGACAGGAAGAACCGGGCCAGCCAGGCCCTCTTCGCCTGCCGGAACTGCGGGGTCGTTGCCCACGCGGACCGGAACGCTTCCCACAACATCGCCCGCAAGGGCGAGG
>NZ_JBWKDT010000155.1:0-1010 GCF_056435785.1 Streptomyces sp. NPDC043870
GAGTTCTGGGTACGCCACGTCCGCGACGCCGTCCGCTTCCTGGACGGCATCCGCGCCCTCGAAGCGGCGGGCGTGACGACGTACGTCGAACTCGGCCCGGACGGTGTGCTGTCCGCGCTCGCGCAGGCCTGCGTAACGGACGAGGCAGGGTTCATCCCCGTGCTCCGCACGGGTCGGCCGGAGGCCGAGACTCTCGTGGCCGCCCTCGCGCAGGCTCACGTTCGGGGCATTGCCGTGGACTGGTCGGCGTTCTTCGCGGGCATGGGTGCCCGCCGCGTGGATCTGCCGACCTACGCCTTCCAGCGTCAGCGGTTCTGGCCGAGTGCGGTGGCGTTCGCCTCCGGGGATCCGGAGTCGATCGGCCTCGGGGACGCTGACCACCCGCTGCTTGGTGCGGCGGTGGCCCTGGCCGACTCGGACGGGGTGGTTCTGGCCGGGCGTCTGTCGTTGGACACGCACGCGTGGCTTGCTGATCACACGATCCACGGTGGTGTGCTGCTGCCGGGTACGGCCTTCGTCGACCTGGCGGTTCGGGCGGGTGACCAGGTCGGTTGTGATGTGGTTGAGGAGTTGACGCTTGAGGCGCCGTTGGTGCTGCCTGAGCGGGGCGGGGTGCTGCTTCAGCTGGTGGTCGAGGCGCCGAATGCGGCTGGTGTGCGGCCGTTCGGGGTGTACTCCCGGCGTCAGGATGCGTTGGCGGAGGAGCCTTGGACTCGCCATGGCTCCGGTGTCCTCGCGTCCGGTGGGGGCAACCCGGAGGCATTGCAGGGACTCGGTGACCTGGAGATCTGGCCGCCGGCAGACGCCGTACAGGTCGACATCAGCGGACTGTACGCGGAGCTCGCCGGGGACGGCATGGCATACGGGCCGCTGTTCCAGGGGCTCAAGGCCGCCTGGCGGCGGGGCGCGGAGCTGTTCACGGAGGTGGAGCTCCCCGAGGACGGCCGCCGCGACGCCGCACGCTTCGGCCTGCACCCGGCCCTGCTCGACGCCGGCCTCCACGCCATCGG